>NZ_JBVIJE010000004.1:0-83600 GCF_055581585.1 Streptomyces sp. NPDC031426
GGGGTGGGGAGGGGGGGGGGGGGGGGTGGAGGGGAGGGGGGGGGGTGGGGGGGGGCGCTTGTGTTTTTCCTTTTTTTTGTTTTTTTTTTGTGGTTGGGGGGGTTTGTCCCCCCCCCCCCCCCCCCCCCCCACCACCCCTCATGTGCGATTCGGCTCAGACGGCGAGCGCCTGGGCGCGGCGCTTCACCTCCGTGCCGCGATTCTCGCTCAGAGCCTGCGCGGGGGTGCCGGGCAGGGTCGGGTCGGGGGTGAAGAGCCACTCGATCATCTCTTCGACCGTGAAGCCGTCGTCCCGCAGGAGCGTCAGGGTGCCGGACAGGCCCTTGACGACCTTGTCCCCGTCGATGAAGGCGGCGGGGACGTGCAGTGCGCGGTTCTCACCCCGGCGTACGGCGATGAGCTGGCCCTCCTTGACCAGCTGCCGCACGCGCGTCACCTCGACGCCGAACTGTTCGGCGATGTCGGGGAGGGTGAGCCAGGCGGGGACGAGAGCATCGATCTTTGCGTCAATCTCGGTCACAGGACAAGCGTAGGCGCTCCGCCGGTTCGGCCGCGATGTGGTCGGTCCCGGGTTGTGTCGTCCGGCGGGTGCGGGTTCGTCCTGGTTGCTCGTGCCCACGCGGCGGTAGCCGCGTATCAGACACAGCCCCGCGCCCCCTACGGGCGCCGCCCGGAGCCCCCTGACTGGTCGACCGCGGCATCCTTCAGGGGCTTTCCAGGGTCGGCCACGGCCTCCGGGTCCATGGCGCGGCCCGCCTCGATCAGCCGCCGGCCCTGCGCCAGATCACGCGGACGGCCCACCGCCAGCAGGGCCATCAGCCGGTTCTCGTGGAGCCAGCACACCGTCCAGGCCGGGCCGGACGGGTCGCCGCGCCAGACCATGCGGTCGGCGGCGGCGTGGTGGCCGGCGTACTGCACGAAGCGGCCGAACTGCTCGGACCAGAAGTACGGCACCGGGTCGTAGACCGCCGGGGTCTCGCCGAGGATGTTCGCGGCCACCGTGCGCGGGCCCTGGAGGGCGTTGTCCCAGTGGTGGACGAGCAGCCGTTCGCCGTAGCGGGCGGAGGGGAAGGACGCGCAGTCGCCGACGGCGTACACGTCCTCCACGGAGGTGCGCAGACGGTTGTCGGCGAGGACGTCCCCGTGCGGGCCCAGCTCGACGCCGGAGCCGGCCAGCCAGGCCGTGGCGGGGCGGGCGCCGATGCCGACGACGGCGGCCCCCGCGGGCAGCCGGGTGCCGTCGGCGAGCACCACCGCGCCGGGCTCGATGCGCTCCACGCGCGCGTGGGTGCGCAGTTCCACACCCGCGTCGGCGTACCAGCCGGTCATGGGGGCCGCGACCTCGGGGGGCAGGGCGCCGGCGAGCGGACGGTCGGCGGCCTCCACGACGGTCACCGCGCAGCCGGCCTCGCGGGCGGCCGTGGCGAACTCGGCGCCGATCCAGCCGGCGCCGACGACCACGATGTCGTGCTGCCGGGCGAGCACCGGCTTCAGCCGTTCGGCGTCGTCCAGGGTGCGCAGCAGATGCACCCCGGGCACTCCCTCGGTGCCGGGCAGGGTGATCGGCTCGGCGCCGGTGGCGAGGACCAGGACGTCGTACGGCACCGGGCCCGCCTCGGTGTCCAGCTCGTGTTCGGCGGGGCGCAGGGCCAGCGCCTCGCAGCCGAGCCGCAGCTCGACGCCGAGGGACTCGAAGTCCACGTCGAAGGCGGAGTCCTCGGCCTTGCCGAGCAGCACGGCCTTCGACAGGGGCGGCCGGTCGTACGGCTGGTGCGGCTCCGCGCCGATCACGGTGACGGGGCCCTTGAAGCCCAGTTCCCGCAGCGCGACCGCGGTCTGCACCCCGGCCATGCCCGCACCGACGACGACCACGCGCCGCCCCGCTGACGTGCCCCCTTGCGCTGTCTGCTCGCTCACCCGATCACCATAGACACGTGACAACGCGTCAGTCAGCGGGCGTGCCCGGTGACCTCTTCCACAACGCTCGTACCGGCGCCGGCCTGGGACTCCCACTCCCAGGTCTCCTCCAGCCGCACCCGCCCGTCCGGCAGCTCCACGACCGTGGAGACACAGTGCCCCGAGGAGGTCGTCCCGTCGGTCTTCAGCTGGACGTAGCGGAAGTCCAGCCGGTCACCCTCCCGGGTGCCGACCAGATGACCGCGTACGACATCGCCGCCCGCGTACTCGGCCCAGATCCCGCCGTCCTCCTCGTGGTACGCGAACCGGGTGCGGGTACCCACCTGACCTGGGGCTTGGTCCGCCACGGGGGCGAGGATCAGTCCGTCGAGCGACCGGGTCATCGGCAGGGGCTCCCTTACGGGTGACGAGGGGGGCGGGCTAGGGTGGCCACCGTACAAGCACTCGCGGGAGCCCGGACGCACCGGGCTGAGAGGGAGGCTGGCGGCCTCCGACCGTACGAACCTGATCCGGGTCATGCCGGCGAAGGGAGGGGCTGGACGCCCATGTCGTCACGTACGTCCGATACGTCCGACGTCCTTGTCCTGGGGGGCGGAATCATCGGCCTGGTCACGGCCTGGCGCGCGGCGCAGCGCGGGATCGCGACGGCCGTGGTGGACCCCGAGCCCGGGGGCGGGGCCGCGCGGGTCGCGGCCGGGATGCTGGCCGCGGTCACCGAACTGCACTACGGCGAGGAGAAACTGCTCGCCCTGAACCTGGAATCGGCCCGGCGCTACCCGGACTTCGCGGCCGAGCTGACCGAGCTGACCGGCCACGACCTCGGCTACCGCCGCTGCGGCACCCTCGCGGTCGCCCTCGACGCCGACGACCGCGCCCATCTGCGTGAACTGCACGCGCTGCAGCAGCGCTCCGGCCTGGACTCGGAGTGGCTGTCCGGGCGGGAGTGCCGGCGCCTGGAGCCGATGCTGGCGCCCGGGGTGCGCGGCGGGCTACGGGTCGACGGCGACCACCAGATCGACCCGCGGCGGCTCGCGGCGGCGCTGGTGGCCGCGTGCGAGCGGGCCGGCGTGGTGTTCCACCGCGCGTGGGCCGAGCGGCTGGACGTCGTACGGGACCGGGCCGCCGGGGTCACGCTCGCGGACGGCACCGAGTTGCGCGCCGGGCAGGTGGTGCTCGCGGCCGGCAGCATGAGCGGGCGGCTCGCGGGCGTGCCGGAGGCGCTGCTGCCGCCGGTGCGGCCGGTGAAGGGGCAGGTGCTGCGGCTGACGGTGCCGCGCCGGTACGCGCCGTTCCTCAGCCGTACCGTACGGGCCGTGGTCCGCGGCAGCCAGATCTATCTGGTGCCCCGTGAGAACGGCGAACTGGTCGTCGGCGCGACCAGCGAGGAGCTGGGCTGGGACACGACCGTCACCGCGGGCGGGGTGTACGAGCTGCTGCGCGACGCCCATGAGCTGGTGCCGGGCATCACCGAACTGCCGCTCACCGAGACCCGGGCCGGGCTGCGCCCCGGCTCCCCCGACAACGCGCCGCTGCTCGGCCCGTCCGGCCTGGAAGGGCTGCTGCTGGCCACCGGGCACTACCGCAACGGGGTGCTGCTCACGCCGGTCACCGGGGATGTGCTGGCCGAGGTGCTGGCGAGCGGCCGGCTCCCGGAAGAAGCCCGTCCCTTCACGCCGCAGCGCTTCGGCGCCGCCGTCCTCATGGAGCAGCCCGCATGACCATCTCCCTCACCGTTTCCATCGCTGTCAACGGAGAGCGCCGGGAGATCGCTCCGGGCACCGCTCTCGACGCCGTCGTACGGTCGCTGGCCCCGTCGCCCGCCGGGGTGGCCGCCGCCGTCAACGAGACCGTCGTCCCGCGCGCGCAGTGGGCGACCACGGCGCTGGCCGAGGGCGACCGGGTCGAAGTCCTCACCGCGGTCCAGGGAGGCTGAGCCATGGCCGACGATCCCTTGGTCCTGGGGGGTACGACCTTCTCGTCGCGGCTGATCATGGGCACCGGCGGTGCGCCCAGCCTGGAGGTGCTGGAGCGGGCGCTGGTCGCCTCCGGTACGGAGCTGACGACGGTCGCGATGCGGCGGGTGGACCCCTCCGTGCACGGTTCGGTGCTGTCGGTGCTGGAGAGGCTGGGCATCCGGGTGCTGCCGAACACGGCGGGCTGTTTCACGGCGGGCGAGGCCGTGCTGACCGCGCGGCTGGCGCGGGAGGCGCTGGGCACGGACCTGATCAAGCTGGAGGTCATCGCCGACGAGCGGACGCTGCTGCCGGATCCGGTGGAGCTGCTGGAGGCGGCGGAGACGCTGGTCGACGACGGGTTCACGGTGCTGCCGTACACCAATGACGATCCCGTGCTGGCGCGGAAGCTGGAGGACGTGGGGTGTGCGGCCGTCATGCCGCTGGGGTCGCCGATCGGGTCCGGGCTCGGGATCCGCAATCCCCACAACTTCCAGCTGATCGTCGAGCACGCGCGTGTGCCGGTGATTCTGGATGCGGGGGCCGGTACGGCGTCCGATGTCGCGCTGGCCATGGAGCTGGGGTGTGCGGGGGTGATGCTCGCCTCCGCGGTGACGCGGGCGCAGGAGCCGGAGCTCATGGCGGCGGCGATGCGGCATGCCGTGGAGGGGGGTCGGCTGGCTCGGTTGGCGGGGCGGATTCCGCGGCGGTACCTCGCGCAGGCGTCGTCTCCTGCGGAGGGGTTGGCCCGGCTGGATCCTGAGCGACCGGCGTTCTAGTCGCCGCCGTCGGCGGCCGCGGGTGCGTGGGTGGTGTGGGAAGCGTTACAGGTCAGCTTCAGTACCAGGGCGGAAATGGGCTCGGCCGGGGGTTTGTCGGTCCGTCCTCGTAGACTCCCCTGCGTGGATACGACCCTTCAGGACCCCCTCGTCGGGCAGGTGCTCGACGGCCGTTATCGCGTCGACGCCCGGATCGCGGTCGGCGGGATGGCCACGGTCTACCGGGCCCTGGACACCCGTCTGGACCGTGTGCTCGCGCTGAAGGTGATGCACCCGACGCTCGCGGCCGACGGATCCTTCGTGGAGCGGTTCATCCGGGAGGCGAAGTCCGTCGCCCGGCTGGCGCACCCGAACGTGGTACAGGTCTTCGACCAGGGGACCGACGGGTCGTACGTGTATCTGGCGATGGAGTACGTCGCCGGGTGCACCCTTCGGGACGTGCTGCGCGAGCGCGGGGCGCTGCAGCCCCGCGCGGCCCTGGACATCCTCGAACCCGTCCTCGCCGCGCTCGGCGCCGCGCACCGGGCCGGGTTCGTGCACCGGGACATGAAGCCCGAGAACGTGCTGATAGGCGACGACGGGAGGGTCAAGGTCGCCGACTTCGGGCTCGTGCGGTCCGTGGACACCCAGACCAGCACCACCGGCGCCGTCCTCGGGACCGTGTCGTATCTCGCGCCCGAGCAGATCGAGCAGGGCACCGCCGATCCGCGTGTCGACGTCTACGCGTGCGGTGTCGTGCTCTACGAGATGCTGACCGGCGGCAAGCCGCACTCCGGGGACTCCCCCGCCCAGGTCCTCTACAAGCACATCCACGAGGACGTGCCGCCGCCCTCGGCGCTGGTGCCCGGGCTGTCGTACGAGCTGGACGAGGTGGTCGCCTCGGCGACCGCGCGCACCCCGGACATCCGGCCGCACGACGCCGTGGCGCTGCTCGCCCAGGTGCGCGAGGCACGCCAGGGACTGAGCGACGAGCAGTTGGACGCGGTGCCGCCGCAGGCGCTGTCCGCGGTGCACGACAACGCCGGCGACCGTACGAGCGTGATACCGCGCTCGCTGACCTCCCCCACGCTCGGCTTCGCTCGCGCGGGGGGATCCAAATCCCGGCCGCTGCCCGTCGACGAGGAGGAGCCGGCCGGGGGTGGCGTCCAGCACACCAGCCGGCTGCAGGCGCCGCCGCTGCCGCCGCGCCGGTCGCGGCGCCTGGTGCTGACGATCGTCGCCGCCGTGCTGGTGGTGTTCGGCGTGGGCGCCGGGGTCTGGTACATAAACTCCGGCCAGTTCACGAAGGTCCCGCCGCTGCTGGCCAAGACCGAGGCACAGGCCCGGGACCGGCTCAGGTCGGCCGGCCTGGAGGTCGGGCAGGTCAAGCGCGAGTACAACGACGCGGTCCAGCGGGGCACGGTCATCGGCACCGATCCCGCGCCCGGCGCCCGGATCCGTGACCACGACTCGGTGACGCTGACCATCTCGCTGGGCCCGGCGACGGTGAACGTGCCCGATGTCGCGGGCCGTCCCCTGGCCGAGGCGCGAGCGCGGCTGAGGGCGGACGGGCTGGAACCGGGCATGGTCACCCGGGAGTTCAGCGAGGACGTCGCCAAGGGCGCGGTGATCGCGACCACTCCGCAGGCCGGCACCAAGCGGCACGCCGGGTCGGCGATCGCGCTGACCGTCAGCAAGGGCCGCCCGATCGACGTGCCGGACGTCACCGGTGACGATCCTGCCGACGCCAGACAGCAGCTGACGGACGCCGGGCTGAAGGTGCGGATCGCGCCCCAGCAGGTCAACTCCGAGTACGACAAGGGCAAGGTGGCCCAGCAGAGCCCGGGAGACGGCAGCCAGGCCGCCGAGGGCGACACGGTGACGCTGACGCTGTCCAAGGGACCGGAGATGGTCGAGGTGCCGGACGTGGTCGGCGACAGCGTCGACGACGCCCACAAGGCGCTGGAGGGCGCCGGGTTCAAGGTGAACGAGGACCGCGGCCTGCTCGGGCTGTTCGGCGACACCGTGAAGAAGCAGTCGGTGCGGGGCGGCGACAAGGCGCCCAAGGGGGCGACCATCACGATCACCATCCGCTGACCGGGGCACTTGCGCGCCCGTCGGCAACAGTGTCAACCGGCCGCCGTCGATGGGCCTCTGAGGGTGGAACCGGTCGCGGAGTTGACCGCAACCGACGTCTGGCAGCTGAGCATCCGCCCTCGGCCGGCCGTGGCAGGACGGCCCGGGCGCCACCGGGGCGATCCCTGGTCGGCGACCGGTTCCCCACCTCGCACGGCGGCTGCGGTGCGAAGGACGTGGCGGCCTCCCGGGTGATGGGGCCGGCGGTCCTGCGGGACAGGGCACCGGACGCGGCGGTGACCCGGAGGATGATCCCGATGGCCCGGCCGGCCCGGTCCCGGCCCCCGTAGACGTCCTCGTCGACCGGTTCGACGCGGACGCTGCCTCCGTCCGGCAGTGAGAGGCTGACGACGTCCCCCTGTACACCCGCCCCTGGCGTCCGCACAGGTGCGCTGGTGCAGTCGTACCCTGATCGAGGGCGTCCCCACTCGTCCTGGCATGCTGGGTGAGCCATGACCTCAGCAAACTCTCCCTCGCTCCCGGCCTCCCCCGCCCGCAACCCCGTCGGCGGTCATGTCCCCGTCGCCGGTGGCCTGCACTCCGTCGGGCTGTCGTACGCCCGTGAGCTGCGGGCGGAGACCGTGCAGGTCTTCGTGGCCAACCCGCGGGGCTGGGCCACGCCCGCCGGGAATCCCCGGCAGGACGAGGCCTTTCGCGCGGCCTGCGCCGAGGAGTCGATCCCGGCCTACGTCCATGCGCCCTACCTGATCAACTTCGGCTCGCACACCGAGGCGACCGTGGAGCGGTCGGTGGAGTCGCTGCGGCACTCCCTGCGGCGCGGGCGGGAGATCGGCGCGCTGGGTGTGGTCGTGCACACCGGGAGCGCGACCGGCGGGCGGGCCCGGGAGGTGGCGCTCAAGCAGGTGCGCGCGCACATGCTGCCGCTGCTGGACGAGCTGACGCACGACGACGACCCGTTCCTGCTGCTGGAGTCGACCGCCGGGCAGGGCGCCTCGCTCTGCTCGCGCACCTGGGACTTCGGACCGTACTTCGAGGCACTCGACGCGCACCCGAAGCTCGGGGTCTGCCTGGACACCTGCCACGTCTTCGCCGCGGGCCACGATCTGACCGGGCCGAGCGGGATGCACCAGACCCTGGACCTGCTGGTGGACACCGTCGGCGAGGGCCGCCTGAAACTGATCCACGCCAACGACTCCAAGGACGTGGTCGGCGCGCACAAGGACCGGCACGAGAACATCGGCGCCGGCCACATCGGCGAGGCCCCCTTCCGGGCCCTGATGGCCCACCCCGCGACCGAGGGCGTACCCCTGATCATCGAGACGCCCGGCGGCAAGCTGGGACACGCGGCGGACGTGGAACGCCTGAAGAAGCTCAGGGACGGATGAGGCGCCGGGGTCGGTCGCGCGAGCGAACGGGCCTTCTCGTCGCCGGAGATGGTAGCGGCGCTGAGAGCCCCGCCGGTCAGAGTTCCGGCCCCTCCCCCGGTTCCTCCTGGTACGAGTACCGCTGTTCCTTCCATGGGTCGCCGATGTTGTGGTAGCCGCGTTCCTCCCAGAAGCCGCGGCGGTCGGCGGTCATGTACTCGACGCCGCGGACCCACTTGGGGCCCTTCCAGGCGTACAGGTGCGGCACGATCAGGCGGACCGGGAAGCCGTGCTCGGCGGTGAGGAGTTCGCCGTCCTTGTGAGTGGCGAAGAGGGTGCGGTCCGAGGCGAAGTCCGACAGGCGGAGGTTCGAGCTGAAGCCGTACTCCGCCCAGACCATCACATGGGTGACCTCCGGCGCCGGCGGGGCCAGCTCGAGGATGGTGCGGGCGGGGACGCCGCCCCACTCCGCGCCGATCATGCTGAACTTCGTCACGCAGTGCAGATCGGCCACCACGGTGGTGTAAGGCAGGGCCGTGAACTCCTCGTGGTTCCAGATGTGCTTGCCACCGTCGGCGGTCGCACCGAAGACCCGGAACTCCCAGCGCTCGGGGCGGAACTTCGGGACGGGTCCGTAGTGCGTGACCGGCCAGCCGCGCTGGAGCCGCTGACCCGGCGGAAGCTCGGACCCTGCCGTTGCTCCAGACTCGCGCTCCACCGGATGACCCATGTATCCATCCTGACAGACCTGGGGCAGTGCCCTTGACCACCCTCCCGAAAATCGGGCAAGACGCATCAGTTCAGTACATATTTACTAAGTGCACACTTACTGGACGATCTTCGTCGCCGATGCCATCATGCGGCGCTATCGGCCGGGTCCGGTTTACCTGGAAGGAGTCCATTGCGATGCAGGGCGACCCCGAGATCATCGAACTGCTCAACGAACAGCTGACCGCCGAGCTGACCGCGATCAACCAGTACTTCCTGCACGCCAAACTGCAGGACCACAAGGGGTGGTCGAAGCTCGCCAGATACACCCGGGAAGAGTCGTTCGACGAGATGCGGCACGCGGAGATCCTCACCGACCGCATCCTGCTGCTGGACGGCCTGCCGAACTACCAGCGGCTCTTCCATGTCCGGGTCGGGCAGACGGTGACCGAGATGTTCCAGGCGGACCGGCAGATCGAGGTCGAGGCGATCGACCGGCTGCGCCGGGGCGTCCAGGTGATGCGCGAGAAGAACGACATCACCTCGGCGAACGTCTTCGAGGCGATCCTGGCCGACGAGGAGCACCACATCGACTACCTGGACACCCAGCTGGAACTCGTGGACAAGCTGGGCGAGGCGCTGTACCTCTCGACCGTGATCGAGCAGAGCCAGCCCGACTCCTCGGGCCCGGGCACCAGCGGCTTCTCCGCACACTGAACGCCGGCCCGCACGACCGCTAGGCCGCGTCGTCCAGCCGCTCCAGCGCCGGGACGCGCCGGTCGATCAGCTCCCGGCGGGGGCAGGCACCCCGGCCGAGCAGTGCCTGGATGCGCCGCACACAGTTCCCGCAGTCCGTGCCCGCCTTGCAGGCGGAGGCTATCTGGCGGGGGGTGCCGGCACCGTCCTCCGCGTGCTGCTTGACCTGGGCCTCGGTGATGCCGAAGCAGCTGCAGACGTACACGCGGACTCACCTCCCGACGGGATCGCTCTCTTGATGCCATCCCCTTGATCGGTGAGGCAAACCTAACCTTACCCGCCGCACAGGGCCCGCAAAAGTGGGGAAGGGCGCGGATCGGATGTGATCCGCGCCCCAGATCGCCCACAGGCCCGGCCGGGCCCTACTGGTCCCGGTACATCTCAGCGACCAGGAACGCCAGGTCCAGCGACTGGCTGCGGTTCAGCCGCGGGTCGCAGGCCGTCTCGTAGCGCTGGTGCAGGTCGTCGACGAAGATCTCGTCGCCGCCGCCGACGCACTCGGTGACGTCGTCGCCGGTCAGCTCCACATGGATGCCGCCCGGGTGGGTGCCGAGCGCCTTGTGGACCTCGAAGAAGCCCTTGACCTCGTCGAGCACGTCGTCGAAGCGGCGGGTCTTGTGCCCGGAGGCCGCCTCGAAGGTGTTGCCGTGCATCGGGTCGGTCACCCAGGCCACCGTCGCGCCGGACGCCGTGACCTTCTCCACCAGCTCGGGGAGCTTGTCACGGATCTTGTCGGCGCCCATCCGCACGATGAAGGTCAGCCGGCCCGGCTCCCGCTCGGGGTCGAGGCGGTCGATGTACTGCAGCGCCTCCTCGGCCGTCGTCGTCGGGCCGAGCTTGATGCCGAGCGGGTTGCGGATCTTCGAGGCGAACTCGATGTGCGCCCCGTCCAGCTGGCGGGTGCGCTCACCGATCCACACCATGTGCGCGGAGACGTCGTACAGCTTGCCGGTGCGCGAGTCGACCCTGGTCAGGGCGGACTCATAGGCCAGCAGCAACGCCTCGTGCGAGGAGTACAGCTCGACGGTCTTGAACTCCTCCGGGTCCGTGCCGCAGGCCCGCATGAAGTTCAGCGCGTTGTCGATCTCGCGCGCGAGCTGCTCGTAGCGCTGGCCCGACGGCGAGGTCTTCACGAAGTCCTGGTTCCAGGCGTGCACCTGGCGCAGGTCCGCGTAACCGCCGGTGGTGAAGGCGCGCACCAGGTTCAGCGTGGACGCCGAGGCGTGGTACATGCGCTTGAGCCGCTCGGGGTCCGGGATGCGGGACGCCTCGGTGAACTCGAAGCCGTTGACGGAGTCGCCCCGGTACACCGGGAGCGTCACGCCGTCGCGGGTCTCGGTCGGCTTGGAGCGGGGCTTGGAGTACTGCCCGGCGATACGGCCGACCTTCACCACGGGCACGGCGGCCGCGTAGGTGAGGACGGCACCCATCTGGAGCAGCGTCTTCAGCTTGTTGCGGATGTGGTCGGCGGACACCGCGTCGAACGCCTCGGCGCAGTCGCCGCCCTGGAGGAGGAACGCCTCTCCCTTGGCGACGGCCGCCATCCGGGCGCGCAGCTGGTCGCACTCGCCCGCGAAGACGAGCGGCGGATACGACTCGAGGTCCGCGATCACTGCGCGCAGAGCCTCGGGGTCGGGGTACTCGGGCTGCTGCGCCGCGGGCAGGTCTCGCCAGGTGTTGCCAGCGCTCGGGCTGGTCTTAGCGTTCACGGTCACCTCGTAAACATTACGGGGTCGTGTCGCATGCCCCATCTTCTGGCTCGAAGGGTGAGACGCGCGGGTTGTCCTGTGGACCGGGGGGCGGGTGCGGTAGGGTTTTCGTCATGTTCGCGCTTTCGATCCAGAACTGGTGGTGGACCGCTCATCCGGCGGCCCACTGACTGCGCGTACGCAAGACTTCGCGAAGGCCGCCCGAGGGGCGGCCTTCGGTGTGTCCGGGGTCGTTCCTCACCGAGATCGACGGAAGAGGACCCATGGACCTGGCACAGCTCCTGCACGACGACCGCCCCTTCGCCCTGCTCCGCCGCCGCACCCCGGGCCGCGACGAGCACACGGTGGAGGTCCTGCTCGGCCCGGTGACCCGCCGCGACCGGCTCGCCGACCTGCCCGACGAGGGACTGGCACTGGTCCCGTTCCGGCAGATCCGCGAGCGCGGCTTCGACGTCCGCGACGACGGCACCCCGCTGCTGGTGCTCACCCCCGAGGAGTCGTACGAGGTCCCGCTGGACGTGGCACTGGCGCAGCTCCCGGCGCACGAGGTGCGCGTCGAGGGCGGCGGCTTCGACGTGGGCGACGAGGAGTACGGCGAGATCGTCGGGCGGGTGCTGACCGAGGAGATCGGCCGGGGCGAGGGCGCGAACTTCGTGATCCGGCGCACCTACGAGGGCGAGATCCCGGGGTTCGGCCGTGCCGACGCGCTCGCGCTGTTCCGGCGGCTGCTGAAGGGCGAGCGGGGCGCGTACTGGACGTTCGTCGTGCACACCGGGGAGCGCACGCTGGTCGGCGCCAGCCCCGAGGTGCACGTCCGGATGTCCGGCGGGACGGTCGTGATGAACCCGATCAGCGGGACGTACCGCTATCCCGCCGAGGGCCCGACCCCCGGGCATCTCCTCTCCTTCCTCGCCGACGGCAAGGAGATCGAGGAGCTGTCGATGGTGGTCGACGAGGAACTGAAGATGATGTGCACCGTCGGCGACATGGGCGGGGTCGTCGTCGGCCCCCGGCTGAAGGAGATGGCGCACCTCGCGCACACCGAGTACGAACTGCGCGGCAAGTCCTCCCTGGACGCGCGGGAGGTGCTGAAGGAGACCATGTTCGCGGCCACGGTGACCGGGTCGCCGGTGCAGAACGCGTGCCGGGTCATCGAGCGCCACGAAGTCGGCGGGCGCGGCTACTACGCGGGCGCGCTGGCGCTGCTCGGCCGGGACCACGGGGGCGCGCAGACCCTGGACTCCCCCATCCTGATCCGCACCGCCGACATCTCCGCCCAGGGGCGGCTGCGCGTCCCGGTCGGGGCGACCCTGGTGCGCGGCTCGGACCCGGCGGGCGAGGTCGCGGAGACGCACGCGAAGGCGGCGGGGGTGCTGGCGGCCCTCGGGGTACGTCCGTCCCGGCCGCGCGCGGAGCGCGAGCGGCCCCGGCTGGCCGACGACCCGCGGGTGCGGGCGGCGCTGGACGGCCGGCGCGCCGCGCTCGCGCCGTTCTGGCTGCGGATGCAGGAGCCGGCGCGCGAGCTGACCGGCCATGCCCTGGTCGTGGACGGCGAGGACACCTTCACCGCGATGCTGGCGCATGTGCTGCGCTCGGGCGGCCTGGAGGTGACCGTACGGCGGTACGACGAGCCGGGGCTGCGGGCGGCCGTGCTCGCGCACGAGGGCCCGGTGGTGCTCGGCCCCGGCCCGGGCGACCCGGCGGATCTGGCCGACCCGAAGATGCGGTTCCTGCGGGAGCTGACCGCCACCGTGCTCCGGGGGCACCGGCACGGGGTGCTGGGCGTCTGCCTGGGCCATGAGCTGATCGCGGCCGAGCTGGGGCTGGACATCGTCCGCAAGGAGGTGCCGTACCAGGGGGCGCAGACCGCGATCGACCTGTTCGGGCGGCCCGAGACCGCCGGCTTCTACAACAGCTTCGTCGCCCGCTGCGACGAGGAGACGGCCCGGGAACTGGCCGCGCACGGCATCGAGGTGAGCCGGGCCGCGAACGACGAGGTGCACGCCCTGCGGGGTCCCGGTTTCGCGGGTGTGCAGTTCCACCCGGAGTCGGTCCTCAGCCTGAACGGGGCCGCGATCGTGCGGGAGCTGGTCGGTCAGCTGCGCGGGACGAGCACGTTCTCCGAGCGGCGGCCCGCCCTGTAGAACCGACCCCGGTGCAGCGGCCCTCGCGCGGCGGGGCGACGAGGGCCGGTACCGGGAACGCGCCGCGTTCAGCCGAAGAACACCCCGACCTCCGCGTACAGCTTCGGGTCCACCGTCTTCAGGCGGGCGGTGGCCTCGGCGAGCGGAACGCGGACGATGTCGGTGGCGCGCAGGGCGACCATCCTGCCGAAGTCGCCGTCGTGGACGCAGTCGATGGCGTGCAGGCCGAAGCGGGTGGCGAGCCAGCGGTCGAAGGCGCTCGGGGTGCCGCCGCGCTGGACATGGCCGAGGACCGTGGTCCTGGCCTCCTTGCCGGTGCGGCCCTCGATCTCCTTGGCCAGCCACTCGCCGACCCCGGAGAGCCGGACATGCCCGAAGGAGTCCAGCGAGCCGTCCTTGAGCACCATGTCGCCGTCCTTCGGCATGGCGCCCTCGGCGATGACCACGATCGGCGCGTAGGACGCCCGGAACCGGGAGGTCACCCAGGCGCAGACCTGGTCGACGTCGAAACGCTGCTCGGGGATGAGGATGACGTTGGCGCCGCCGGCCAGGCCGGAGTGCAGGGCGATCCAGCCGGCGTGCCGGCCCATCACCTCCACGACCAGGACCCGCATATGGGACTCTGCGGTGGTGTGCAGCCGGTCGATGGCCTCGGTGGCGATGTTGACGGCGGTGTCGAAGCCGAAGGTGTAGTCGGTGGCCGACAGGTCGTTGTCGATGGTCTTGGGCACCCCGACGCAGGGCACCCCGTACTCGTCGGACAGCCGCGCGGCGACGCCCAGGGTGTCCTCGCCGCCGATCGCGATGAGGGCCTGGACGTCCAGCTTGGCCAGGTTGTCCTTGATCCGGCGGATGCCGTTCTCCGCCTTGAGGGGGTTGGTGCGCGAGGAGCCGAGGATGGTGCCGCCGCGGGGCAGGATGCCGCGCACCGCGGGGATGTCGAGACGGACGCTGTCGCCTTCGAGGGGGCCCCGCCAGCCGTCCCGGAAGCCGACGAAGTCATAGCCGTACTCCTGCACGCCCTTGCGGACGATGCCCCGGATGACGGCGTTGAGCCCGGGGCAGTCGCCGCCTCCGGTCAGTACTCCGACCCGCATGGAAATGTCCCTTCGCCGCGGTTCCCTGACACAGAGTCACGCTAATGGTGATTCACGTCACATCGCGAGAGGCGGGAAGGGTGATTCAGGCGTACGGCCGCGCAGCGGGCCCTACTCGTCGTCCAGTCCGCGCTCTATGGCGTACCGCACCAGCTCGACCCTGTTGTGCAACTGCAGCTTGCCGAGGGTGTTCTGGACGTGGTTCTGCACCGTGCGATGGGAGATGACGAGGCGTTCGGCGATCTGCTTGTAGCTCAGTCCCTTGGCGACCAGCCGCAGCACCTCCGTCTCCCGGTCCGTCAGCCGGGGCGCGCCGGGCTCGTCGGTGTCGGCGGCGGGCGCGGGCTCGGCGGCCAGCCGGCGGTACTCGCCGAGGACCAGCCCGGCGAGACCGGGCGTGAACACCGGATCGCCGACGGCGGTACGGCGCACCGCGTCCAGCAGCTCCTCGGTGGACGCCGACTTCAGCAGGTAGCCGGTCGCGCCGGACTTGACCGCCTCCAGCACATCGGCGTGCTCGCCGCTCGCCGAGAGGACGAGGACGCGCAACGCCGGGTTGTGGCCGACGACTTCCTTGCACACCTGGACCCCGGGCTTGGCGGGCAGGTTGAGGTCCAGCACGAGGACGTCGGGGACGGCGGCCCTGGCGCGGCGGACCGCCTGCTCGCCGTCACCGGCGGTGGCTACCACGTGGAAGCCGGACTCGGTCAGGTCCCGGGCGACCGAGTCGCGCCACATGGGGTGGTCGTCCACCACCATGACCTTGATCGGGTCCTGCTGCTCGCTCATCGACGCCCCGCCTTCGCGTTCTTCGGTACCTTCAGTTCCACTTCCGTGCCCTGCCCGGGGACGGAGACGAGTTCGGCGCTGCCGCCCAGGTCGCGCAGCCGCCCCCGGATCGACTGGGCCACGCCGAGCCGGCCCTCCCCCTCGGCCTGGGCGAGCCGGCCCTCGGGGATGCCGGGGCCGTCGTCCCGGACGGTCACGACGATCCCGTCCGGCTCGTCCTCGACCAGGATCCAGGCCCGGGCCTGCTCGCCCGCGTGCTCGCGGACGTTCTCCAGGGCGGCGCCGACCGCGGCGGCCAGCTCCCGCGCGGCCGGCCGGGGCAGCTCGACCGGCGCACCGGGCTCGGCCAGGCTCACCCGGGCGCCGGCGTACCGGGCGAGCAGGGAGCGCAGATCGACCGGTCCCTCGTCGTCGGGCTCGTCCACCGCCCGTACGACGGCCCCGGCCGCGGCGTCCTCCGACACCCGGGAGACCGGCAGCAGACCGCCGGAGACCAGCGTGCGCAGCGCCACCTCCTGCTCCCCGGCGAGCCGCCCCAGCTCCGCCGCCTCGCCGCCGATGACCGCGCCGCGCCGCTGCACCATCGCCAGCACCTGGAGCACGCTGTCGTGGATGTCCCGGGCCAGCCGCTCCCGTTCCCGGGTCGCCGCCTCGATCTCCAGGGCGCGGGCGAGGGTGCGCTCGGAGGCGCGGGCGACCTCCACGACGTAGCCGATGCCGATGGAGGCCACCCAGACGAGGATCAGGATGTGCACGGTGTCCCGGGCGGGATGGCCGCGTTCGACCAGGTTGGCCAGCGCGACCGGCGTGGAGGCCGCGGCGGCCCAGCGCCAGCCGCCCTTGATCGCGAAGGCCAGCACCGCACCGCCGGTCCATATCGACGGCAGCGTGGGGCCGCCCGCGATCCGCTGATGGCTGTCGGCGAGCGGGGTGATCAGGACGCCGGCGAGGGCGATGGTCAGGTCGGCGGCCAGGAAGGGCCTGGTGCAGCTCGCCGCGTTGCGCATCCTCGGCAGGGTGGCGAGGGTCCAGACGAACAGGAGGGCGAAGTAGCAGACGGCGACCCAGGGGTGCGTGAACAGGTCGTACCTGGTGGCGCCCAGACCGATGGCGTACAGCATGGTCAGCACGCGGTAGCCGGCGAGCGCGCGCCACAGCGGCAGCTCTACCGACATCCTCATCACGCGCTCGCGCTTGGGCATGTCCCCCCGGCCCCCCACTCCCCCGGCTCCCCGCCTACTCCTCGGTCTTCTTCTCCGCTTCCTTGGCGGCCTTCGCCGCCTCCGCGATCTGCCGCTTGGCCGCCGTCGCGTACATGTCGACGTACTCCTGGCCGGACAGCTTCATGATCTCGTACATGACCTCGTCGGTCAGGGCACGCAGGACGAAGCGGTCGTGCTCCATGCCGTGGTAGCGGCTGAAGTCCAGCGGCTTGCCGATGCGGATGCCGGGCCGCATCAGCTTCGGCACCACCTTGCCGGGCGGCTGGATCTTCTCGGTGTCGATCATGGCCACCGGGATGACCGGCGCGCCGGTGGCGAGCGCCACGCGCGCGAGGCCGCCGGGCTTGCCCCGGTAGAGCCGGCCGTCGGGCGAGCGGGTGCCCTCGGGGTAGATGCCGAACAGCTCGCCGCGCTCCAGCACCTCTATGCCGCTCTTGATCGCGGCCTCACCGGCGCCGCGCGCCCCGGAGCGGTCCACCGGGAGCTGTCCGACGCCCTTGAAGAAAGCGGCGGTCAGCCGGCCCTTCACACCGGGCGTGGTGAAGTACTCGGCCTTCGCGATGAAGGTGACCTTGCGGTCCAGGACCGCGGGCAGAAAGAAGGAGTCCGAGAAGGACAGGTGATTGCTCGCCAGGATGGCGGGGCCCTCGGCCGGTATGTTCTCCAGTCCCTCCACCCAAGGTCTGAAGGCGACCTTCAGCGGCCCACCGATGGCGACCTTCATCGTGCCGTACAACACCCGCTTGCCTCCTGTTTCCGTCGAACAGACCTTAACCCTTCAGGACCGTCAAAGGGCCCGACGACCCTGGTCGGTGTCAGTGCGGTCGCGTACGGTGAAGCACATCCGCACGTTTTCCTCACGCCCCCGCCGTCCGCCGGTGGGCCCTCTTCAGGAACAGGAGCGTCGAAGGTGCCGGTCCTCCCCGGAGCCGAGCCGTACCGCCACCAGGGCGGGGAGGTGGGGGTCCTCCTCTGCCACGGCTTCACCGGCTCGCCCCAGTCGCTGCGCCCCTGGGCGGAACACCACGCTGCGCACGGCCTGACCGTGTCGCTGCCCCTGCTGCCCGGCCATGGCACCCGCTGGGAGGACATGCAGGTCACGGGCTGGCAGGACTGGTACGCAGAGGTGGACCGCGAGCTGCGGATCCTCGCCGAGCGCTGCTCCCGGGTGTTCGTCGCGGGCCTGTCGATGGGCGGCGCGCTGGCGCTCCGGCTGGCGGCCCGGCACGGCGAGCGGGTCACGGGCGCGGTGGTCGTCAACCCGGCGAACAAGGTGCACGGCCTGTCGGCGTACGCCCTTCCGGTGGCCCGGCATCTCGTGCGGACGACGAAGGGCATCGCCAGCGACATCGCCAAGGAGGGCGCGGCCGAGCTGGGCTACGACCGGGTGCCGCTGCACGCCGCGCACTCGCTGCGGGTGTTCCTGCGCCGGCTGGACGCCGAGCTGCCCCAGGTCACCCAGCCCTTGCTGCTGCTGCGCAGCGCCCAGGACCATGTCGTCCCGGCGGCCGACTCGGCCCGGGTGCTCAGCCGGGTGTCGTCCACGGACGTGACGGAGATCGTGCTGGAACAGAGCTACCACGTGGCGACGTTGGACCAGGATGCGGACCGGATCTTCGAGGAGAGCCTCGCCTTCATGGGCCGGCTCGCACCCAGTCTCGGCAAGGAAGGGGCGGCCACAGGTGGCTGAGCACGAGTCCGACCGCGAGGACCGCGAGCCGGACGAGCAGAAGGTGCCCTTCGACGAGGACGCCGCCTGGCGGGCCATCGTCGCGGGGTACGGCGACGAGCCGCCGGACCCGCCGGGCGCCCGGCCCTTCAAGCCGGTGGAGGACCTGGCGCTGCCGGAGCCTGAGCCGGAGAGGGACGCCGAGAGCGACACCGGCAAGGCCCCGGTGCGGCCGCTGGGCAGCTCGGTCTCCTTCGCGCCCGGTGTCGGCCCGCGCGACCACACCCCGCCCGAGCCCTCCGAAAACGACTTCGACGAGGACGACGAGGGCCACTTCGTCCCACCGGATCCGCCGCTGCCGGAGGCCGACACCACCGCGAAGTTCGCCTGGCTGGGCGTCGTCGGCGGGCCGGTCCTGCTGCTGCTGGCGGTGCTGCTCGGCTGGGACATGACCTGGTGGCTGACGACGCTCGGCATCGGCGGCTTCCTCGGCGGCTTCGCCACGCTGGTGATGCGCATGCGCACGGACGACGACGAGGACGACGACCCGGGCCGGGGCGCGGTGGTCTGAGGGCGAGGGGGCGCCCGGACATGGAGGGCTGAAATCCCGCGCCCAGTGCTGCCGCCGGTTTCCCGTGCCGGGTCGTGCAGAGCTCATGCCACCGGTACGCGCAGGGCGGCGAGGACCGGGAGATGGTCCGTGGCCGCGGTCAGGTCGGCCCGGGTGATGCCCGGCTGGGCATGGGGGTCCCCCCGCTCGAGCGAAGCCGGGAGTGGGGAAGGGACCCCGCAGCCGAGCACCTCGATGCCCTTGGTCGCGAAGACGGCGTCGATGCGCTGCGGGGGCTCGCTGTGCGGCCAGGTGGTCTCGCCGCCCCAGGGGGCGACGGCCCGGCAGTCCTGGAGGCTCGCGGAGAGCAGACGGAAGGCGGGGCCGTCGGGGCCTTCGTTGAGGTCGCCGCCGGCGACGGCGTGCTCGACACCGAGTCCGGCGAGCCGGTCGAGGAGCATGCCGCCCTGCTCGTACCGCTCCTTGCCGTCCAGGCTCAGATGGCAGCTGATGACGCCCAGCCGGACCCCTCCGAAACGGACCACCGCCATGGCGAAGCCGCGTCGGTGGAGTCCGGGGGTGAGCGGGAGGAGTACGTCCTCCGTGCGCTCGACGGTGGCCCGGAGCGAGCAGAGGATCGCCGGGCCGGCCGCGGTGGCTCCGCCGGTGAGGACCACCTGGCCGGAGGCCGCGGCGAGGCGGGCGAGCTTCTTGCGCCAGCGGAAGAAGCGGGGGGCTTCCTGGATCAGGACCAGGTCGGGGGCGCAGGCGGTGATGATCCTGGCCAGGGCGTCGGTGTCGTCGCGCATCGAGCGGACGTTGTAGCTCAGGACGCGGATGACAGCCGAACCGTCGGATTCGGTACGGGAGTTGGGAAGCAGCGTGCTGGTCGCCATGCCGATCAACATACGACGATGCCCGCCCGTCCCGGGACCGGACGCGGCGGGCACTGCCGTACGACCCCACTACATGATCGGGTCGGGCTCCCGGGCCAGGTCCGCCGCGCCGACGAGGCCCGCCTTGTTGCCGAGCTGGGCGGCGATCACGTCGGCCACCGGGCGCCAGTTGCCGCCGACCAGCCAGCGCTTGTAGGACTTGCGGATCGGGTCGAGGACCAGTTCACCCTCGTCGGAGAGGCCGCCGCCGACGATGAACGCGGACGGGTCGAAGAGGGAGGCGAGGTCGGCCAGGCCCGCGCCGGCCCAGCGGGCCAGCTCACGGTAGGAGTCGACGGCCACCGGGTCGCCCTGGCGGGCGGCCATGGAGATGTGCTTGCCCTCGATGCCGTCCGGGGTGCCGTCGCCGAGGCCGAGCAGGATCTCGGCGTTCTCCGGGGTGGCGTTGGCGCGCTGCTTGGCGTATCTGACGAGCGCGCGACCGGAGGCGTACTGCTCCCAGCAGCCCTGCGAACCACAGCCGCACAGCAGGCCGTCCGGGACCATCCGGATGTGGCCGAATTCCGCGGCCACGCCGAAGTGGCCGCGGCGCAGCTTGTTGCCGATGATGATGCCGCCGCCGAGACCGGTGCCGAGCGTGATGCAGATGACGTTGCGGTGGCCCTTGCCGGCGCCGAACTTGTACTCGCCCCAGGCGGCGGCGTTGGCGTCGTTCTCGACCACGACCGGGAGGCCCACGCGGGCCTCGACCTTCTCCTTCAGCGGCTCCTGGCGCCAGTCGATGTTCGGCGCGAAGTACACCGTCGAGCGCTGCCGGTTGACGTAACCGGCCGCACCGATGCCCACGCCGACGATCTCGTGCCCGGCGCGCGCACCCTCCACCGCCGAGGCGATGGCGTCCACGATGGCCTCGGGCGTGGTGGGGGTCGGCACCTTGAAGGTCGAGAGGATGTTGCCTTCCTCGTCGACCACGCCGGCCGCGATCTTGGTGCCGCCGATGTCGACGCCGATGGTGAGTCCCATGAATCCCTCAGTTTCGGTCGAGCCCCGCTACGGCCAACCGTACCCGAGGCCCTGCCGGGAAAGCGCTTCAGTCCAGGTCGATCCGCTCCCCCGGGCCGGTGCCCTCGCCCCCGTCGCGCCGGTCGTCCGGCGCCTCGCGGGTGAGGTCGTCGGCCGTGCGGGCGGTCCAGCGGCGCTCCTGGGCCTGGACGGCGGAGCGGTAGGCGGCGAGCAGTTCGCCGCCGGCCGCGGCCAGGTGGTCGAAGACGTCCGGGTTGCGGTCGATGACGGGCTCGACGGCGGCCTTGGCCTGCTGGACGACCTGGCGCACCACCTGCTGGGCGGCGGGTCCGGCGAGGTTGCCGAGGAGCGGTGACGGGAGGCCGGAGAGCTTGTCGGCCACCGTGTCCACGAGCCTTTTCAGTTCCTCGGCGGCCGAGCCCGGCTGTGGGCCGTGCTCGGCGCGGCGGCGGGCCTTCTCGGCGGCGAGGTCCTCGGCGCAGGCGGTGGCCCAGGCGTCGGCGTCGGTCGCCCGCCGCGCCTGTTCCTCGTATTCCTCGGGCGAGTCGGGTGCGGGACGCTCTTCGCTCATGGCGGACTCCTGACTACGGTTCGCCCTTACGACGTTACCCGAACGGGCGTACCCGGATCATCACCGTCCGGTGGCGGGCCACAGGTCGGGATCCGGGGCGAAGCGGATGCGCAGCTCGCCCTCGCGCAGACCGGCCCCGGCGACGGTGCAGCGGCGCAGGGCGGAGGGCAGCGGGACGATCCGCCGGAACGGGCCCGCGGTGATCACGAGCTCGTCGCCGCGCCGGATCAGGTCCAGCTCGTCCCGTATGGCGCCGGGCAGCGGGATGTGCCAGACCAGCACGCCGTCGTCGCTCCTGTGGTCGGTGACGGGCCACTCGACCGGGGCGGTCACCGGGTTGACGGGTGGTACACCGAGGGCGGTGAGGTCGTCGGCGCCGCGCGGGTCGTGGCCGAGGTGCGGGACGGGGTGGACGCCGTACGGCTGCTCCTGCCAGTCGGCGAGTCCCTTGCGCTGCTGGGCGAGGAGTCCGGCGAGCAGGCTGTCCGGGTCGGTCTCGGGCAGGGTGCGGTTGGCGATCAGGGCCTCGGTGCGCAGGCCGCGCAGGGCGAGGCCGAGGCCTGCGGTCCGTACGGCGTCGGCGCCGGCCGGGCCGGGTTCGGCGACCAGGCGTACGGCGGTGTTCCGGTCGGCGAGGACGGCCTCGACGGCGGCGAGTTCGACGTCCCAGCGGGCGGCCGTCTCGTAGAGCCAGTCGGACGGCATCGGCACACCGGCCAGGCGGCCGAGGACCGGGCGCAGGGCGCGGGCCGCCTGCCGCTCGGGTGGGAGGAGGCGGCGCAGATAGCGGCGCAGCTCCTCGGGGAGGGCGAGCAGGGCGAGGGCCTGCGGGAGCGGCGGGAGGTCCACGACGAGCAGGTCGTAGCGCTCGGACAGCGCCGCGTCCCTGACGGCCCGGAGGAAGGACAGCTCCTCGGCGCCGGGCAGTGGGGTGACCTCCTCGGCGTCCAGCCGGGCGGCGCCGAGCAGGTCGAGGACGGTGGCTGCGCGGCTCTGGAAGGCGGTGAGGTCGTGCCGGAAGCGGTCGACGGCATCGGGTCGCCAGGTGGTGAGGTTCGCGGCGGCTTCCTCCGGCACCGGTCCCGTCGCGGAACCCAGTGCGGCGCCGAGGCTGTCGGTGCGGTCGGCACTCAGCAGCAGCGTGCGGACGCCGTCGCCTGCGGCGCGCTGTGCGGTGGCGGCGGCGATGGTCGTACGACCGCCGCCGCCCGGGCCCGTGATCAGGATGGTGCGCATGAGGCTGAACGGTAACGGAGGGCGGGCGGACCGGGTGTTGGGCGGCGCCCGGAGCTGCGATACCGGACGGCACCCGGAGCTGCGGCCGGCCGGGGGCGGGTCGCGCAGCCCGGCGCTGACGGGGCGCCTCCCCCAGAGGGGATGCCCCCAGCGCCCACCCGTGCCGCCCCACCGGCACGACTGCCCGCGGCTGGACGAGCGGGTGCGGGGCCCGGCGTCGAGGGGTTTACTCGGGCGATTCCACCCGCTTCTTCAGGCCTGCCAGGGCGCGGTCGATGATGACCTTCTCCGCCTTGCGCTTGATCATGCCCAGCATGGGGATCTTGACGTCCACGGTGAGGAGGTAGGTGACCTCCGTCGTGGCGGGGCCCGTGGGCTTGAGGATGTACGAGCCGTCCAGGGAGCGGAGCATCTGGGACTTGACCAGGGTCCAGGAGACCTCGTTGTCGCCGGTCCAGGTGTAGGCCAGCGTCTGGTCGTCCTTGATCGCCCCCGCGTCCATGACGAGCCGGACCTGCTCGGCACGGCCCTGGTCGTCGGTCTTGAGGACCTCCGCCTCCTTCACCTCGCCCGTCCAGTCCGGGTAGCGGGCGAAGTCGGCGATCACCCCCATGACGTCGGCCGGTGCCGCCTCGATGGTGATGCTCGAGCTGGTGTGTTCCGCCATCGCCGTGGCTCCTCCAGATGCGGGCCGGTACAGAGGTCGTCGTGCGCACGTGTGTGCAGCGTGAAGGCTACCGCGCCGCCGACCTGCCGCCTTCACCCCATGTCCCACCCACCGTCAACCGGTCACCATTCGAGCGCCCAGGGGCGGCCCGTCCCCGCGAAGTGGCCCACGTTCACGCACTCGGTCGCGCCGATCCGCATCCGGCGCGCGAGCGGCTGGTGGACGTGGCCGAAGAGCGAATAGCGCGGCCTGGTGCGGCGGATCGCGGCCAGCAGCGCGCGGCTGCCCCGCTCGAAGCGGCGCGCCACGGTGTCGTAGACCAGTTCGGGCACCTCCGGCGGGATGTGCGTGCACAGCACGTCGACCTCGCCGACCGCCTCGATCTTCGCCGCGTACTCCTCGTCACTGATCTCGTACGGCGTCCGCATGGGCGTGCGCAACCCGCCCCCGACGAACCCGAAGGTCCAGCCGCCGATCTCCACCCGCTGGCCGTCGAGCACGGTGGTGCCGGGGTGGGCGTACTCCTTCCAGAGTGGCGGCATGTCGACATTGCCGTAGGTGGCGTACGTCGGGGTCGGGAACGCGGCGAACAGCTCGGCATACTGCTTGCGCACCGCCTTCTCGATGGCCGCGGCCCGGTCCATGCCGATGCCGCCCCACAGCCGGGCGCCGAACTCCCGGGCCTCCTCGAAGCGCCGGGCGGTGCGCAGCGCGACGATGCGGTCGGCGTTCTCCCTGCCGAACAGGTCCGGGAAGATGCCGCGCGAGTGGTCGGCGTAGTCGAGGAACAGGACGAGGTCGCCCAGGCAGATCAACGCGTCCGCACCCTCGCCCGCGCGCGCCAGGTCCCGGGCGTTGCCGTGCACGTCGCTGACCACGTGGACGCGCGTCCTGCGATGTCCGGCGCTTCGGTTACCGGAGGGTGTGGGTGCCATGGCGATCAAGCGTAGGCGTGTGCGCTGTGCGTGAACAGTGTCCGTCCGGCCTGCGGTTACTCGCCGGTCGGTTCGGCCGTGGACTACTGTGCGCGAAGGAACGCCAACGTGTGTGACGCAGCGAACATCTCACCGGGAACCCCTGTCGGGAACGCCATACCGGCGGGTAACGTCCGGGCAGTCCAGTCGTGCTCTGGATTTCAACAGCTGACTTCCCGAGCACCTGCCCGAGCCTTGGACCGCACCGTCGCATCACACAGTGTCGTGGCGCCGGCGCCCTATGAGGAGCAGCAGTCTTGCGCGAGTTCAGCCTTCCGGCTTTGTACGAGGTCCCTGCGGACGGCAACCTGACCGACATCGTCCGCAGAAACGCCGCGCAGCATCCCGACGTCGCCGTCATCGCCCGCAAGGTGGGAGGTGTCTGGCAGGACGTGACGGCCGCCGCGTTCCTCGCCGAGGTGCGCGCCGCCGCCAAGGGTCTCATCGCCTCCGGCGTCCAGCCGGGCGACCGGGTGGGCCTGATGTCCCGCACCCGGTACGAGTGGACGCTGCTCGACTTCGCGATCTGGAGCGCGGGCGCGGTCACCGTACCGGTGTACGAGACCAGTTCGCCGGAGCAGGTGCAGTGGATCCTCTCCGACTCGGGCGCGACCGCCTGCATCGTGGAGCTGCCGGGCCACGCGGCGGCCGTGGAGTCGGTGCGCGAGTCGCTGCCCGCCCTCAAGCACGTCTGGCAGATCGAGGCCGGCGGTGTGGAGGAGCTCGGGCGGCTCGGGCAGGACGTGTCGGACGGGACCGTCGAGGAGCGCAGCTCGCTCGCCCGGGCCGACGACCCGGCGACCATCGTGTACACCTCCGGTACCACCGGCCGCCCCAAGGGCTGCGTGCTCACCCACCGCAGCTTCTTCGCCGAGTGCGGCAACATCGTGGAGCGGCTGCGCCCCCTGTTCCGCACCGGCGAGTGCTCGGTCCTGCTCTTCCTGCCGCTGGCGCACGTCTTCGGCCGCCTGGTGCAGATCGCGCCGATGATGGCGCCGATCAAGCTGGGCTGCGTCCCGGACATCAAGCACCTCACCGACGAGCTGGCCGCCTTCCGGCCGACGCTGATCCTCGGTGTCCCGCGCGTCTTCGAGAAGGTCTACAACACCGCGCGCGCCAAGGCGCAGGCGGACGGCAAGGGCGCGATCTTCGACAAGGCGGCGGACACCGCGATCGCCTACAGCAAGGCGCTGGACACCGCCTCCGGCCCGGCGCTCGGCCTGAAGGTCAAGCACAAGGTCTTCGACAAGCTGGTCTACAGCAAGCTGCGCGCGGTCCTCGGCGGCCGGGGCGAGTACGCCATCTCCGGCGGCGCCCCGCTGGGCGAGCGGCTCGGCCACTTCTTCCGGGGCATCGGCTTCACCGTGCTGGAGGGCTACGGGCTGACCGAGTCCTGCGCGGCGACCGCGTTCAACCCGTGGGACCGGCAGAAGATCGGCACGGTCGGCCAGCCGCTGCCCGGCTCGGTGATCCGGATAGCGGACGACGGCGAGGTGCTGCTGCACGGCGAGCACCTGTTCAAGGAGTACTGGAACAACCCGGGTGCGACCGCCGAGGCGCTGGCCGACGGCTGGTTCCACACCGGTGACATCGGCACCCTGGACGAGGACGGCTACCTCAGGATCACCGGCCGGAAGAAGGAGATCATCGTCACGGCGGGCGGCAAGAACGTGGCGCCCGCGGTGATCGAGGACCGGATCCGGGCGCACGCGCTGGTCGCGGAGTGCATGGTGGTCGGCGACGGGCGGCCGTTCGTGGGCGCGCTGGTCACCATCGACGAGGAGTTCCTGGGCCGTTGGTGCGCCGAGCACGGCAAGCCGGCGGGTTCCACCGCGGCGTCGCTGAAGGACGACCCGGATCTGCTCTCGGCGATCCAGGCGGCGGTCGACGACGGCAACGCCGCGGTGTCGAAGGCGGAATCGGTGCGGAAGTTCCGCATTCTGCCCTCCCAGTTCACGGAGGAGTCGGGCCACCTCACCCCGTCGCTGAAGCTCAAGCGGAACGTGGTGGCGAAGGACTACGCAGGCGAGATCGAGGCCATCTACCAGAAGTAGTCCGGCAGTCGGCTCATGGCGCGGTGTCCTCGGCGAGGACCCGCGCCATCGTGCGTTCGGCGAGCGCGGTGATGGTGACGAACGGGTTCACGCCGATGTTGCCGGGCACGAGCGAGCCGTCGGTGACGTAGAGGTGTGAGTACCCCTTCACCCTGCCGTAGTCGTCGGTGGCCTTCCCGAGGACGCAGCCGCCCAGCGGGTGGTAGGTGAAGTCGTCCGCGAAGACCTTGCTGACGGAGCCGAACAGGTCGTAGCGGTAGATGGTCGCGTTGGCCAGGTTGACGCGGTCGAACAGCTTCTTGGCCATGCTCACCGACACCGCGCTCTGGGCGGCGCTCCAGCCGAGCTTCACCGTGCCGGAGCCGGAGTCGTAGGTGAAGGAGGCCCGTTCGGGGTTCTTGGTGATCGCCAGGTAGAGGCTGATCCAGTGCTCGAACCCCATGGGCAGCGGGGCGATCTCGGCGAAGACCGGGTTGTCGGCGTTGGCCCAGTCGTCGATGCCCATGACGGGCATGGTGGCCTGGTCGGCGCCGACGGTGTCCCAGACGTGGTTGGCGCGGCCCAGCATGGTGTTGCCGTTGGTGCCCCAGCCGGCGCCCACGGCGGGGTCCACGTCCGGCAGGGTGCCGGTGTCGCGGGCGCGGACGAGGAGTTCGGTGGTGCCGAGGCTGCCCCCACCGAGGAAGAGATACGTGCAGCCGTAGCTCTTGGTCTCGACGACCGCGCCGGTGCTGTCGATCCGGTCGGCGGTCAGGAGGTACGACCCGTCGGCCGCCCGGCTGACGGACCTCACCTTCTCCAGGGTGTGGATGGTGACGTTGCCGGTGCCGAGGGCGGCGGCCAGATAGGTCTTGTCGAGGCTGCGCTTGCCGTGGTTGTTGCCGTAGATGACCTCGCCGGCCAGCGCGGACTTCGTGGCCGTGCCTGCGGCCTCCTGCTGCATGTAGCCGAAGTCGTAGACGTTCGGCACGAAGGTGGTCCTCAGGCCCGCGTTGCCGGCGGCCTTCCGGGAGGTCCGGGTGAACCGGTACCAGTCCGTGGACTCGAACCAGGCCGGGTCGATGGTGTTGACGCCGAGCATGGCGCGGGCGCGGGGGTAGTAGGTGCCGTACATCTCGTCGGCGTCCACGGTCGGGAACTGCTCGGCGAAGTACGACTTCAGGGGTGTGACCGCCATGCCGCCGTTGACGAGGGAGCCGCCGCCGACGCCGCGGCCGACGTAGACGGACATGTTGTCGTAGTGGACGCGGTCCAGGACACCGGGATAGGCGCCGATGTCCTTGTTGACCACGTCCAGCCAGAGGAAGGTGGCGAGCGGGGCCTCGGTGCGGGTGCGGAACCACATGGAGCGCTGGTCGGGGGCGGAGGTGGAGCAGAAGATCTTGCCGTCGCTGCCCGTGGTGTTCCACAGGCGGCCCATTTCGAGGACGAGGGTACGGATGCCGGCCTGGCCGAGGCGGAGGGCGGCGACGGCACCGCCGTAGCCGGAGCCGATGACCATCGCCGGAGCGGATTCGACCGCCTCGGGCTCGGCGGCTTGGGCCGACTGGAGTCCGATGCGGGTGAAGCCGAGGGTGGCCGCGGTCTGCAGGGCGGCCATGCCGAGTATGTGACGCCTTGTCAGCTGACGTCGCATCAGGTTTGGTGTCATGGGCGCAGCATGGGCGGATTATGGGGTTCCGCCAAGGGCTCCGCCGGGGGCAAGGGCGCCATCTCGGGTGCCGGATGCTCATCGTCGGCGAGTGCGGGTCCGTTGTGGCTTGTCGCGCCCGCGCGGCGGAGCCGCATATCGATACGGCCCCGCGCCCCTTTGGGACGCCTGGCCCTACAGCAGGTCTTCGAGTTTCTCGGCGAGTAGGTCCCAGCGCCATCTCTCCTCAACCCACTGGCGGCCTCGCTCGCCCATCCTCCTGCGCAGCTCGGGATCAGCCAGCAGGGCCACGATGCGGTCGGCCGCCTCCTCGGGAGAGCCTCCCCTGACCACCCAGCCGGTCTCGCCGTCGAGCACGGCGTCCGGGGCGCCGCCCGAGTCGCCCGCCACCACCGGCAGGCCCGTTGCCGAGGCCTCCAGGTAGACGATCCCCAGGCCCTCCACGTCCAGGCCGCCTCGCCGGGTTCGGCAGGGCATGGCGAAGACGTCGCCGGCGCCGAAGTGGGCCGGCAGGTCGGACCAGGGGACGGAGCCGGTGAAGCGGACGGAGTCGGCGACGCCGGTCTCGGTGGCCATCCGGCGCAGGTCCCGCTCGTAGGGGCCGCCGCCGACGATGAGCAGGACGGTGTCGGGCTCCGCGGCGAGGATGCGGGGCATGGCCTGGATGAGGGTGTCCTGGCCCTTGCGCGGGACCAGCCGGGAGACACAGACCACGACCGGGCGGTCGGTGAGGCCGAGGCGGGCGCGGACCTCGTCGCCGCCGGAGCCGGGGTGGAAGGTCTTCTCGTCCACGCCCGGTGGCAGCTGGACCATGCGGGCGGCCGCCGCCGGGGTGAGTGCCGTGGCGATCCTCGACCGTGTGTACTCACCCAGATAGGTGATCGTGTCCGTCGACTCCCCGATCCGGCGCAGCAGTTGCCGGGCGGCGGGCAGCTGGGCCCAGCCGGCCTCGTGGCCGTGGGTGGTGGCCACCAGCCGTTGCGCGCCGGCCTTGCGCAGGGCCGGCGCCATCAGGCCGAGTGGGGCCGCCGCGCCGAACCACACCGAGGTGCAGCCGTGCTCGCGGAGCAGGCCGACCGCCCGCCGGGTCGCCCGGGGGGTCGGCAGCAGCATGGTCGTACGGTCGCGTACGACGGTGAAGGGCTGCTCGGCGTCGAAGGCGGCCGTGGCCTCGATGCCCGCCCGGCTTCGCTTCCAGGTGGAGGCGTAGACGACCAGCCGGCCGGGGTCCAGGCGGAGGGCCATGTTGTGCAGGAAGGCCTGGATGCCGCCCGGCCGGGGCGGGAAGTCGTTGGTCACGATCAGGGTCTTGTGCATCGCCGCCGACCCTACCGAATCGTCCGTCCGGAGCCAGGTGCGGCCGAGTCTGTGGCATGCGCACAGACGCGCGCGACATCATGGTTGCCGACCCGAAGTCGAACGGCAGGGGATCACGTGGAGACGAGAGGCGCCTGGCGGTCCCTGGCATGGCTGCTCGCGACCTGGGTTGTCACCCGTGCGGTGCTGCTGCTGTTCGTCTTCCAGGTGTACGTCTTCCCGGGCCCGGACGTCACCTCCGACGTGTCGGTGACCTACCTGGGCTGGTACGAGGTGCTGCGCCAGGGAACGTTTCCGCTGGACGACGTGACCTGGCAGTACCCGCCGGCCGCCGCCCTGCCGATCCTCTCCCCCGCCGTCCTGCCCTTCCTGTCGTACGCGCATGCCTTCTTCGTGCTGGCGTTCCTCGCCGACGTGGTCGTCCTGGCGCTGCTGGTGCATCCGGGCCGGCGCCCCGGCCGCTCCCTGCGCGGGGCCTGGGTGTGGGTGGCGGGCGTTCCGCTGCTCGGGCCGACGGTGTACGCCCGCTACGACGTGATGGTGACCACGGTGGCCGTGGCGGCGCTGCTGGCCGGGGCCCGGCGGCCCCGGGTGATGGGCGCGCTGACGGCGTTCGGGGCGCTGCTGAAGGTGTGGCCTGCGCTGCTGCTGGTCGGTGCCGTGCGGCGGCGGGCGTGGTGGTCGGCGGCGGTGACCTCGGCGGGCCTGACGGCGCTGTTCTCGGTGTCCATGCCGGGCGCGTTCGCCTTCCTGACCTTCCAGCGGGACCGGGGCACCGAGGTGGAGTCGCTGGGCGCCCTGGTCTTCCATGTGGCCCGGCACTTCGGGTGGCAGGGCCAGGTGCTGCTGAACTACGGGTCGCTGGAGTTCATCGGTCCGCATGTGGACCAGGTCAGCGCGGTGGCGCTGGCGCTGACCGTGACCGCGTTCGGCTGGCTGCTGCTGTGGCGGCTGTGCATGACCCGCAGGGCGCCGCACACGCTCGCCGAGGCGGCCTTCACCGCCGTCCTGCTGTTCACGGTCACCAGCCGGGTGATCAGCCCGCAGTACCTGGTGTGGCTGGTCGGCCTGGCTGCGGTCTGTGTGTCGTACCGGGCGAGCCGGATGGGGGCGCCCGCGCTGATGGTGGTGGCCGCGTCCTTCCTGACGGTCCTGGAGTTCCCGCTCGGGTTCGGGCATGTGGTGATGAGCGACCGGTACGGCGTGCTGCTGCTGGTGCTGCGCAACGGCCTGCTGGTCGTGGCCTCGATCACGGCGGCCGGCCGGCTGTGGCGCTCGACGGTGCCCCCGGCCCCCGCCGCACCACTGCCGCCGCAGCCGGCCCGTCCCCGGCAGGCACCGGTCTCCCCCTGACCAGGCCGACCCCAGCCGTCGCGGCGAGAGGCCACAGCGTCCGCGGCGCCCACACAGACCTCGCGATCCCCACGACACCCGCCAGGCCACAGCAGCCCCTGCCACCGGAAGACCTCGACCCCCGCGCCGCGAACCGCCCCACCGACCGGGCCACACGGCCCCACCCTGCTCCCCGGTCACCCGTCACCGCCAGCTCGCCGGCCCTCGACCATGCCACTGACGCCGCTCCCGCCAGGCCACAGCAGCCCCTGCCACCGGAAGACCTCGACCCCCGCGCCGTGAACCGCCCCACCGACCGGGCCACACGGCCCCACCCTGGTCACCGCCAGCAACACCCCGGTGGCCTCGTCGGCCCTCGGCCATGTCGTCGGCGCCGCTCCCGCCGACTCCCGGGTCACCCCGTGCGGGCCAGGGGCTGTCCGGTCTCCTCGTGTCGGCCGGCTCTCCGCAGCAGTGACGCCACCGCCGCGCCTTCAGGCCCCGGCGAGCTTCTTCTACCGGCAGGGCGAGCCGGTGCACGCGGACGAGGCCGGGGACCTGTTCCGCGAGGGCATGCTGCGGGTCGCCCGGGCCACCGGGAAGGCGGAGCGGGCCTGGCTGCGCGAGGCCATCGAGACGCTCAGCGCATCCGGCTGACCTGCTGGAGAAGGGGGCCGGTCGTCACTCGGTGCGGATCAGCTGCGCCCGCACATACTCCCGCCACCGCTCGGTGAACGCCTGCGGTGTGGTGCCCAGCACCGTCTTCAGCGCGGCCTCGACCGCGCCCGCCCGCTGCTGACGGCCGCCGACGGCGCGGTAGAAGGCGTCGAGCCGGGCCGCGCCCCACTGGTCGGCGATCATCCGGCAGGCCAGCCAGCCCCCCTCGTAGGCCTGGGCGAGTTCGGCCGGGTCGCTGGTGAAGCCGAAGTCCTTGTCGGTGGGGAGCTCGGTGGGCGGGTGGCCGTCATGGACGGCGCGGGTGAGTTCCGGCGCGGCCTCGGTGGGGGTGCGGCCGGTGCCGAGGTAGCCGATCCAGTCCGCGTAGCCCTCGGAGAGCCACAGCGGGGTCGCGGCGGTGGTGTGCGCGCGGGTGGCCACGTGGGTGGTCTCGTGGGTGAGCACGACCTGCTTGCCGAGGTCGCCGAGGATGGCGTACGCCTCCGGGTTGACGACCACCCGGTCCGCGGGCGCCTTGCCCGAGCCCCCCGCCTCGCCGGTGGTGACGGCGGCGATCCCCCGGTAGTCGGCGGCGGGTGAGCCGAGCAGTCCCCCCATGCCCTGCAGGGACCGCGGGACGAGGACGACCACATGGCGGGTCCAGTCGGTGCCCCAGGCCCGGGAGACGGCCGGTACGGCGCGGTCGGCCAGCGTGGCGTATCCGCGCAGCTGGGCGGCCGTCCGGCCGGTGCCCAGGACCAGGCTGTGGGCGCCCTTGACGGCGGTCACCGGGCCCTGGTCCCACAGCTGCTGCCCGGCGTCCCGCGCGGGCCGGTCGGCGGTGACGTACCACTCGCCGTCGGCGGTGCGGCCCAGGGTGAGGATGCGGCGGGCGTCGACGGGGGCCTTGTCGTACCCGGCGACGCGGTAGCTCAGGTCGGCGTCGGCGGTGGCTCCGGCCGAGGTGCGGTGCACGGCGGTGACGCGGTAGGCCCAGGAGGCCAGCGGGAGGGCGCGCAGCCGGGTGTACTCGGTGCGGGCGCCCGTCGCCCCGTACGCCGTCTCGTCGTGGCCGAGCAGCGCGGCCGAGCGCCGGTCGAGCAGGTGCTGCACCTCGGTGCGGGCGGAGTCGGCCGGGGTGCCGCCACAGCCGGCCAGGGGCAGCAGCAGCCCGAGCCCCACCGCCCCGATACTCCACGCCCGCCTGCGACCAGCCATTTCCCGATCGTAACGGCGCCCGGCGCGGTCAGGGCCGGGTGACCGAGGAGATCGGCATCATCCCGACCGGGTCGTAGCGCACCGCGGCGCCCGGATAGGGGGCGTGGATGACCTGGCCGTTGCCCACGTACATCCCCACATGGCTGGCGTCGGAGCGGTAGATCACCAGGTCACCGGGGCGGGCCTGGGAGAGCGGGAGCTGCCGGCCGGCGAAGCGCTGCTCCTGCGAGGTGCGCGGCAGCTGGATTCCGGCGTGCGCGTACGACCACTGCATCAGGCCCGAGCAGTCGAAGCCGGAGGGGCCGCTCGCGCCCCACACATACGGCCGGCCGAGGGCGGAGCGGGCGGCGGCCACCGCGGCGGCGGCGCGGGCGTCGGGGGCGACGGCGCCGGTCAGGTCCGGCAGGCCGGGCAGGTCCACGCGGCCGGAGTCGTCGGAGCGCGAGGCCCGGCCGAACGCGGCGCGCTCGGCGGCCGGGAGCGTGTCGAGCAGTTGCTGGGCCTTGGCGAGCTTCGTCTCCACGGTCCGCTTGTGCGCGGCCACGGCCTTGCGGCTGCTCTCCAGCGCGGCGAGCTTCCCGACCGCCTCCGTGCGCTCCTGCGCGAGTTCCCGCAGCGCCGACTGCAACTCCCGGAGTTGCCCCGCCTGTTGGGTGGTGATGCGGTCGAGGGTGGACGCCTTGTCGAGATAGTCGTCGGGGTCGTCGGAGAAGAGCAGGGCGACGGCAGGGGCGATGCCGCCCGTGCGGTACTGGGCACCGGCCAGCGAACCCAGCTGTTCGCGCAGGGTGTTGACGCGCTGCTGCTGCCGGGCGATGTGGTCCTGGGCGTCGCGCACCTCGCGGCGCAGGGTGCCGGCCCGCTCCTGGGCCTTGTCGAAGGCCTGGGTCGCCCGCTCGGCCTCCTGGTAGAGCCGGTCCACCTCGGCACGGGTGTCGGTGCGCGGGGCCGCGTGCGCCGGTACGGCGCCGAGCGCGCCGGCCGCGGCCGACAGGACACAGAGGGCGACGGCGCCCCGGTCGAATCCGGAGGAGGCAAAGCGGCGATGAGACCCCACGGCAGTCCTTCTGCTGGCGAACAGTGACCGCTTCCCCGGCGCCTGGGGACGGGGAGGCCCCGGCGCCGGGGAAACGCGGCAGACAGTAGCCGTGCGCAAGGGGCTCGACCAACGGCCGTCGCGGCAACAAACGCTGACGCCCCGCCGCTGACCCAGGTCAGCGGCGGGGCGTGGAGTCAGCTCCGGTCCAGGGGATTCGCCCGTTCGGGCGCCCCCGTGCGAGCGTTTCTCGCGGGAACTCGCGGGTATCACACCCGGTTTCGCGGGCCGGTGTCCGCCGGAGGTGTCAGACCCGGACGCCGAACTGGAACGGCATGTCGGACATCGACTCGTAGCGGACCACGGCACCGGTGTGCGGGGCGTGGAGCACCTGGCCGTTGCCGGCGTACAGGCCGACGTGATGGATGTCGCCGTAGAAGAAGACCAGGTCGCCGACCTGGAGGTCGTTGATCGAGCTGATCCTGGTGCCTATGGTGGCCTGCTCCTGGGAGGTGCGCGGGATGGAGACACCGGCCTGGGCGTAGGCCCAGGAGGTCAGGCCCGAGCAGTCGAAGGCGGACGGACCGGAGGCTCCGTAGACGTACGGCGAGCCGATCACGCTCTGGGCGGCGGCGAAGGCCGCGCCGGCCCGGCCGGAGGCAGGAGTGCTGTTGCCGAGGTTGACCCGCGAGCTGGAGGAGCGGTCGGCCCGGGCCTGCTGGGCGGCGAGGGCCGCCTTCTCCTTGGCGGTCAGGGTGTTGAGCAGCTTCTGCGCGTCGGCGAGCTTGCCCTGGACGTCCTTCTTGTTCTGCGCCAGCTGGGCGCGCGTGGCGGAGAGGTCCTTGAGCTTCTGGGTGGCCTCGGCACGCTCCTGGGCCAGTTCGCGCTGTTTGTCCTGGATCTTCTTCAGCGCGTCGACCTGCTGGGCGCTCAACTGGTCGAGCGTGGACGCCTTGTCGAGGAAGTCGTTCGGGTTGGAGGACAGGAAGAGCTGGACCGAGGGGTCGATGCCGCCGGAGCGGTACTGCGAGGTGGCCAGCGAACCCAGGCCGTCGCGCAGCTTGTTGAGGTCCTGCTGACCTCGCGCGACGTTGTCCTGGATGGTGGATATCTCCTTCTGCAGCTTCTGCTGCTTCGCCTGGGCCCCGTCGTACTTCTCAGTGGCCTGCTCCGCCTGCTGGTAGAGCTCGTCGACCTTGGCCTTGACCTGGTCCTTGGTGAGCTTCTGGCTCGGCGCGGCATTGGCGGCGTTCGCGCTCAGGACGACGGCGGCGGCTGCTGCGGTGGTCAGCACGGTCACGCGAGCGCGACTCTGCTGCTTGGGTCGACGGTGGGACGCCACGGAGGACGAACTCCTTCTTGTGAGTGATCACCCGTTCGGAGGTTCGAGCCCAGACCCTAGTGACCCACTTGTGATCAGTTCAAATCCTCACACCAAAAAACCTCGTCACACAATGCATTCTTTGCACACAAGTCACATGGGGTGAGGCGCGGTTGACACTACGTTGCGTGACGATACGGCTAATTCGGGCATTGCATATGCCCCTTGGACCTTCAGGACAGTCGCTTGAGAAGCACCGCAGAGGCGACCGGACGGGCGCCCGCCCTGGCGACCCCGTCGGCCACCTCACGGTCGGTGGAGGCGACGATGACCGGACGGCCCGGCGGCTCCGCGCGCACGAGCTGCCGGATCAGCTCGTCGGCCGTGACACCCGGCTTGGAGAACAGCACCCGCACCCCGCGCGGCGGCGCCAGCAGCACCGGGGCGGCCAGTTCGGCGCCGTCGAAGACGCAGGTCACCTCGGCGCCGGTCTGCGCGGCGAGCGCGGAGAGCTGGCCGAGGAGCCTCAGCCGCTGCTTCTCCAGCGGCATCTGCGGATAGCCGGTCTTGGTGACGTTGTAGCCGTCGACCACCAGATGCGCCTGCGGCAGCGCCAGCAACTGGTCGAGAATGGCCGGGTCGTTCTCCGACAGGGCGCGCGCCGCGATGTCCTTCGGTGTCATTCGTCCCGGTTCAACCGCATCCACGGTCTCGGCGGGCCGCACGGACACGGGCGGCAGGGCGAGTTCGCGCCTGAGGCCCTGGGTGGCGTCCAGCAGGGTGTCCAGCAGCAGCCGTACCCGCATGTCCTCCACGCTGCGGCCCTCGCGGGCGGCGCGGCGGGTGGCCTCCAGCGCGGCATCGGCCTCGCCGAGGCGGGCCTTGAGCCGACGGGACTCGCTCTCGGCGGCCGAGATCTGCAGGTGCGCCTCGGCGCGCAGGGCGTCCATCTCGCCCTGGGCCTTGCGCAGGGCGGCCTCGCCCCGCTTGACGTCGCTGAGGGCGGCCCGGAGCTTGCGGTGAAGCGATTCCGCTTCCCTCTTCGCCGACTCCAGCTCCGTACGCAGCCGTTCGGTCTCGGCGCGGGTGTGCTCGCGGGCATGGGCCAGCTCGGCGCGCAGCCGCTCCAGCTCGACCCGGTTCTCCTCGTCGGCGCGCTCGGCGTCCGCGCGCTGGACCTCCTCGCCGGCCGCGGTGACCAACTTCACCCAGCCCGCCGGGCGCAGTACGTAGGCCGCGGCCGCCACGTCGAGCGGGTCCGCGGCCGGGAGCGGCGAGCCGGAGTCGAGGGCGCCGGCGAGTTCCGGCTGCGCCTCTCTGAACTTCTCCCCGATCCGCTGCCGGAACAGCGCATCGGTCTCCAGCGCCGCCGCCATCGCGTTTCCGGCGAACTTGGCCCGGCGATTGGGGGCGAACCGGGCGTACTGCCTCAGCTGGGCGGGCAGTTCGGACATGGTCAGCCCGCCGAAGCCCTCCGAGACGATCTGGACGACCCGGCGGCGCACACCGTCGGGCAGCGGACGGTCAAGCACCTCAGCGGTGCCGTCGTCCGGCCCCCCGCCTGCGGTCTCCACCATCCGTCACACCCCACTACTTCGACTTCTTCGGGGGCCGCTCCGCTCAGGAGCCGGCACCCGGCCTGTCCACGAGTTCCACCTGGTCCACCGCGTTGCACCAGCGGCACCGCACCGACTCGATGGTCTCACTGACCACCTCGCGCTCCTCCACGGTCGGCTCGCCGGCCAGATCGAGGTGGACGTACTCGACGACCTTCGAGGAACGCGTCACGTCGAACCGGGTGAGGTTGCCGCACAGGGTGCAGCGCCATCGGGTGGTGGCGGTCGGCAGGGGAACCGTCATCGTGGCTGTCCGCTTCCTTCTCGTAGTCGCTCACCGCGCCGCCGGCCGACGCGTGTGGCCGTAACCCTACGGCCTGGCGGCAACCCGCCGCTGGTCTGTCCAAGGCGGCGAGGCGGTCTGTCAGCGTGCGTCCCGTTACGTCATGCTCTGTATTCATGATCAGCGCGTGGAGCACGGCGGCAGGCAGGGCCTTCAGAGCGGTCCGGAGCACATCAGCACCCATGACGTACGGCCTCATCGCCCTGTGCTGTCTGCTCTTCGTCCTGGGCCCGGCCTCGGGGCTCACCCCGGCGTACGGCTCCGGGGACGGGCTGCTCGCCGCACAGCGGGCGTACTTCCGGAGCTGGGGCGTGGTGCCGGCCGATCTGTTCGCCAGACCGGTGCGCGAGGCCCTGACCCCCGCCACGGCCCTGTTCGTGCACGGCAGCTGGGTGCATCTGCTCGGCAACATGCTCTTCCTCTTCGTCTTCGGCGCGATGACCGAGGAACGGATGGGCCGGGTCGCGTTCACCCTCTTCTACGTCGGCTGCGGCTATCTCGCCCTGCTCGGCTACGCGGCCGCCAACGCCACCTCCGAGCAGTCGCTGGTGGGCGCGTCCGGAGCGATCTCGGCGGTCCTCGGAGCGTTCCTCTACCTGTTCCCGCGCGCCCGTGTGACCAGTCTTCTGCCTTTTCTGTTCTTCCTGCCACTGCGGTTTCCCGCGTGGATCGTGCTGCCGTTCTGGGCGGCGCTGCAGTGGGCGGCGGCGGAGCAGAGCTCGGGCGGGCCCGGGGTGGCGTATCTGGCCCACCTCGTGGGCTTCGGTCTGGGCTTCGGCTACGCGTGGGTGCGTTACGGAAGAAGGAAGGGCCCGAAGGGCGGCCTGGGAAGGGCGGTGGTGGGAGACGGGCGGGCGGCTAGAGTGAAGTGCGCCCCAGCTCCGGCACCCGAGGGAGAGAACCAGCCGTGATCACCGCGATCGTCCTCATCAAGACCAGCGTGGACCGGATCCCCGAGATCGCGGAGCAGATCGCTTCGCTGGAGTCGGTGAGCGAGGTCTTCTCCGTCACCGGCACGTACGACTTGATCGCGATGGTCCGGGTGCGGCAGCACGATGATCTCGCCGATGTCATCCCCGGCCGGATCAGCAAGATCCCCGGCGTCGAGGGCACGGACACGCATGTGGCGTTCCGCACCTACTCGACGCACGACCTGGAAGCGGCGTTCTCGATCGGCCTGGACAACTAGGGGCTGGGCCGCTCAGCCGCTGATCACACCGCCGGTACGCAGCGGCCGTCCTCGGTCCGGTACGTCCACTTCGCGCCCTCGGTCACGAGTTCCCGGACCGCCGTGACGAAGCGGTCGACGTGCTCGTCGGGGGTGCCCGCGCCGAAGCTCACGCGGATGGCGTTGAGTGACTTCTCGCCCGGCGCGGCCTCGGGGGCGCCGCACTCGCCCTGGGTCTGGGGGTCGCTGCCGAGAAGGGTGCGGACCAGGGGGTGGGCGCAGAACAGGCCGTCGCGGACGCCGATGCCGTACTCGGCGGACAGGGCCGCGGCGAAGTGGGAGCTGTTCCAGCCCTCGACGACGAAGGAGATCACGCCGACGCGCGGGGCGTCGTCGCCGAACAGGGACAGCACCTTCACCTGCGGGACCTCGGCCAGGCCCGCACGGACCCTGGCGATCAGGTGCTGCTCGCGCGCGACCAGGCCGTCCCAGCCGGCCTCGGTGAGCGCCTTGCAGGCCGACGCGATGGAGTAGGCACCGATCACATTGGGTGACCCCGCTTCGTGCCGGGCGGCACTCTCGTGCCACTCCACGTCCACGCCGCCGTCCCGGCGCCGGGCCACCTTGCGGCTGGCGCCCCCGCCCGCGAGGTAGGGCTCGGCCGCGCGCAGCCAGTCGGCGCGGCCGGCCAGGACACCGGAGCCGAAGGGGGCGTACAGCTTGTGGCCCGAGAAGGCGACCCAGTCGACGTCCAGGTCCCGGACGGACACGGGGTGGTGCGGGGCCAGCTGGGCGGCGTCCAGGACGATCCGGGCGCCGTGCGCGTGGGCGGCTGCCGCCAGCTCCCGTACGGGCCACAGCTCGCCGGTGACGTTCGAGGCGCCGGTGACGCAGACCAGGGCCGGGCCGTGCGGGTCGCGGCCGGCGAGGGCGCGCTCCAGGGTCGTGACGGCCTGCTGCGGGGTGCGCGGGGCGTCGAGGTAGCTGACCTGGGCGTCCTGCCAGGGCAGCAGGGAGGCGTGGTGCTCGGTCTCGAAGACGAAGACCTGGCAGTCGGCCGGGAGGGCGCGGGCCAGGAGGTTCAGGGAGTCGGTGGTGGAGCGGGTGAAGACCAGCTGGTCGTCGGGGCGGCAGTCCAGGAACCCGGCGACCGTCCTGCGGGCGTTCTCGAACAGGTCGGTGGAGAGCTGGGAGAGATAGCCGGCGCCCCGGTGGACGCTGCCGTAGTACGGCGCGTAGGCGGCCACGTCGTCCCAGACGCGCTGGAGGGCGGGGGCGCTGGCCGCGTAGTCGAGGGCCGCGTAGGTGACCTCGCCGCCGGTGACGAGCGGGACGGTGACATCCCGGCCCAGAACGGGCAGCGGGGAACAAACGGACTGGTCGGCGGCAGCGGTGAAGACGGACATGGGGAACTCCCGTGAGAACGTACGCCGAAGACGACGTACGGGAAGAAGAGAAAAGGGGATGCGGAGGCGGGGCTCGGCGGCCCTATCGCATTCGCTTGCTCACGGAAGGCTCCCTCGATGACCAGGACCCCTGGTCCCGCGCTCAGCAGCGCGCGAGGGGTCCGCGCTTGCCGTAGACCTCGCTGCCTACGGCCTGGTCCTCACCCGGGGCACCCCGCCACGGACGGAGGGTTGCCGGACAGCCGGCCGGGGCCGAATGGCTGTCACTCATGACCTGGTACAGGAACGTACGGGAAATGATCGTCGTCCCGCAACCCGAGTCCGGATCGCGGGACGACCGTCGGTGACCGCTAGGCGTTGCTCGCCGCCACCCACCGCTCCAGCGTCCGCTTCGCCGCGCCCGAGTCGATCGACTCCGCCGCCTTGGCCATGCCGGCCCGCAGCTGGTCGGCGAGCGGGGCGTCCGTCGGGTGCAGGGCCACGAGGGCCGCCGCGGAGTTCAGCAGCACCGCGTCCCGCACGGCCCCTGTCTCACCGTCGAGCAGACGGCGGGCGACCTCCGCGTTGTACGACGCGTCCGCGCCGCGCAGGGCCTCCACGGGGACGAGGTCGATGCCGACGTCCCTCGGGTCGAAGGTCTCCTCGGTGACCTTGCCGTCCCGGACGACCCACACCCGCGAGGTGGCGGTCGTGGTCAGCTCGTCCAGGCCGTCGTCGCCGCGGAAGACCAGGGAGGAGTTGCCGCGCTCGGCGAGGACACCGGCCACGATCGGGGCCATCCGCAGATCCGCCACGCCGACGGCCTGGGCGCGGACCTTCGCCGGGTTGGTCAGCGGACCGAGGACATTGAAGGTCGTACGGATGCCCAACTGGCCACGGGCGGCGGCCACATGGCGCAGCGCCGGGTGGAACTTCACCGCGAAGCAGAACGTGATCCCGGCCTCCTCCGCGACCTGCGAGACCCGTTCCAGCGGGAGGTTCAGATTGACGCCCAGCTTCTCCAGCACGTCCGACGCGCCCGACGCCGAGGACGCGGCACGGTTGCCGTGCTTGACGACCTTCGCGCCGGTGCCGGCGACGACGATCGAGGACATCGTGGAGATGTTCACCGTCTTGGCACCGTCACCACCGGTGCCGACGATGTCGACGGTCTCCCCCGGCACCTCGATGACGTTCGCGTGCGCGTACATCGCGCGGACGAGCCCGGTGATCTCCTCCACCGTCTCGCCCTTGGCGCGCAGGGCCACGGCGAATCCCGCGATCTGCGCGTCCGTCGCCTCCCCGCGCATGATCCGGTCCATCGCCCATGCCGTGGCGTCCGCGCTCTGGTCCCGGCCCTCCAGCAGGGCGTTCAGTACCTCGGGCCAGGAACGGCCCGCCGCGGTGTCGCCTCCAGCGGGGGTCACAGCGCTCATCAGCCGCTCCTGGTGTCGTAAGAACAGTGTGAGCCCAGCCTATCCACCCCCGGGCACGGCGAAGGGCCCCGTCCGTAAGCCGGACGGGGCCCTTCAGCGTGGCGTGGCGACGCGGGGATCAGTGGTGGCCGTGGCCGCTCGTGATCTCCTTGTACTCATCGACGGTCGGCTTCGGGATCTGGTTGTCCTCGCCGTAGTAGGCGCTGGACAGCCGCACCCGGAGCTTCTCCGAGGCCGGCACCTTGCGCTCGACACCGTTCTCGTCGACCGTCGGGCCGATCTCGGCCGGCTCGTACTGGTGGTGGGCCGTGAGGGTGTGCAGCTGCTCCTGGCTGAGCGGCTCGTGCACCTCGATGAACTCACCGTGCGGCAGCCGCTTGATGATGCCGGTCTCGCGACCGTGCAGCACCTTGTCGCGGTCGCGGCGCTGCAGACCCAGGCAGATCCGCTTGGTGACGAGGAACGCGAAGACCGGGCCGACGAAGAAGGCGATCCGGACGAACCAGGTCACGGCGTTGATCGACAGGTGGAAGTGCGTGGCCCACAGGTCGTTGCCGCCGCCGACCAGCAGCGTCAGGTACAGCGTCATCCAGGCGACACCGAGACCGGTGCGCGTCGGGGCGTTGCGCGGGCGGTCCAGGATGTGGTGCTCGCGCTTGTCGCCGGTGACCCAGGACTCGATGAACGGGTAGACGGCGATCGCCACGAGGACCAGCGGGAAGATCATCAGCGGGATGAACACGCCCAGGACGAGCGTGTGACCCCAGAAGTTGATCTCCCAGCCCGGCATGAAGCGGATCAGGCCCTCGGAGAAGCCCATGTACCAGTCGGGCTGGGCGCCGGTGGACACCTGGTCCGGACGGTAGGGGCCCATGGCCCAGATCGGGTTGATCTGGGCGACCGCGGCGATGGCCGCGATGACACCGAAGACCAGGAAGAAGAAGCCTCCGGCCTTGGCCATGTACACCGGCAGCAGCGGCATGCCGACGACGTTCTTCTCGGACTTCCCGGGACCCGCGAACTGCGTGTGCTTGTGGTAGAAGACCAGGATCAGGTGGCCCACCACCAGGCCGAGCATGATGCCCGGCAGCAGCAGGATGTGGATCGAGTAGAACCGGGCGACGAAGTCGTGACCGGGGAACTGACCGCCGAAGAGGAAGAACGACAGGTACGTGCCGACGATCGGCACGGACAGGACCGCGCCCTCCATGAAGCGGACACCGGTGCCGGAGAGCAGGTCGTCCGGGAGCGAGTAACCGGTGAAGCCGGTGAACATGCCCAGGACGAACAGCAGGAAGCCGAACAGCCAGTTGATCTCACGCGGCTTGCGGAACGCGCCGGTGAAGAACACGCGCATCATGTGCACGAACATGCCGGCGAGGAAGATCAGCGCGGCCCAGTGGTGGATCTGCCGGATGAGCAGACCACCGCGCACGTCGAAGGAGATGTGCAGGGTCGAGTTGAAGGCCTCGGACATCAGCTGTCCCTGCAGCGGGACATAGCTGCCGTGGTACTCCACCTCGTTCATCGACGGGTGGAAGAACAGCGTCAGATACACACCCGTGAGGATGATGATGATGAAGCTGTACAGGCACACTTCGCCCAACATGAACGACCAGTGGTCGGGGAAGATCTTGCGCATGTTGGCCTTGGCCAGGGAGTAGATCCCGAGCCGGCCGTCGGCCCAGTCGGCGACACGCTCGCCGGCCGGTGCCTTCCCGCGAGAGCGGGGCGTCTCGTTCGCTGCAGTACTCATCCGCGCTCCCAGAATGCAGGACCGACGGGCTCCTCGAAGTCGCCGAGCGCCTGGAGGTAACCCTCACTGTCCACACCGATGCGCAGCTGCGGCAGGGCGTGGCCGGCGGGGCCGAAGATCACTCGGGCACCGTCGGAGAGGTCGAAGGTGGACTGGTGGCACGGGCACAGCACGTGGTGCGTCTGCTGCTCGTACAGCGAGATCGGGCAGCCGACGTGGGTGCAGATCTTGGAGAACGCGACGATGCCCTCGTGCGACCAGTCGAGCTCGCGCTTGTCCTTGATGTTGCCGGGCTGCAGCCGGACGATCATCAGCGCGGCCTTGGCGATCTCCGTCTGGAACTCCTCGTCCGTCTCCTCCAGCCCGTCGGGCTTGGCGAAGGTGAGGGAGCCGACGGCGACGTCCTCGGGGCGCAGCGGCTGGCCCGTGTTCATGTTGATCAGGCGCTTGCCCTTGGCCCACAGGGTGTGCCGCAGCGAGGTGCCGGGCAGCGGACCGAGGTCGCGCAGCAGCATGACGCCGGAGAGCGGGAACAGGGCCAGCGCGCCGAACATCGTGTTGCGGAGCAGCCTGCGGCGGCCGAGCGCCGATTCCTTGGCGCCCTGCCGGAAGTCCGCGTGGACCTTCGCGCGGACGTCGGCCGGGGCCTCGATGGCGTGCCGATCGTCGGCGACCTCCACGTCGGACATCAGCGTGCGGGCCCAGTGGACCGCGCCCGCGCCGATGCAGAACAGCGACGCACCGAGGGTCAGGCCCAGCGCGAAGTTCAGCGCGCTGACGTGCCCGATCGGGAAGACGAAGATGTTCTTGTCGTGCGGGATCGTCACATACGAGACGATGAAGCCGACGGTGGCCAGCATCGACACCGTGAACAGCAGGGCGACCGAGCGCTCGGACCGCTTGGCGGCCCGCTCGTCGATGTCCTGGATGCGGTGCTCGTGAGGCGGCAGCCCCGGGTCGGCGAACGGGTTCTCCTCGTCCGCGACCGCTACCGCGCGGTGCTCTTCGCCCTGCTCAGCGGGCAGGTTCTCTTCTGGAATGTCTTGGCTACTCATGACTTCTTGGCCTTTGCGGTCCGAGCGGCGACCCAGACGGCGACTGCGATCAGTGCGCCGAGACCGAAGATCCAGGCGAACAGACCCTCACTGACCGGCCCGAGGCCGCCCAGCTCCAGACCGCCGGGGTTCGTCGTCTCGCTGCTGTCGACCGCGTGCAGGTACGCGATGATGTCCTTCTTGTTCTTCGAGGACAGCGTGGTGTCGGGGAAGGACGGCATGTTCTGCGGGCCGGTCTGCATGGCCTCGTAGATGTGCTTCGGGTCGACACCCTCCAGCGTGGGCGCGAACTTGCCCTTGGTCAGGGCACCGCCCTTGCCGGTGAAGTTGTGGCACTGCGCGCAGTTGGTGCGGAACAGCTCGCCACCCTTGGCGATGTCGGCACCGTCAGGGCCGTACTGGTCCTTGGTGGGCACGTTCGGGCCGGCGCCCAGCGAGGCGATGTACGCGGCGAGCTGGTCGATCTGCGTCTGGTTGTAGACGACCTTCTTGCGCGGGACCTGGGCGCCCTGCGAGGTGGCGGCCGGCATACGGCCGGTGCCGACCTGGAAGTCCACGGCCGCGGCACCCACGCCGACCAGGCTCGGCCCGTCGGAGGAGCCCTGGCCACCGGTGCCGTGGCAGCTGGCGCAGCCGACCTCGTAGAGCTTCTTGCCCTCCTTGATGGTCAGGGACTGGGCGGAATCGTCGGCCTGCGCCTTGCCCGCGGGCGCGAACGCGGCGTACAGCCCCCCAGTGGCCGCCAGCGCGAGGAGTAGGACGACGACCGCCGCCAGCGGATGGCGTCGTCGTGCGGAGAGCTTTTTCACGGATTACCCCGGTGTCAGGATCTTCTGCGTCGGTGCTTCTGGATGTGCGGGAGCCGGTCCCGGCTACTTGATCAGGTAGATCGTGGCGAAAAGGCCGATCCAGACCACATCGACGAAGTGCCAGTAGTAGGACACGACGATGGCGGCGGTCGCCTGCTCGTGGGTGAACCTCTTGGCCATGTAGGTGCGGCCGAGGACCAGCAGGAAGGCGATCAGACCGCCCGTCACGTGCAGGCCGTGGAAGCCGGTGGTCAGGTAGAACACCGAGCCGTACGGGTCGGAGGAGAGCGAGATGCCCTCGTCCCTCACCAGGCTCGTGTACTCGTAGATCTGACCGCCGATGAAGATCGCACCCATGATGAAGGTGAGGATGAACCACCCGCGGAGCTTCTTCACGTCACCGCGCTCGGCCGCGAACACGCCGAGCTGGCAGGTGAGCGAGGAGAGCACCAGGATCGTGGTGTTCGTCGCGGAGAAGGGCACATTGAGCGCGTCGGCCATGTGCTTCCAGTGCGCCGGACCCGTCACCGATCGCAGGGTGAAGTACATCGCGAAGAGGGCCGCGAAGAACATCAGCTCGGAACTCAGCCAGATGATGGTTCCGACGCTGGTGAGGTTCGGCCGGTTGACCGACGGGTGCGCGTGCCCGGTTTCTACTGTCGTTGCTGTCGCCACGACCGACATTATGTCGGTCGCTTATCCCGCCCTCACTCCGGGGGGTGCCGTTCGGAGTGTTGCTCCCCGCCGAACCGGTGTTGACGTGGTGTTCATGGGGACTTCGACGGGAGTAAGCTCCGCCCCGAACGGCCCTGTCCGTCCCGTCCGTACGACGCTGACGTCCCGGAGGAACAATGCAGCCGACCGCCACGGTGCTGGTCTACAGCGACGACTCCAACACCCGCGAGCAAGTACGGCTGGCCGCCGGGCGTCGGCCGGCTCCTGATGTTCCCTTGGTCGAGTTCGTGGAGTGTGCCACCCCGGAGGCGGTCATCCGCGAGTTGGGCAAGGGCGGCATCGACGTCTGTGTGCTCGACGGTGAGGCCGTGCCGATGGGGGGTATGGGGGTCTGCCGGCAGATCAAGGACGAGGTGTTCAACTGCCCGCCGGTGCTGCTGCTGATGGGGCGGCCGCAGGATGCGTGGCTGGCGACGTGGAGCCGGGCGGATGCGGCGGTCACCTTGCCGGTGGATCCGGTGGAGTTCGCCTCTGCCTTGGCTTCCCTGCTGCGTCGGAAGCGGTTGCTGAGCGCCTGAGAACTCGGGGCGCAGGGCTACGCACGGCGGATGCCCCGCGCCCCTTGCGGGGCCCTCAGAAGGCCGTCGGCTGCAGTCTCACCGTGTCCGCGTCGGACGGGCCGTCCGGCTTGCCGTTGACCAGGGCGCTGCCCTTGCGCCACTTGTTCCAGTCGACGTTCCAGTCGCCGAAGCCGTTGCCGAAGTCCTCCATCTGGTGGCCGTTGGCGTTGACGACCTTGACGATGTCGCCCTGGTGGATGTTGTCGAAGAACCACTCGGCGTTGCCGGTGCTCATGCCCGTGCAGCCGTGGCTGACGTTCGCGTAGCCCTGTGAGCCCACGGACCAGGGCGCGGCGTGCACGTATTCGCCGGACCAGGTCACCCGGGTGGCGTAGTAGACCGACAGGTCGTAGGAGTCGGAGCTGCCCGCGGCGATGCCGATCGTGGTGCCGCGCATGCGGACGACGTACGCCTTCTCCAGGACGACCTTGATGCCGTTGCGGGTGCCGAAGCCGGGTTTGCCGGTGGTGACGGGGATCCGCTTGATGTCCTGGCCGTTCTTGTAGAACGTCAGCTGGTGCGTCGCGGCGTCGGTGACGGCCTCGATCCGGTCGCCGATGGTGAGCTTCACCGGCTTGGCCGGGCCGCCCCACAGCCGGTCGCTGATCCTGATGCCCTCCAGGTTGCTGTGCACCGTGATGGTGGCGTGGGTGGGCCAGTACTCCTCGGGCCGGTAGTGGAGTTCCTTGTCGCTCACCCAGTACCAGGAGCCCTGCACGGCCGGTACGGAGTCCACCCGGAGGGCGCGCTCCACGATGGCGCGCTGCGCCTTGTCCTTGACCTCCTGGTCGAGTTGGGCGGTGATGGGCTGTCCGACGCCGTACTGGCCCGACTTCGGCCCGAAGGTGACGGTCAGGCGCTTCCTGCTGGTGGGCTTGCTGGTGTCGAACGAGAAGACCTTCCGGCCGGGCGCGCCGTCGCCGTCCTCGGTGCTCACGGTGACCGTGTAGTGGGTGTGGGCGGCCAGCGGGGCGGTGCTGTGCCATCTGCTGCCGTCGGCGGAGAGTTCGCCGGCCACATAGCGTCCTGCGGAGTCCTGGGCGGTGACGTCGGTGATGCGGTCGTCACCGCTGGCGGTGATCTCCAGGGGCTTGTCCGGGTCGGCCTGCTTCCCCGGCTCGGTGGGGCCGTTGAAGTCGATCAGGTCCGCCGCGTCGTACGGCTTGGCCGACAGGGGGTTGCCGTCCGAACCGCAGGCGGTGACGCCCGCGCCGAGCGCGGTCACCAGCAGAGCGCAGCTGACGACGGTGCGGGTCCGCGGAGTGTGGTTCATACGATCACGTTATGAGGCGCTGACCCCATTGGCGCGGCGAGTAGGCCGTACGGGGGATCGACACTACGGCAAAGGAACGACCGCACCGGCGTGGCCTGTGGAAAAAGCGGAAGCCCGGACCCTCCTGAGGGAGCGTCCGGGCTTCCGGTTGCCTGCGCGCGAGTGCTACTGGGTGCGGCTCTCACCGTGGTAGTACTCGAACACCCAGCCGAACAAACCGACCACGATGAACGGGGCGGAGAAGTAGATCAGCCACCAGCCGACCGCGATGCTGAGGAAGGCGATCGCACCGCCGAAGCCCAGCAGAAGCGGCTGCCAGCTGTGCGGGCTGAAGAAGCCCAGCTCGCCCGCGTCGTCCGCGACGTCGGCCTCCTTGTCGTCCTGGGCGCCCGCGTCGACCCGCCGGGCGGTGAAGCCCAGGTAGAAGCCGATCATGACGCTCAGGCCGAAGGCCAGGAACAGTGCGGTAGTACCGGCCGGCTCCTTCGACCACACGCCATACACGATGGCCATGATCAGGATGAAGACGCTCAGCCAGATGAACATCCGACCCTGGATCCTCACTTGCCGGCCTCCTTGCTGCCCGCGATGGCGGTGGGGTGACCGCTGTGCGCAAGCTGCTCGAGCGCGGCGATCTCAGGGTGGTGCAGGTCGAACGCCGGGGATTCGCTGCGGATCCGCGGCAGGGTGAGGAAGTTGTGCCTCGGCGGCGGGCAGGACGTCGCCCACTCCAGCGAACGGCCGTAACCCCACGGGTCGTCCACGCCGACCGGCTTGCCGTACTTGGCCGTCTTCCAGACGTTGTAGAGGAACGGCAGGATCGACAGGCCGAGCAGGAAGGAGCTGATCGTGGAGACCGTGTTCAGGGCGGTGAAGCCGTCGGCCGCCAGATAGTCGGCGTAACGACGCGGCATGCCCTCGGCACCCAGCCAGTGCTGGACCAGGAAGGTGCCGTGGAAGCCGATGAACAGCGTCCAGAAGGTGATCTTGCCGAGGCGCTCGTCCAGCATCTTGCCGGTCCACTTCGGCCACCAGAAGTGGAAGCCGGAGAACATGGCGAAGACGACCGTGCCGAAGACGACGTAGTGGAAGTGGGCCACCACGAAGTACGAGTCGGAGACGTGGAAGTCCATGGGCGGCGAGGCCAGGATGACACCGGTCAGACCACCGAACGTGAAGGTGATCAGGAAGCCGGTCGCCCAGAGCATCGGCGTCTCGAAGGACAGCGAGCCCTTCCACATCGTGCCGATCCAGTTGAAGAACTTCACACCGGTCGGCACGGCGATCAGGAACGTCATGAAGGAGAAGAACGGCAGCAGCACACCACCGGTGACGTACATGTGGTGGGCCCACACGGTCACGGACAGACCGGCGATCGCGATGGTCGCGGCGATCAGGCCCATGTAGCCGAACATCGGCTTACGGGAGAACACCGGGATCACTTCGGAGATGATTCCGAAGAACGGCAGCGCGATGATGTACACCTCTGGATGTCCGAAGAACCAGAAGAGGTGTTGCCATAGCAAGGCTCCGCCGTTCGCGGCGTCGAACACATGGGCGCCGAACTTGCGGTCCGCCTCCAGGGCGAACAGCGCGGCCGCGAGGACCGGGAAGGCCAGCAGGACCAGGACACCGGTCAGCAGGACGTTCCACACGAAGATCGGCATGCGGAACATGGTCATGCCCGGCGCGCGCATGCAGATGATCGTGGTGATGAAGTTGACCGAGCCGAGGATCGTGCCGAAGCCGGACATGGCCAGACCCATGATCCACATGTCGGCGCCGACACCCGGGCTGCGGACCGCGTCCGACAGCGGCGAGTAGGCGAACCAGCCGAAGTCGGCCGCGCCCTCCGGGGTGAGGAAGCCGCCCACCGCGATCAGCGAGCCGAACAGGTACAGCCAGTAGGCGAACATGTTCAGCCGCGGGAACGCCACGTCGGGCGCGCCGATCTGCAGCGGCATGATCCAGTTCGCGAAACCGGCGAACAGCGGCGTCGCGAACATCAGCAGCATGATCGTGCCGTGCATCGTGAACGCCTGGTTGAACTGCTCGTTCGACATGATCTGCAGGCCCGGACGGGCCAGCTCGGCGCGCATGAGCAGCGCCATCACGCCACCGATCAGGAAGAACGCGAACGACGTCGCGAGGTACATCGTCCCGATGGTCTTGTGGTCGGTGGTCGTCAGCCACTTCACCACGAGATTGCCGGGCTGCTTGCGCCTGACCGGCAGCTCGTCCGCGTAGGCGCCTTCAGCTGCCGCGGCACCCTGGGGTTCGTTGAGGATGCTCACAGGTTGTTCGTCTCCCGGTTCTTCTCGTGGCTCGTCTGCGCGATGCCGGCGGGAATGTAACCGGTCTGCCCCTTCTTGGCGAGGTCCTGGAGGTGCTTCTGGTACGCCGCCGGGGATACGACCTTCACGTTGAACAGCATCCGCGAGTGGTCGACGCCGCAGAGCTCGGCGCACTTGCCGAGGAAGGTGCCTTCGTGGTTCGGAACCACCTGGAAGGCGTTGGTGTGACCCGGGATGACGTCCTGCTTCATCAGGAACGGCACCACCCAGAAGGAGTGGATGACGTCACGAGAGGTCAGGACGAAGCGGACCGTCTTGCCCTCGGGGAGCCAGAGGGTCGGGCCGGGGTTGCCGGTCTGCGGGTTCCGCGTGCCGGGGGTACCGACGTCGTAGACACCGCCGGCGTTCGCCGGGAAGTCCTTCTTGAACCGGTCCGGAATGGCGTCCAGGTTCTTGTCGGTCTTGGCGTCGCCGGAGACACCGGGGACATTCTCGACGTAGTTGAAGCCCCAGCTCCACTGGAAGCCGACCACGTTGACCGTGACGTCGGGCTTCTTGGAGATGTCGAGGAGCTTCGACTCGTCCCGGGCCGTGAAGTAGAAGAGCACCGAGATGATGATGATCGGGACCACCGTGTACAGGGCCTCGATCGGCATGTTGTACCGGGTCTGCGGAGGTACCTCGACCTTGGTGCGGCTGCGCCGGTGGAACATGGCGCTCCACAGGATCAGGCCCCACACCAGCACGCCGACGGCGAGCGCGGCAGCCCAGGAGCCCTGCCACAGGGAGAGGATCCGCGGAGCCTCTTCCGTGGTCGGGCTGGGCATGCCAAGGCGGGGGAAGTCCTTGTATGTGCAACCGGTTGCGGTCGCCAGGACCAGGCCCGCGGTCAGTGCCTGCAGCAGCTTCCGCCGCATCGGGCGCCGCGGCGAGCGGTCGGAGCCGTTGGGACTCACGTAGCGCCTTCCCGAGAGTCTCGCCCGCGCGGTCGGCTGCGGCCTTCTTCTCGCTGGTCGGTCGCCGCCCTGCGTCGGGCAGGGGTTTGGATGTTTATGCGGACCAAACCCTAGCCGACGCCCTCCTGGGGTTCGCGGGGAGGGGTGCCTACTGGAGTGGGTGGTTCGCTTAATTGGCGGCTGCGGGTGCGTTGTGGCTGGTCGCGCCCCGCGGCGGAGCCGCTGATGTCACCGCCGCGCGCCCCTTCGGGACGCTGCCCCGACCGGCGGTTTAGCGTTGCCGTATGGCCTACTTTGATGCTGCTTCCGCCGCTCCCCTCCATCCCGTGGCCCGTCAGGCGTTGTTGGCCTCTCTGGATGAGGGGTGGGCCGATCCTGCACGGCTGTACCGGGAAGGGCGCAAGGCCCGGATGCTGCTGGACGCCGCCCGGGAGGCGGCCGCCGAGGCGGTCGGGTGCCGGGCGGACGAGGTGGTGTTCACGTCGTCCGGGACCAGGGCCGTACACACGGGTGTCGTGGGGGCGTTGGCCGGGCGGCGCCGGGTCGGACGCCACCTGATCGTGTCGTCCGTCGAACACTCCTCCGTGCTCCATTCGGCGGAGGTGTTCGAGGCGGACGGCGGCACGGCGACCCAGGTGCCGGTGAACCGGGCCGGTGCCGTGGAGCCGTCGGGTTATGCGAGTGCCCTGCGTCCGGACACCGCGCTGGCGTGTCTGCAGTCGGCCAACCATGAGGTCGGCACCGTGCAGCCGGTCGCCGAGGTGGCCGAGGTGTGCCGGACCGCCGGGGTGCCGCTGCTGGTGGACGCGGCGCAGTCGCTGGGCTGGGGGCCGGTCGAGGGTGACTGGTCGCTGCTCACGGCCAGCGCGCACAAGTGGGGCGGCCCCTCGGGGGTCGGGCTGCTCGTCGTGCGCAAGGGGGTGCGGTTCGCCGCGCAAGGGCCCGTCGACGAGCGGGAGTCGGGGCGGGCGCCCGGCTTCGAGGACATCCCGGCGATCGTGGCGGCCGTGGCCTCCCTGCGGGCGGTGCGGGCCGAGGCGGCCCAGGAGGCGGTACGGCTGCGGGAGCTGACGCAGCGGATCCGGACACGGGTGCCGCAACTGGTGCCGGACGTGGAGGTCGTCGGCGAACCCGAGCGCCGGCTGCCCGGGATCGTCACCTTCTCCTGCCTCTACGTCGACGGCGAGGCGCTGCTGCACGAGTTGGACCGGGAGGGCTTCTCCGTCTCCTCCGGTTCCTCCTGCACCAGCAGCACGCTGACGCCCAGCCATGTGCTGAAGGCTATGGGCGTGCTGAGCGAGGGGAACGTACGGGTGTCCCTGCCGCTGGGCACGCCGGAGGCCGACGTGGAGCGGTTCCTCGGGGTGCTGCCGGGGGCGGTGGCGGAGGTCCGGGAGAAGCTGGGCGCACCGGCGGCACCGGCCGCCCAGCAGGGTCCCGGGGAAGTGCTCGTCGACTCCCTGGGCAAGCGGTGCCCGATCCCGGTCATCGAACTGGCGAAGGTGTTCGGTCAGGTGCCGGTCGGCGGGATCGTACGGGTCCTCTCCGACGACGAGGCGGCCCGCCTGGACATCCCGGCGTGGTGCGAGATGCGGGGGCAGGAGTACGTCGGAGAGGAGCCGGCGGAGCGGGGTACGGCGTACTTGGTGCGCCGGGTCGGCTGAGGGGTCCGGGGGCGCCGGCCCCCGACCGGCCGCCCGGCCTCAGCCCAGATGAGCCCGCACTTCCTCCCCGGCCTCGTCCCCGTACGCCTTCACGAACCGCTCCATGAAGTGGCCCCGCCGCAGCCGGTACTCCTGCGTACCCACCGTCTCGATGACGAGCGTGGCCAGCATGCAGCCCACCTGAGCGGCCCGCTCCAGCGAGACACCCCAGGCCAGCCCCGACAGGAACCCGGCGCGGAAGGCGTCGCCGACGCCCGTCGGGTCGGCCTTGCGCTCCTCCTCGGGGCAGCCGACCTCGATCGGGTCCTCACCGACCCGCTCGATGCGCACGCCGCGCGAGCCGAGCGTGGTGACGCGGTGGCCGACCTTGGCCAGGATCTCGGCGTCGCTCCAGCCGGTCTTGGACTCGATGAGGCCCTTCTCGTACTCGTTGGAGAACAGGTACGTCGCCCCGTCCAGCAGCACCCGGATCTCGTCGCCGTCCATCCGGGCGATCTGCTGGGAGAAGTCGGCGGCGAAGGGGATCGCGCGGGAGCGGCACTCCTCCGTGTGGCGGAGCATCGCCTCCGGGTCGTCGGCGCCGATGAGGACCAGGTCAAGGCCGCCCACGCGGTCGGCGACGGTCTTCAGCTCGATGAGGCGGGCCTCGCTCATCGCGCCGGTGTAGAACGAGCCGATCTGGTTGTGGTCGGCGTCGGTGGTGCACACGAAGCGGGCGGTGTGCAGGGTCTCGGAGATCCGGACCGAGCCGGTGTCCACGCCGTGCCGGTCGAGCCAGGCCCGGTACTCGTCGAAGTCGGAGCCGGCCGCTCCGACCAGGATGGGCCGGGTGCCCAGCTGGCCCATGCCGAAGGCGATGTTGGCGCCGACGCCGCCCCGGCGCACGTCCAGGTTGTCGACGAGGAAGGAGAGCGAAACCGTGTGCAGTTGGTCCGCGACGAACTGGTCGGCGAAGCGGCCGGGGAAGGTCATGAGGTGGTCGGTGGCGATGGAGCCGGTGACTGCGATGTGCACGACGGGGAATCTCCTGCGGGAGGCAAGGTTGACAGTTCACGCTACCCGCTCGGCCACTCACTCTGTAGCTGGCGAAACTACCCGATAGTAGATCTTTCTTCACGGCCCGGAGCAGGCCTACGGTGCGGGCATGACGAACCTCAAGTTCCGCCACACCGCTCCCGCCGACCTCGGGAGTGACCCCGGCGACCTCGCCGCACTGCGCGGCGACTGCGCCCGGATGGCTCCGCACTGGGCGGTCCCCGAGCATGCCGAGCCCCGGCCGGTGCCGCCGTCGCTGATCCACGGAGTGACCGTGCCGGCGCGGTCCGCACGGCTGCTGGACGCGATGTCGGACTACGGCGACTGACGCGGGGCGCATTTCGCGGGGAACCGCACGCTCCCCTCGCGCGTCCCATCGCCGTCCCCCAGACGGGGGATGCGGGATACGACCAGCGAGGAGCGATGCGGTGAACACCGAGCGACCCGAGAACCGCGAGCACCCCGAGGGCTCCGAGCAGGCCGAGGGCGCGGAGAGCGCCGGGAACGGCGGGAGCCAGGAGGGTCTCGAGGACTCGGGGCAGCCTGAGCCGGTGCCCGCCGCGGCGGAGGGCGCCGACGACACGGAGGACGGGCCGGCCGGCCGGCGGCGGTCGCGGCTCGTCGTCGTCTCCGTCGCCGCCGCCGTGCTGCTGGTCGGCGGCGGCGCCTACCTCGCGGCGAGCGGCGCCACCGGCGGCCGTACGGGCGGACCCGGGGCGGCCGGCTCCGGGGCCACTCCCCCGCCGCTCGCGCTGGACGGCTTCGGCGGCACGGGCGGCATCGCCCCGGGCGAACCGGCCCCCTACGGCGCCACGTACGTCGCCCAGGGCGAGCTGCCGGCCGGCCCCGGCTCCGCGCCGGTGTACGTGCCGAAGGGCGAGGTCGGCAAGGACGCGGTGACCCGGCTGGCCAAGGCGCTGGGCATCGACGGCGCGCCGGTGGCCGAGGGCCGGATCTGGCGGGTCGGCGGCAAGGACGGCACCGGTCCGAGCCTGACGGTGAACCGGGACGCGCCGGGCAGCTGGACGTTCAGCCGGTACGCGCCGGGCACCGACGACTGCAAGAAGGGCGTCCTGTGCGCGCATGACCCGATGGGCCCGACCGGCGCCCCGGTGAGCGTGCGCAAGGCGACCGAGGCGGCCGCGCCGGTGCTGAAGGCGGCGGGGCTGGACGACGCGAAGATCGACGCGAGCCAGGTCATGGGGAGTCAGCGGGTCGTGAACGCCGACCCGGTGGTCGGCGGGCTGCCGACGTACGGCTGGACGACCGGCCTGACCGTGGACCAGCAGGGCGCGCTGGTCGGCGGGCACGGGTTGCTCGGGGCGCCGGTGAAGGGCGACACGTATCCCGTGCTGAGTGCCGCGAAGACACTGAAGCTGATGAACGCGGCGCCGAAGGGCGACCACCGCATGGGGATCGGCGGCTGTGCCAGTCCGGTGCCGCTGAAGAACCGGCTGGAGCAGCCCTGCGGCGGGTCGACGGGCGTGCCGAAGCGGGGGGCGGACGCGGGGACGGACCCGGTCACCGTGGAGAAGGCGGAGTTCGGGCTGGCCGCGCACTCCGTCGCCGGGCGGCAGACGCTGGTGCCGTCCTGGCTGTTCGAGGTGCGGGAGCCGGCCGCCCAGGGCGCCTCGACGGTCTCGTACCCGGCGGTCGATCCGCGGTATCTGGCGTCGGCGACGACTGCCCCCAGCGGGCCGGGCACGGCACCGAGCCCGCACACCGTGAAGGTCACCGGCTACACGGCCGAGGGCCGGGTCCTGACCGTGAGCTTCTACGGCGGGGTGTGCGCCGACTACACGGTGGCGGCGAAGGAGAGCGGCGAGCGGGTGACCGTGAGCGTCACCGAGCACCCTTGGCCGGACAAGGTGTGTGTGCTGATCGCCAAGGAGTACGTGAAGACCGTACGGCTGGCCGCGCCGCTCGACGGGCGGACGGTCGTCGGCATCGACGGCGGCCGTATTCCGCAGGGCAAGCCGGGCGCCCTGCGGGGAGGTTCCTGACGGTTCGCGCCCGCGCGGCGGTGGCCGCACATGAGAAGACCCCGCGCCCCTTGGGGCGCGGGGAACTCCGTTCTCAGCTGAAGGAGTCGCCGCAGGCGCAGGAGCCGGTCGCGTTCGGGTTGTCGATCGTGAAGCCCTGCTTCTCGATCGTGTCCACGAAGTCGATGGTCGCGCCGCCGAGGTACGGAGCGCTCATGCGGTCCGTGACGACCTTGACCCCGCCGAAGTCCTTCATCACGTCACCGTCGAGCGAGCGCTCGTCGAAGAAGAGCTGGTAGCGCAGGCCGGAGCAGCCGCCGGGCTGGACGGCGACACGCAGCGCGAGATCGTCGCGGCCTTCCTGGTCGAGCAGCGCCTTGACCTTGGACGCGGCGGCGTCGGTCAGGATGATGCCGTCGGTGACGGTGGTGGTCTCGTCCGATACGGACATCTACATCTCTCCCGGGTTGTACGGAGACTGCTTGCCGACGAGTGCAACCGGCGCTTCCGCGGATTCATTCCGGGCCGGGCAATCGCGTTGTCGCGTTTTTACTTCCGTCTTCATGCTCGCACATGCCCCACGGGGTCGGCAGCGGCCTGTGGAGGTACCCGAGCGGGATTCACGTCACATCGACGTTATGGCCATCGTCAAACTGACGTGAACCAGTTATGATAGATAGCGTCAGTTAGACGAAAAGTAGAAAGGGTGCGTGTCGTGACCACCGCCCAGACCCCGGAACTCGACGTGCAGCCGACTCCGCTCGCCCTGCTGCTGCTCGGCCGTGAGGCCGACCCGAAGAGCGAGCGGGGCGTCGAGTGCCCCGGTGACCTGCCCTCGCCGTCCGACCCGGACCTGGTCGCGCGCGCCCGCGCGGCCAAGGAGAAGCTCGGCGACAAGGTCTTCGTGCTCGGCCACCACTACCAGCGCGACGAGGTCATCCAGTTCGCCGACGTCACGGGCGACTCCTTCAAGCTGGCCCGGGACGCGGCCGCCCGCCCTGAGGCCGAGTACATCGTCTTCTGCGGTGTGCACTTCATGGCCGAGTCGGCGGACATCCTCACCTCCGACGACCAGAAGGTCGTCCTGCCCGACCTCGCCGCCGGCTGCTCGATGGCCGACATGGCGACGGCCGAGCAGGTGGCGGAGTGCTGGGACGTGCTGACCGAGGCCGGGATCGCGGAGCAAGTCGTCCCCGTCTCGTACATGAACTCCTCCGCCGACATCAAGGCCTTCACCGGCAAGCACGGCGGCACTATCTGCACCTCGTCGAACGCCAAGCGCGCCCTCGACTGGGCCTTCGAGCAGGGTGAGAAGGTGCTGTTCCTGCCCGACCAGCACCTCGGCCGCAACACCGCCGTCCGGGACATGGGCATGTCCCTGGACGACTGCGTGGTCTACAACCCGCACAAGCCGAACGGCGGGCTGACGGCGGAGGAGCTGCGCGCCGCCAAGATGATCCTGTGGCGCGGCCACTGCTCGGTGCACGGCCGCTTCAGCCTGGACTCGGTCAACGACGTCCGCGAGCGCATCCCGGGCGTGAACGTCCTGGTCCACCCGGAGTGCAAGCACGAGGTCGTGGCCGCCGCGGACTACGTCGGCTCCACCGAGTACATCATCAAGGCCCTGGAGGCGGCCCCGGCCGGCTCGAAGTGGGCCATCGGCACGGAACTGAACCTGGTCCGCCGCCTGGCGAACCGTTTCGCGCCCGAGAACAAGGAGATCGTCTTCCTCGACAAGACGGTCTGCTTCTGCTCGACCATGAACCGCATCGACCTGCCCCACCTGGTCTGGGCCCTGGAATCCCTGGCCGAGGGCAACCTGGTCAACCGGATCGAGGTCGACGAGGAGACGGAGGCGTTCGCGAAGCTGGCGCTGGAGCGGATGCTCGCGCTTCCCTAGCACGCACGAAGGGGCCGGGTCTCGGACGAGACCCGGCCCCTTCGCATGCCGTCGGACTCCGGCCGGTTCCAGCACCTTCGATGGTGGGCAGCAACTGCCCCTCTCACCCTGAGCCATCCCGGACGGCCGAACCGTAAGCCCAGAGTCCCTTTCCTTATCCGGGCCCTACCGCACCCGCAGTACGCCCGGCTGGAGATCAGTCCGCCCTCGGACGCACCAGCCCCGACTCGTACGCGATCACCACGAGCTGCGCCCGGTCGCGCGCGCCCAGCTTGGCCATGGCCCGGTTGACGTGCGTCTTCACCGTCAGCGGACTGACCGCGAGCCGTTCGGCGATCTCGTCGTTCGAGTGGCCGCCGGCGACCTGGACCAGCACCTCGCGCTCCCGCCCGGTGAGCGCGCCGAGCCGCTCGGAACGGGCGGGGTCGCGCCCGTCGTCTCCGTCGCCCTGGGCGAGGAACCGGGCGATCAGCCCCTTGGTGGCGGCCGGGGACAACAGGGCCTCGCCGCCCGCCGCGACCCGGATGGCGTTCAGCAGCTCCTCCGGCTCGCTGCCCTTGCCGAGGAAGCCGGAGGCGCCCGCGCGCAGGGCCTGGATGACGTAGTCGTCGACCTCGAAGGTGGTCAGGATGACCACGCGAACCTCCGCCAGGGAGGGATCGGCGCTGATCAGCCGGGTGGCGGCGAGTCCGTCGGTGCCGGGCATCCGGATGTCCATGAGGACGACGTCGGCGCCCTGCTCCTTCGCCAGCCGGACCGCCTCGGCCCCGTCGGAGGCCTCCCCCACCACCTCCATGTCGGGCTCGGAGTCGACCAGCACCCGGAACGCGCTGCGCAGCAGGGCCTGGTCGTCGGCGAGCAGGACACGGATCGTCATGCGGGCTTCCCCCGGGGGCCGTCGTACGGGTCTCAGTACGGATCTCTGCGGGTCTCGGTGCGGGTCTTGAGGGGCAGGATCGCATGGACGCGGAAGCCGCCGCCGTAGCGGGGCCCGGTGGTGAGGGTGCCGCCGACGGCGGTGACCCGCTCGCGCATGCCCAGCAGTCCGTGCCCGCCACCGGCCCCGGGCACTCCGGCCGCGCCCGCGCCGTTGTCCAGCACGGTGACCTCGATGTCCGTGCCCACCCGTACGACGCTGACCTCGGCCTTGGCCTGCGGTCCGGCGTGCTTCTGCACGTTGGTCAGGGCCTCCTGGACGATCCGGTAGGCGGCCAGGTCGACGGCGGCGGGCAGTTCGGCGCCCTGGTCGGCGCGGGCCACCTCCACCGGCAGTCCCGCGTTGCGGAAGGTGTCCGCGAGCTCCTCCAGTCGGCCGAGCCCGCCGGCGGGCTCGGTGGGGGCCTCCGGATCTCCGGACTGGCGGAGCAGGCCGACGGTGGCGCGCAGCTCCTCCAGTGCCGAGCGGCTGGCCTCGCGGACGTGGGCCAGGGCCTCCTTGGCCTGGTCGGGCCGCTTGTCCATGACATGCGCGGCCACCCCGGCCTGCACGTTCACGAGGGCGATGTGATGGGCGACGACGTCGTGCAGATCGCGGGCGATGCGCAGCCGCTCCTCGGCGACCCGGCGCCGGGCCTCCTCCTCCCGGGTGCGTTCGGCTCGCTCCGCCCGCTCCCGGATGGCCTGGACGACGGCACGCCGGCTGCGTACGGCGTCCCCGGCGGTGGCGCCGATGCCGGTCCAGGCGAGGACGCCGAGGTTCTCCTGCGCGTACCAGGGCAGCGGGCCGCCGAGCATGGCGGCGGCCGTCAGCACGGTCATGGTGAGCAGGCCGACGCGCAGGGTGGTGGTGCGGTCGGTGGTCGAGGCGACGGTGTACAGGGCGACCACGGCGGACATCGCGACCGGGGCGCGGGGGTCGCCGGTGACGCACTCGATCACGGAGAGGGCGCCGGTGACGGCGAGGACCGTCCTGGGGGCGCGGCGGCGGAAGACCAGCGTGGCCGCGGCGAGCAGCATGAGGAGCAGGCTGAGGGGGTCGGGGGTGCGGAAACCCCAGGTGACGCCGTGCGCTCCGCGGGGCACCACGAAGGAGCCGGCGACCATGCATGCCAGCACGGCTGCGGCGATGGACGCGTCCAGCGCGAGGGGGTGGGCCTTCACGCGGCAACGGGCTCGTTCGAGAGTGCTCACGTCCTGAACAGTACGGGTGCCGGCAAGATGCCCTGCGCCCCAAGCCCTCGGGCGCCCTCAGCCGGGGATCAGCCCGTCGTCGCTGAGCATCTCCCGTACCTCCTCCAGCGACGCGTCCGGCGCCGGAAGGATGAGCTCGGACGGTTGCAGCGAGTCGTCGGGGAGCGGAACCCCGAGCCGGCGCACGGCGTCCAGGAGCGCAGCGAACGTGCGGCGGAACGCCGCCTCGTCGCCGCTCTCCATCTCGGCCAGCAGCTCGTCGTCCAGCTTGTTCAGCTCGACGACGTGGGAGTCGTCCAGCTTGACCTGGCCCTCCCCCATGATCCGTACGATCACGTCGGCCTCCTCGGCTCGGGTCCCGGCGCCGGGCTACTGCTTGTCGAAGCGCGGGGTGTCCTGCGGCTGCTGCTGGGACTGCCCCTGCCCGGTACCGCCCTCGATGGCCTGCTGCGGGGAGCCCCCGGCCAGCTCGGCCTTCATGCGCTGCAGTTCCAGCTCTACATCCGTACCACCGGAGATCCGGTCCAGCTCGGCGGCGATGTCGTCCTTGGCCATGCCGGTCGGGTCGTCCAGGGCACCGGAGGCGAGCAGCTCGTCGATGGCGCCGGCCCGGGCCTGGAGCTGGGCGGTCTTGTCCTCGGCGCGCTGGATGGCCAGGCCGACGTCGCCCATCTCCTCGGAGATGCCGGTGAAGGCCTCGCCGATCCGGGTCTGCGCCTGAGCGGCGGTGTAGGTGGCCTTGATGGTCTCCTTCTTCGTCCGGAAGGCGTCCACCTTGGCCTGCAGACGCTGGGCCGCGAGGGTGAGCTTCTCCTCCTCGCCCTGGAGGGTGGCGTGCTGCGACTCCAGGTCGGTGACCTGCTGCTGGAGCGCGGCGCGCCGGGACAGCGCCTCGCGGGCCAGGTCCTCGCGGCCCAGCGCGAGCGCCTTGCGGCCCTGGTCCTCCAGCTTGGTCGACTGCTGCTGCAGCTGGTTGAGCTGGAGTTCCAGGCGCTTGCGGCTGGTCGCCACGTCGGCGACGCCACGGCGGACCTTCTGCAGCAGCTCCAGCTGCTTCTGGTACGAGTAATCGAGGGTCTCGCGCGGGTCCTCGGCCCGGTCAAGGGCCTTGTTCGCCTTCGCGCGGAAGATCATCCCCATACGCTTCATGACACCGCTCATGGGCTTCGCGCGCCCCCTTCTGACGGACTCCAGCTCACAGATCCTGCGACAGGACCCACAGTACGGGCCCTGACTCCATTACCGCACTGTTCGGGGACGGATGCGCTCATCCCCGAGGACGACTGCGGACGCTAGCGCTCCGGCGTGAGGAGTAGGTGATCCCCCACCGCCCGCACCGGAACGTCCCCTCTGTCCCCCTACAGACGTCCGGTGTTGCCGGATCGTTCCCCGCCGGGCTGGGGTCCATGCCGGTGAAGCCCGTACCCTTGGGTTTTGTGTTCCGTAGCCGTGCCAAGGAAGAGAAGGCCCCGACCGCCGACAAGGCGCAGGTGAACCTCTCCAAGCAGTCCCGTGACCCGCAGGCCCCGAAGGGCAGGCCCACGCCCAAGCGCAGTGAGGCCCAGTCCCAGCGGCGCAGCGTGGCCAACACGCCGACCAACCGCAAGGAGGCCGCCAAGCGCCAGCGCGAGGACCGGCGCCAGGCACTGGAGCGGCAGCGCCAGGCGCTGGCCACCGGTGACGAGCGCTATCTGCCCGCCCGGGACAAGGGCCCGGTCCGCAAGTTCGCCCGCAACTGGGTGGACTCGCGGTTCAACGTGGCGGAGTTCTTCCTGCCGCTCGCCGTGGTGATCCTGGTGCTGAGCGTGGTTCGGGTGCCGGCGATCCAGTCGATCGCGCTGCTGCTGTGGCTGGTGGTGATCGTGCTGATCGTGCTGGACGCGGCGTTCAGCGGCTTCCGGCTGAAGAAGCGGCTGGGAGAGCGTTTCCCGGACCAGAACACGCGTGGCGCGGTCGCCTACGCCCTGATGCGCTCCCTCCAGATGCGCCGGCTCCGGCTGCCGAAGCCGCAGGTCAAGCGCGGAGAACGGCCCTGAGCGCAGACGCCTTCACCGGGGCTGCGGCCGACGCCTGGCTGAACAAGCTGGGCAAGCTGCGGGATGTCGTACGCCAGGAGCTGGTGGCGCGGCAGCTGGACGAGCAGATAGCCGGGCGGTTCCCGGTCGGGCAGCGGCTGCGGGTGCTCGACGTGGGCATGGGCCAGGGCACGCAGGCGCTGCGGCTGGCCCGGCTCGGCCATCAGGTGACCGGGGTCGAGCAGGACGCGACGATGATCGCCGCCGCGCGTGAGGCGCTGGCCGCGCAGCCGGACGGCATCCGGGAGCGGGTCCGGCTGGTGCAGGGCGACGGCCGGGACACCGGGGTGCACTTCCTGCCGGGCAGCTTCGACGTGGTGCTGTGCCACGGGGTGCTGATGTACGTCGAGGAGCCGGACCCGCTGGTCGCGGGCCTGGCCCGGATGCTCGCCCCCGGCGGGCTCCTCTCCCTGCTCGTCCGCAACGGCGACGCGCTCGCCATGCGCCCGGGCCTGTCCGGCAACTGGGCGGGCGCGCTGGCCGCCTTCGGCACCGCCGCCTATCACAACCGGCTCGGCCTGGACGTACGGGCCGACCGGCTGGCCGCCCTCACCGCCACGCTCGCCGGGATCGCGGCCCCGCTGCACGCCTGGTACGGCGTGCGGGTCTTCACGGACACGGCGGCGGACGACGCGGAGATCCCGGACGACCTTCAGACGCTGCTCGCGGTCGAGGAGCGGGCCGGGCGCACGGACCCCTACCGCCGGGTTGCGGCGCTGCTGCACCTGTGCGGCGTACGGGGCTGAGACCGTTCGGGCCAACACCGCGGGCCGGGTGATCGGCGCGCGGTGAGACTCGGGGCATGGAAGCTTCCCCGATCCGTGCCCTGCGGAGGACCGCCGTCGCGGTCACGCTGGTGTGTTGCGTGGCGAGCTGTACGGCGGACGCTCCCGACGCCGCGCGGGACCCCGCGGCCTCCGCGCGGGCCGCCGCCCCGATGGCCGCGGGTGATCTGCAGAGCCGGTACCAGAAGGTCATCAAGGACGTCCTGCCGTCGGTCGTGCAGATCCAGACGAGCCAGGAACTGGGCTCCGGGGTGGTGTACGACGGCAAGGGACACATCGTCACCAACGCGCACGTGGTCGGTTCGGAGAAGACCTTCAAGGTGACCACGGCCAACAGCGAGGAGCCGCTCACCGCGAGCCTGGTGTACTCCTACCCCGAGCAGGACCTGGCCGTGATCAAGCTGGACAAGGTGCCGACCGGGCTGCGAGCAGCGGCGTTCGGCGACTCCGAGAAGGTGGAGGTCGGCCAGATCGTGCTGGCCATGGGCTCACCGCTCGGGCTGTCGTCCAGCGTGACCCAGGGCATCGTCTCGGCGACCGGACGCACCGTCAGCGAGGCCCCCGGCGGGGCCACGGGCGCGACGCTCGCGAACATGGTGCAGACCTCGGCCGCCATCAACCCGGGCAACAGCGGCGGCGCGCTGGTCAATCTCGCCGGTCAGGTCATCGGCATTCCGACGCTCGCTGCCGCCGACCCGCAGCTCGGGGGCAACGCGGCGCCCGGCATCGGGTTCGCCATCCCGGCGTCGATGGTGCAGACGATCGCCGGGCAGATCGTGCAGAAGGGCAAGGTCGTCAACTCCGGCCGGGCCGCGCTCGGCATCACCGCGCGGTCGGTCGTGGACGACCGCTACCAGCCCGCCGGGGTGGCGGTGGTCACCGTCAGACCCGGCGGTGCGGCGGACAGGGCGGGACTGCGCCCGGGCGACGTCATCACCAAGGTGGGCGGCCGGCCGATCTCCGCCGTCACCTCCCTCGCGGTGGCGCTGGCGGCGGACAAGCCTGGCCAGAAGACCTCGGTGACCTACCAGCGGGGCGGCGCCGAGAAGACGGTGGAGGTGACGCTGGGCGAGCAGTGACGAAGGTACGACCGCGGCCGTGCCCCGCCACGCCGACGGCGCCGGCTACGCCGCGTCGGCGTGCAGGCTCATCGGGCCGTAGATCTCGGTGTTCTCCTCGAACAGCCGCACCTGGTCGGCGCCGCCCTCCAGGAGCGCCTTCCAGTGCTCACCGATCCAGGACTCGGCATCCCCCTGGGTGGTGAACTCCTCCGGTTCCACCGCGGGCTGGACCTCCGTCCCGTCGGCCTTCTCGAACCGCCACGTCCATGCCGTCATGTGGGCCTCCCTCGATCCAACACCTGCTGGAAGAGTATGCGGTCCGCGGGTTCGGCCGTTAGAGGCTGTGGATCATCCGCGGGTCCGGTCGGGGCTGCCGCGCCCACCGGCGGCGCCGCGTACCCGCGCCCCTTCTTCGGGGCGCCGCAGTGAGCAGTGCCTGTGCGGGCAGGTGAGAATCGGTCCCGTGGACATCACTCTGCTCGGTACCGGTGCCCCTGCTGGGCTGCCCCGCCCCGACTGCCCGTGCGCCGCATGTGCGATGGCGCTCGGACCGGACGCGCGGGCGGCCACCGCCGTGCTGGTGGACGGGGCGCTGCTCCTCGACCTCACCCCGGGCGCGGCCTTCGCGGCGGCACGGGCCGGGCATTCGCTCACCGGCGTACGGCAGGTACTGCTGTCCCATCCGCACGACGGACCCGCGGTCGAGGTGCCGGCCGGGCTGCCGCAGCCCGGGCGGGTGCCGGACGGGCGGGAGTTGGCGCTGCTGACGGGGCATCGGGTGCGGGCCGTGGCGATGGACGCGGGCGGCACCGGGTACGCGGTGACCGGGCCGGACGGGCAGCGGCTGCTGTATCTGCCGCCGGGCGGGGCGCCGGCGGGCCTGGAGGAGGCGACGGCGGAGTCGTACGACATGGTCCTCGCGGACGTGGTGGACCGCCCCGACGCGCTGGCGCGGCTGCGGGCGGTCGGCTCGGTCGGCCCCACGACGGATGTCCTGGCGGTCCACCTCGACCACGACGTGCCGCCCGGCGCGGAGTTGCGGCGCCGGCTGGCGGCGGCCGGGGCGCGGGCGGTGCCGGACGGTACGACGCTGGCGGTCGGCGCGTACGAGGACGTGCCGGACGTGCCGCGCCGGACGCTGGTGCTGGGCGGGGCGCGCTCGGGCAAGTCGGTGGAGGCCGAGCGGCGGCTGGAGTCCTTCCCGGACGTGCTGTACGTGGCGACCGGCGGGACGCGGGGCGGGGACACCGAGTGGGCGGCGCGGGTGGCTCTGCACCGGGAGCGGCGGCCGGGGTCGTGGCGTACGGCGGAGACGACGGACCTGGTGCCGCTGCTGGGCGAGGACGGACCGCCGCTGCTGATCGACTGTCTGTCGCTGTGGCTGACGGATGTCATGGACGCCGTGGGGGCGTGGGACGACGCGGAGTGGGCGGGCGGGGGTGAGAAGTCCCTGCGGGAGCGGGTGCGAGAGCTGACGGAGGCGGTGCGCCGTACGCGGCGGACGGTGGTGGCCGTGTCGAACGAGGTGGGGTCGGGGATCGTGCCGGCGACCGCGTCCGGGCGGCGGTACCGGGACGAACTGGGGCGGCTGAACGCGGCGTTCGGGGCGGAGTGCGAGCAGGTGCTGTTGGTCGTCGCCGGGCAGGCTGTGGTGCTCCGGGGCTGAAAGGATGCCCGGTGCTGGTGCCGGCCAGGGGTTGGATCTGCCCGCCGCTATGTGGACCGTTCCGCCTTGCGGGCCACGATTCGGTACGCGTTCGAGAAGCGAGTGCGGCGCAGTAGCGGACCCAGCGCGTGGTCCACGGCGGACGCGGTGGCCGTGAGAGGGGCCGCTGCTCTGCGGAGCGGTGCGGGGACGCGGGTCAGGGCGATGGTGAGGGCCGCTGAGAGGTCGTACGGGATGTGCGGAGCGCGGCGGTCCGTGATGAGGATCTCGCAGCCCCGGCTCGCCAGCTCCGCGCACAGGTTGGCCTGTGGCAGCAGATGCAGATGGCGGGGTTGGCCGTAGGGGAGCCACCAGTTGCCGAGGAGTGCCGCGAAGGCGCTGCGCGGGTCGGGTAGTTCGAGGAGCAGATGGCCGCCGGGCCGCAGGACGGCCAGGGCCGCGCGGAGTTCGGCGCGCGGGTCGGGCGTGTGCCCCAGGTGGTGGAACATGCTGACGACGTCGTAGCGGGAGCGCAGGCGGGCCAGGACCCGGGGATCCGTGAGGTCTCCGATGTGCGCCTCCTCGATGCGCTCCTCCTGGAGGGCCTGTTCGACGCGGGGGGTCGGGTCCAGTCCGTCGAAGGACGTGTAGGGGAAGACCTCCTTCGCCGTCTGCGGGAAGCGGCCGTGGCCCGTGCCCACGTCCAGCCAGCTCTCCGGCTCGGCCAGCGGCAGGATCGTGCGGGCGGCGGCCCGGTGCCGGCGGTGCACCACCCGGCTGGAGAGGACCCGCTCGGCGAAGTCGTCCAGTTGGCCGGCGAAGAGGCCCAGGTGGTGGGCGAGGCCCTCCGCCGTGAGCCGCGGGTTCTGGAAGGCGTGCCCGCAGTCGCGGCACTGGTCCACGACGAACGTGCCGGGATCGGCCGGCCCCGGGGCGGCGGCCCGCGCCCTCGTGCGCAGGTTCCCGCCGCCGCACCAGGGGCAGTTCTCGCGGCGCGGCTCGTGGAACGCCTCGGCGACCCGGGGCGTGGTCGGGGGCGAGGTCGGCATGGGCGACTCCCTGTGCGACATTCCGCTGCAAACCGGAACGTATGGGGTCCCGATCTTGAGTGCAATGACGTTGTGGGGGTGTGGTGGCCATGTGGCGCGGAAGCGTTCGTTCTCTGGCGGTACTGTTCGGCGAATGAGCAGGCTTAATCTGGACGACTTCACCGATCTGATCGAGCGCCCGGACGGGGGCGTGCGCCGTGACGCCGAGGCCCGTCGGGAGCGCCAGATCGTGCCGCCCGGGGCGCTGGGCCGCCTCGACGAGCTGGGCGAGTGGCTGGCCGCCGCGCAGAGCGCCGTACCGGTACGGACCGTGGAGCGGCCGAAGGTGATCCTCTTCGCCGGTGACCACGGCGTCGCCGAACTGGGCGTCTCGGCGCGTCCCGCCGGCAGCGCGGAGCACCTGGTGCGGGCCGTGCTGGAGGGCGCGAGCCCGGTGTCCGTGCTCGCGCGGGGGCAGGACGTGCCCGTACGGATCGTGGACATGGCCCTGGACTGCGCGCCGGACGCCTTCCCCGAGGACGTCGTACGGCACCGGGTGCGGCGCGGCAGCGGCCGTGTCGACATCGAGGACGCGCTCACCCTGGACGAGGCCGAGGCGGCACTGCGCGCGGGCATCGCGGTCGCCGACGAGGAGGCCGACTCGGGTACGGACCTGGTGGTGCTGGGCGACATCAGCGTGGGCGGCACCACGGCCGCCGCGGTGCTGATCGCTGCGCTGTGCGGGACCGACGCGTCGGTGGTGACCGGGCGGGGCGGACTCGCGATCGACGACCTGGCGTGGATGCGCAAGTGCGCGGCGATCCGGGACGCGCTCAGGCGGGCGCGGCCGGTGCTCGGGGACCAGTTGCAGTTGCTGGCGACCGTGGGCGGGGCGGACCTCGCGGCGATGACCGGGTTCCTGCTGCAGTGCGCGGTGCGGAAGCTGCCGGTGATCCTCGACGGGGTGGTGGCCGCCGCGTGTGCGCTGGTCGCGCAGCGGGTCGCGTTCCGGGCGCCGGACTGGTGGCTGGCCGGGCACGACAGCGGGGAGCCGGGACAGGCGAAGGCACTGGACCGGATGGCCCTGGAGCCGCTGCTGGAGCAGGGGGTGAAGGTCGGCGAGGGCGCGGGTGCGCTGTTGGCTCTGCCGTTGGTGCGGGCCGCGGCGGCGTTGGCGGCGGAGCTTCCCGAGAAGCCCGGGGCCGATAAGGAGCCGGAGGAGGAGAAGGAGTAGTTCCGGTTCGCGTGAACTCCCGGCGGAAAGATGCGGTTCGCCTTAGCGGCACCCATATGATCCTGCCCCATGGGAGATGCCCGAAATGCCGTTCCGCAGCAGGCCGAACCGGGACGTCCGGGTGAGGAGGGGAGGCGGTCCACCGGGGCCTCCCGGCGGGCCGCCGCCTGCGCCGTCTGGTACCTGCGGACCGTCGCCTTCATCAACTTCCTCAGCGCGGTCTGGGTCTCGCTCGGCCAGGACGTGCGCCGGCACAACCAGGACGACTTCTTCACCCCGTATCTGCTGACGGCCGGCTTCGCCTCGGGCGTGTTCACCGCCTTCCTGGCGATCACCATGCGGCGCAGGAAGCGGGCCGCCTGGATCCTCAACCTGGTGATCAGCGGGGCCTTCCTCGCGCTGTTCGCGTTCGCCATGGCGTTCCCGGAGATCCGGCGGTACGCGCAGAACTGGGTCTCGCTGGCGCTCACGGCCGTGTTCGTCGGCGCGCTGCTCATGGGCCGCCGGGAGTTCTACGCCAAGGGCGACCGGTCCAACCCGCGGCTCGCGGTGACGGTCGCAGTCGGCGGCGGGCTGGCCGCGAGCCTGCTGGCCGGGCTGCTGGTGACGGTCACCAACCAGGCGCCGGACGCGGTCCGTTCGACCTTCCCGGAGCGCTGGCACTACGGCACCCTGCGCCTGGTGTCGGTGGCCGCCGACGAGAACCGCTTCCCCGGGATCGCCCCTCCGAACTGGGCCAACGTCGCCGTCAACGTGCTCAGCACGGCCCTCGTGCTCGCCGTGTTCTACGCCGCGTTCCGCTCCCGGCGCGCCGTGGACCCGCTCACCGAGGACGACGAGAAGCAGCTGCGGGGCCTGCTGGAGAGGCACGGCGAGCGGGACTCGCTCGGCTATTTCGCGCTGCGCCGGGAGAAGAGCGTGGTGTGGTCGCCCACGGGCAAGGCGGCCGTCGCCTACCGGGTGGTCGGCGGGGTGAGCCTGGCCTCCGGTGATCCGCTCGGCGATCCGGAGGCCTGGCCGGGCGCGATCGTGCCGTGGCTGGCCGAGGCGCGGGCGCACGGATGGATCCCGGCGGTGATGGGCGCGAGCGAGGAGGCCGGGACGGTCTACGCCCGGCACGGGCTCGACGCCCTGGAACTCGGCGACGAGGCGATCGTGGAGGTCGCCGACTTCACGCTGGAGGGCCGGGCGATGCGCACGGTCCGGCAGGCGTACAACCGGGTGAAGCGGGCCGGGTACGAGGTGCGGATCCGGCGGCACGAGGACATCCCGGCGGACGAGATGGCGCATCTCGTGCAGCGGGCGGACGACTGGCGGGACGGGGCGACCGAGCGCGGCTTCAGCATGGCGCTCGGCCGGCTCGGGGACCCCGAGGACGGGCAGTGCGTGATGCTGGAGTGCACGGACGCCGAGGGCAGGCTGCGGGCACTGCTGTCCTTCGTGCCGTGGGGGCCGCACGGGCTGTCGCTGGACCTGATGCGCCGGGACCGGGACTCCGACAACGGACTGATGGAGTTCATGGTCATCGAGCTGCTGCGGCGGGCCGACGAGATCGAGATCACCCAGGTGTCACTCAACTTCGCGATGTTCAGATCGGTCTTCGAACGTGGCGCGCGCCTGGGTGCCGGTCCGGTGCTCAGGCTGTGGCGGTCGCTGCTCAGCTTCTTCTCCCGCTGGTGGCAGATCGAGTCGCTGTACCGCGCCAACGCCAAGTACCGGCCCATCTGGGAGCCACGGTTCCTGCTCTTCGAGAAGAGCGCGGACCTGCCGCGCATCGGCCTCGCGTCAGCGCGTGCCGAGGGGTTCCTGGAGGCGCCGGGACTGCCGAAGTGGCTGCACCGCAGACACCTGGACACACACCGATGAGGACCGTTCGATGAGAGCGCTCGCCCGCTGGGCCCGTGAGGAGTGGGGGCTGCTGTACGTCACCGTACGCACGGCCCTGCCGAAGCGGCACCTGCGGGCGGTGCCGATGACGCTCGGCGCGGTGTGTCTGACGGCCCTGCTGCAGTATGTGCAGAACCGGCCGTGGGGCTATCAGTTCGTGCAGGACGTGGGCGCCGTACGGGCCCAGGACCCGCTGTGGCTGGCCCTGCTGCGCACTCCCCTGTCGCTGTTCGTGCCGGCGCTGGATCTGCCGGTGTGGGGCGCGCTGACGCAGATCCTGCTGGTGTTCGGGATCGCCGAGATCTGCATCGGCTGGTGGCGCACGCTGTTCATCGCGTACGCCGCCACGCTCGCCGGGACCCTCTACGCGCGTCTCGGCATCTCGCTGGGCACGCACGCCCCCTTCGGGCTGCCGTGGACGGACGCGCAGGTGGTGGACACCGGCCCGTCGGCGGCCGTGGTGGGCCTCGCCGTGTTCGTGAGCTGGCGCTACGGCGCGTACGTCACCTCCAGCGCGGTGACCGTGGCGATGGTCGCCGAGGTGCTGCTCAAGCAGAACCTGGCGGGCAAGGAACATCTGGCCGCGCTGATGGCCGTCGGGCTGATCTGCCTCGCGGTGGCGGTGCGGCACCGGTACGGCCACGGACTGCGGCTGCGCTGCGGGCCCTGGCTGCGACTCCGGCCGCGGCACGCGTACGGCCACCCGCCGCGGCGCGCTCAGCGGCGGTCGGGCAGCCGGGCCGGGCGCGGGTCGGGCCTGCCGCCGATCCAGTCCTGAACGGCGCGCCTCGGCCGGGCCCAGCGCCGGTCGTGCCGGTAGGCGCGCAGCGCGGCCTTGGCGCGGGCGCGGGGCCGACGGCCGTAGAAGCGGCGGGCCCACGGGGAGCCGGGGCGGGCCAGCCGCACGGCGCCGAGCAGCGCGACCAGCGGCACGATCACCCCGAAGACCGCGATGCGCGCCTTCCCCTTGCTCAGCGCGACGAGCGCGAAGAGGAAGTTCAGGGCGATGGTGCTGAGGGCACCGCCGCGGTCCTGCAGCTCCTGCTGCGACAGGTCGTTGACGCCGAACGGGGAGAACCCGGCGAGCAGCAGCCCGACGAGCGCGGCGGTGAGCACCACGACCTCGACGCTCTTGCGGCCCTCCTCGGTCCAGTAGACGTCGTCCAGATGCAGGATCAGCGCGAACTCGTCCAGGACCAGCCCGGCACCCGTCCCGAACACCACGGCGGCGATCGCACCGCCGGCGCCCTGCCGGTCGCTGGCGACCGCGCCGAACCCTCCGACGATGGTGAGGACGACCCCGGGGACGGCATGGTGGATGTGCAGCCCGCCCGCGCTGACGTTCTTGAACGGGCCCTTCCCGGCCCGGATCAGCCGGGTGATCACCCGGGTGACGACGAAGGTGAGCAGGAAGGCGGCGAGGGCGAGCAGCAGCGGGAGCTTGCCCGGTTCGACGATGTTCCGCACCCACCAGTGCCCCATATGCGCACTTTATCCCCGGGTGCGGAAAGCGGCTCCGCGACCGCCGGGTAACCTTCGCCGGTGCCCAAGTCCTCACCGCTCGACGGCCTCCGCTTCGCCTTCGGCACCCTCACCGTGCTGCCCGTCCGGGTGCACCGCTGGGACCGCGAGGCCGCACGCGGCGGGATGCTGAGCGCCCCGGTCGCCGGACTGGTCGTCGGCACCTGCGCGGCCGGCCTCGGCCTGCTGCTCCTGCTCCTGGGCGCCGGCCCGCTGCTCGCCGCCGTCGCCTCCGTCGCCGTACCGGCGGCTCTCACCCGGGGGCTGCACCTCGACGGCCTGGCCGACACCGCCGACGGGCTGGGCAGCGGCAAGCCCGCGGAGGACGCGCTGCGGATCATGAAGCAGTCGGACATCGGACCGTTCGGCGTCATCACCCTGGTCCTGGTGCTCCTGGCCCAGGTCGCCGTCCTGGCCCAGCTGTACGGCGGCTCCTGGGCCCGGGGCGCCCTGGCGGCCGTCGTCTCGGCGGTCACGGCCCGGCTCGCCCTCACCCTGGCCGCCCGGGCGGGGGTCCCGGCCGCCCGGCCCGAGGGGCTGGGGGCGGCGGTGGCCGGGGTGGTGCCGGTGCCGGGCGCGCTGGCCGTCACCGCGTCCTTCACGATCGGTTCGGCGGCCTGGGGGACGGCCCTGGGCCCGTACGGCGCCGTGCGCGCGGCGGCAGCGGTCCTGCTGTCCCTGGCCGCGGCCGACCTCCTGCTGCGCCGCTGCGTGCGCCGGTTCGGCGGGGTGACGGGGGACGTCTTCGGCGCACTGGCGGAGACGGCGGCGACAACGGCGTTGATCGTGTCGTCCCTGGGCCACTGAGGCGCCCGCTGAGCTCTCCGCATGCCGCCACGCACAGGTGAACGCCCGCAGGAATGAGCGAACGCGCGCACGCGCGTAGTCTCGTCCCGGGTGTTCGCCGACAGGGTGAAGGCCCCGGTTGCCACCTGTGCCCAGGCATGCACCTAGGGTCGGCTCTCGGGTCCGGTCGACCCACCCCACTGCGGCGGTCGTCCCACGAGGACGACCGAGGATCGCAACGGCCACAGCAACTTCACATCGGAAGCGAGATTTCACCACCGTGACTGCTCTGACTCTCAGCACCGCCGCGGCGCCCGGCCTGCGGGCCGACGCGATCGTGATCGGTGTCGCCAAGGGCGCTGGATCCAGGTCCGGGGACCTCGTCGTAGCGCCGGGCGCCGAGGCCGTGGACAAGGCGTACGACGGCAAACTGGCCGGCGTCCTGCAGACCCTCGGCGCCTCGGGTGCCGAGGGCGAGCTCACGAAGCTGCCCGCTCCGGCCGGCTTCAAGGCACCGATCGTCGTGGCGGTCGGCCTGGGCGCGGAGCCGGACGCCGAGAGCGAGGACGCGGGCGACGAGGGCTACGACGCCGAGGCGCTGCGCAGGGCCGCCGGCGTGGCCGCCCGCGCGCTCGCCGGCTCCAAGAAGGCCGCTTTCGCGCTGCCGGTCGACAGCCCCGGCGCCGTCGGCGCGATCGCCGAGGGCATCCTGCTCGGCGCGTACTCCTTCGACGTCTACAAGGAGAACGGCAAGGACGCCAAGGCCAAGAACGGCAAGGCGCCGCTGGCCGAGGCCGCGCTGCTCGGCGGCAAGCCGCGCGACGCCGCCCACAAGGGGGCCGTCGCCCGCGCCGTCGCGGTCTCCGAGGAGCTGAACCGCGCCCGCGACCTGATCAACACCCCGCCGAACGACCTGACCCCCGCCGCCTTCGCCGGCATCGCGCAGACCGCGGCGAAGGAGCACGGCATCAAGGCTCAGGTGCTCGACGACAAGGCCCTGGCCAAGGGCGGCTACGGCGGCATCCTCGGCGTCGGCGCCGGCTCCTCGGCCGCGCCGCGCCTGGTGAAGCTGTCGTACACCCACCCGAAGGCGGACAAGCACCTGGCCTTCGTCGGCAAGGGCATCACCTACGACTCGGGCGGCATCTCGCTGAAGCCGGCCGGGCACAACGAGACGATGAAGTGCGACATGAGCGGTGCCGCCGCCGTGTTCGCCGCCGTCGTCGCCGCCGCGCGCCTCGGCCTGGAGGTCAACGTCACGGGCTGGCTGGCGCTGGCGGAGAACATGCCGTCCGGCTCCGCGACGCGCCCGGGTGACGTGCTGCGCATGTACAGCGGCAAGACCGTGGAGGTCCTCAACACCGACGCCGAGGGCCGGCTGGTGCTCGCGGACGCGCTGTGGGCGGCCTCGCAGGAGAACCCGGACGCGATCGTGGACGTCGCGACCCTCACCGGCGCGATGATGCTGGCGCTGGGCAGCCGGACGTTCGGTGTCATGGCCAACGACGACGCGTTCCGCTCCGCGGTGCACGAGGCGGCGGAGGAGGTCGGCGAGCCGGCCTGGCCGATGCCGCTGCCGGAGCATCTGCGCAAGGGCATGGAGTCCCAGGTCGCCGACATCGCGAACATGGGTGAGCGGATGGGCGGCGGCCTGGTCGCCGGTCTGTTCCTGCGCGAGTTCGTGGGCGAGGGGATCACCTGGGCGCACCTGGACATCGCCGGCCCGGCGTTCAACGAGGGCGGGCCGTTCGGGTACACGCCGAAGGGTGGCACCGGATCCGCTGTCCGGACGCTGGTCCGCCTCGCGGAGCTGACCGCCGCGGGTGACCTGGGCTGACGTTCGCCCATTGACTCGGGGCGCCCGGTTCGAGTGACGGCCGCGGGGGCGTGGGGCATGTTCGCGCAGTTCCCCACGCCCCTCTGTGTCGGCCGCTTCCCCGTTCGTGCCAAGTGAACGTGGGACGTCTCACACTCCAGCCCGGCGCATCGTTCGTCTCGAACAAGTGCAAAGATGGAGCCCGGCAGGACAGGGCCCCCACCGAAGGGCCGAAGCATCAAGCGGCCGGACACCAGCCGCCCGCCGGTCACAGGAGATCGGCGCAAGGCGCACATGCATGGAGGACGTGACGTGGCGAACGACGCCAGCACCGTTTTCGACCTAGTGATCCTCGGCGGTGGTAGCGGTGGTTACGCCGCGGCCCTGCGCGGGGCGCAGCTGGGCCTGGACGTCGCCCTGATCGAGAAGGACAAGGTCGGCGGCACCTGCCTGCACCGGGGTTGCATCCCCACCAAGGCCCTGCTGCACGCGGGCGAGATCGCCGACCAGGCCCGCGAGAGCGAGCAGTTCGGCGTCAAGGCCACCTTCGAGGGCATCGACGTCCCGGCCGTCCACAAGTACAAGGACGACGTGATCTCGGGCCTGTACAAGGGTCTGCAGGGTCTCATCGCGTCCCGGAAGGTGACGTACATCGAGGGTGCGGGGCGTCTGTCCTCCCCCACCTCCGTCGACGTGAACGGCCAGCGCATCCAGGGCCGCCACGTCCTGCTGGCGACCGGCTCCGTGCCGAAGTCGCTGCCGGGCCTGGAGATCGACGGCAACCGGATCATCTCCTCCGACCACGCCCTCGTCCTGGACCGCGTGCCGAAGTCCGCGATCATCCTGGGCGGCGGTGTCATCGGCGTCGAGTTCGCCTCGGCGTGGAAGTCCTTCGGTTCGGACGTCACGATCATCGAGGGCCTGAAGCACCTCGTCCCGGTCGAGGACGAGAACTCTTCGAAGCTTCTTGAGCGCGCGTTCCGCAAGCGCGGCATCAAGTTCAACCTCGGCACCTTCTTCCAGAAGGCCGAGTACACCCAGGACGGCGTGAAGGTCACCCTGGCGGACGGCAAGGAGTTCGAGGCCGAGGTCCTCCTCGTCGCCGTCGGCCGTGGCCCGGTCTCGCAGGGCCTGGGCTACGAGGAGGCCGGGGTCGCCATGGACCGCGGTTACGTCCTCGTCGACGAGTACATGCGCACCAACGTTCCGACCATCTCCGCCGTCGGTGACCTCGTCCCGACGCTCCAGCTCGCGCACGTCGGCTTCGCCGAGGGCATCCTGGTGGCGGAGCGTCTGGCCGGTCTGAAGGTCGTTCCGATCGACTACGACGGTGTTCCGCGGGTGACGTACTGCCACCCGGAGGTCGCCTCCGTCGGTATCTCCGAGGCCAAGGCGAAGGAGATCTACGGCGCGGACAAGGTCGTCGCTCTGAAGTACAACCTGGCGGGCAACGGCAAGAGCAAGATCCTGAAGACCGCGGGCGAGATCAAGCTCGTCCAGGTCAAGGACGGTGCCGTGGTCGGCGTCCACATGGTCGGCGACCGCATGGGTGAGCAGGTCGGCGAGGCCCAGCTGATCTACAACTGGGAGGCGCTGCCGGCCGAGGTCGCCCAGCTCATCCACGCCCACCCGACGCAGAACGAGGCGCTCGGCGAGGCGCACCTTGCCCTGGCCGGCAAGCCGCTGCACTCCCACGACTGAGCCCTCGGTCCACGGGCGCGACGACACAGACTTCCGCAATTCGTTAGGAGCAACCGAAACCATGGCGGTTTCCGTAACCCTTCCGGCGCTCGGTGAGAGCGTCACCGAGGGCACTGTCACCCGCTGGCTGAAGGCCGAGGGCGAGCGCGTCGAGGCCGACGAGCCGCTGCTGGAGGTGTCGACCGACAAGGTCGACACCGAGATCCCCTCGCCCGTCTCCGGTGTGCTGTCCTCCATCAAGGTCGCCGAGGACGAGACGGTCGAGGTCGGCGCCGAGCTGGCCGTGATCGACGACGGCACCGGCGCCCCCGCGGCCGCCCCGGCCCCCGCCGCTGCCGAGGCTCCGGCGCCGGCTCCGGCCCCCGCCGCCCCGGTGGCCGAGGCTCCGGCCCCCGCCCCGGCTCCCGAGGCCCCGGCGGCCCCCGCCGCCCCGGCCGGTGGCGCCACCGGCACGGACGTGGTCCTGCCCGCGCTCGGTGAGTCCGTCACCGAGGGCACCGTCACCCGCTGGCTGAAGTCGGTCGGCGACTCCGTCGAGGCCGACGAGCCGCTGCTCGAGGTCTCCACGGACAAGGTCGACACCGAGATCCCGGCGCCCGCCTCCGGCGTGCTGCTGGAGATCGTGGTGAACGAGGACGAGACCGCCGAGGTCGGCGCCAAGCTCGCCGTCATCGGCGCCCCGGGTGCCGCCCCGGCCGCCGCTCCGGCTCCGGCCGCCCCGGCTCCGGCCCCCGCCGCCGCTGCCCCGGCCGCTCCGGCCCCGGCCCCGGCTGCCCCCGCGGCTCCGGCCGCTCCGGCTCCGGCCCCCGCCGCTGCCGCCCCGGCCCCGGTCGCCCCCGCGGCCCCGGCTCCGGCGCCCGCCCCGGCTCCGGCTCCGGTCACCCCGGCCACCGCGCCGACCCACCCGACCGCCACCCAGGCGACCGACGAGGGCGCCTACGTGACCCCGCTGGTGCGCAAGCTCGCCGCCGAGAACGGCGTCGACCTGGCCACCGTCAAGGGCACCGGCGTCGGCGGCCGTATCCGCAAGCAGGACGTCATCGCCGCCGCCGAGGCCGCGAAGGCCGCCGCCGCTGCCCCGGCTCCGGCCGCCGCCGCTCCGGCCGCCGCCGCGAAGAAGGCCCCGGCGCTGGAGGTCTCCCCGCTGCGCGGCCAGACCGTCAAGATGCCTCGCATCCGCAAGGTCATCGGCGACAACATGGTCAAGGCGCTGCACGAGCAGGCCCAGCTGTCGTCGGTCGTCGAGGTCGACGTCACCCGCCTGATGAAGCTGCGCGGCCAGGCGAAGGACTCGTTCGCGGCCCGTGAGGGCGTCAAGCTCTCCCCGATGCCGTTCTTCGTGAAGGCCGCCGCGCAGGCGCTGAAGGCCCACCCGGTCATCAACGCCAAGATCAACGAGGCCGAGGGCACGATCACCTACTTCGACACCGAGAACATCGGTATCGCGGTGGACTCCGAGAAGGGCCTGATGACTCCGGTCATCAAGCACGCCGGCGACCTCAACATCGCGGGCATCGCCAAGGCCACGGCGGAGCTGGCAGGCAAGGTCCGCGCCAGCAAGATCACCCCGGACGAGCTGTCCGGCGCGACCTTCACCATCTCCAACACCGGTTCGCGCGGCGCGCTGTTCGACACGATCATCGTGCCGCCGGGCCAGGTCGCGATCCTCGGCATCGGTGCCACGGTCAAGCGTCCGGCCGTCATCGAGACCGAGGAGGGCACGGTCATCGGCGTCCGCGACATGACCTACCTGACCCTCTCCTACGACCACCGCCTGGTCGACGGCGCCGACGCGGCCCGTTACCTGACGGCGGTCAAGGCGATCCTGGAGGCGGGTGAGTTCGAGGTCGAGCTCGGCCTCTGACGCCCCTTCGGCAGTACGGCGCCCCGTCCGGAGCTTTCCGGGCGGGGTGTTCGTGTTTGTCGGCGCGCCTTGCGTGTAAGCCTCGTCTCACCTGCGCCAAAGCACCCCACGCGCCCTTCCAACCGGAGCGTCCGGCCTTATTGTCTAAACGTCAGCCCTCCCTAAGGAGCCTCCATGACCGCGCCCGTCGTCCACTCGCTGCGCGAACAGATCCGCGAGCACATCGTGGAGGGAATCGTCAGCGGGCGCTGGCAGCCGGGCGAGCGGATCGTGGAGCGCCGGATCGCCACGGAGCTGGAGGTCAGCCAGACGCCGGTCCGTGAGGCCCTGCGCGAGCTGGAGTCCCTGCGGCTGATCGAGTCCGCGCCGAACAAGGGCGTGCGGGTACGGAACCTGACGGCGGCCGACCTGGAGGAGAGCTACCCCGTCCGGGCCGGCCTGGAGGCCATCGCGGCCGAGCTGGCGGCCGAACGCCTCGCCGAGGACTGCTCGGCCCTGGAGCCGCACGTCCTGGCGCTGTACGAGGCCGACCGCAAGGCCGACGGCACCGCCCAGGTCCGCCACACCGTCGGCTTCCACCGCGCACTCGTGCGGGCCGCGCACAACTCGGTGCTGCTGCACACCTGGGAGGGCCTGGGCATCGAGGTCTTCACGGCACTGTCGATCCGCTGGCTGGGCACGGTCCAGCAGTCGTACGCGGAGGAGCACGAGGAGCTGGTGGCCGCCTTCAAGCGGCGGGACCCGCGCATCGCGGAGATCGTGAAGGCGCACGTTCTGGGCTGCGCGCCGCGCGCTTGATTCAGCCGAGCGGACCCACGCTCAAACGCCGCTCGACCTGCGAAAACAAGGCGAAATCGCGTCACCGGGTGCCATCACCCAAGGCACCGCGTGCCGACTTTCTCGGAATCGAGACTTTTTCCCCCTCAACCCTTTGATCGATCATCGATCAGGGAGTTACAGTCGCCGACGGACTTCCACCGAAGTCCCAGCCCTGTCCTGCCAAAGACCTAGGGCACCCCCGAACCCTTACCGATGAGGGAACCCCCTTCGACTGAGGAAGGCGGCGACATGACCGACCCCAACGCCATCCAGCCGAGCGCGCTCGACCAGCTCCCCGACCGCGATCCGGAGGAGACCGCCGAGTGGCAGGCCTCCCTCGACGCCGTCGCCAGGGAGGCCGGGCCGCACCGCGCCGCGTACCTGATGCGCCGCACGCTGGAGCGCGCCGAGGCGGGCGGCATCGCGCTGCCGAAGCTCCTCGAGACGGACTACGTCAACACCATCCCCACCTCCGCCGAGCCGGCCCTGCCCGGCGACCCGGAGATGGAGGCCCGGATCACCGCCTGGAACCGCTGGAACGCGGCCGCGATGGTGACCCGGGGCAGCAAGCACGGCGTCGGCGGCCACATCGCCACCTTCGCCTCCGCCGCGTGGCTCTACGAGACGGGCTTCAACCACTTCTTCAAGGGCAAGGAGTCCAAAGACGCGGTCGGCTCCGGCGACCAGCTGTACATCCAGGGCCACGCCTCCCCCGGCATCTACGCCCGTGCCTTCCTCGACGGCCGCCTGAACGAGGCGCACCTGGACAACTTCCGCCAGGAGGCCGGCGGCAACGGCCTGCCGTCGTACCCGCACCCGCGCCGCCTGCCCTGGCTGTGGGAGTTCCCGACGGTGTCGATGGGCCTCGGCCCGCTCTCCGCCATCTACCAGGCGCGCTTCAACCGCTACCTCACCAACCGCGGCATCAAGGACGTCTCGTCCTCGCACGTGTGGGCGTTCCTCGGCGACGGCGAGATGGACGAGCCGGAGTCGACGGCGGCCCTCGCGCTCGCCGCCCGTGAAGAGCTGGACAACCTCACCTTCGTCATCAACTGCAACCTGCAGCGCCTCGACGGCCCGGTCCGCGCCAACTTCAAGATCGTGCAGGAGCTGGAGGCCCAGTTCCGCGGCGCCGGCTGGAACGTCATCAAGACGCTGTGGGGCACGGCCTGGGACGAGCTGTTCCAGCTCGACACCACCGGCGCGCTCGTACGCCGGCTGCGCGAGGTACCGGACGCGCAGATCCAGACGTACCAGACCCGCGACGCCGCCTACATCCGCGCCGACTTCTTCGGCAAGGACCCGGCGCTCGCCGAGATGGCGAAGCTGCTGAGCGACGACAAGATCCTGGAGTGCTTCCACCTCTCGCGCGGCGGTCACGAGGCCCGCAAGGTCTACGCCGCGTACAAGGCCGCCGTCGAGCACAAGGGCGCGCCGACCGTGATCCTGGCCCAGACGGTCAAGGGCCACACCCTCGGCGAGGGCTTCGCGTCGAAGAACGCCAACCACCAGATGAAGAAGCTGACGGTGGACGAGTTCAAGGCGATGCGCGACCGCCTCGACCTCCCGATCAAGGACAGCGACTTCGTCGACGGCGTGGTCCCCTACGGCCACCCGGGCGCCGACTCCCCCGAGGTCCGCTACCTCCAGGAGCGCCGCGCGGCCCTCGGCGGCCCCGCCCCGGCCCGCCGTACGCACGCGCTGGCCCCGCTGCCGGCCCCAGCGGAGAAGGCCTTCGCCGCCTTCGACAAGGGCTCCGGCTCGCAGAACGTGGCCACCACCATGGCCTTCGTCCGCCTGGTCAAGGACCTGGTCCGCGACAAGGAGACGGGCAGGCGCTGGGTGCCGATCGTCCCCGACGAGGCGCGCACCTTCGGCATGGAGAGCCTGTTCCCGTCGCTGGGCATCTACTCCCCCAAGGGCCAGACGTACGAGCCGGTCGACCGCGACCAGCTGATGTACTACAAGGAGGCCAAGAACGGCCAGATCCTCAACGAGGGGATCACCGAGGCCGGTTCGATGGCCGACTTCATCGCCGCGTCCACCGCGTACGCGACGCACGGCGAGGCGATGATCCCGTTCTACATCTTCTACTCGATGTTCGGCTGGCAGCGCACCGCCGACCAGATGTGGCAGCTCGGCGACCAGCTCGGCCGCGGCTTCCTCGTCGGCGCGACCGCGGGCCGTACGACCCTCACCGGTGAGGGCCTGCAGCACGCCGACGGCCACTCGCCGGTCATCGCCGCGACCAACCCGGCCTCGCTGTCGTACGACCCCGCGTTCGCCTACGAGATCGCGGTGATCGTCCGTGAGGGTCTGCGCCGGATGTACGGCGAGGCCAAGCCGGGCGAGGACCAGAACGTCTTCTACTACCTGACGGTCTACAACGAGCCGCTGCCGCAGCCCGCCAAGCCGGCCGGCCTCGGCATCGACGAGGCCATCGTCAAGGGCCTGTACCGCTTCAACACGGCGGAGTCGGCGGGGCTGTCCCCGGCCGCCAACGCCCCGCGCATCCAGCTGCTGGGCTCCGGTACGGCGATCCACTGGACCCTGGAGGCCCAGAGGCTGCTCGCCGAGGAGTGGGGCGTGGCCGCCGACGTGTGGTCCGCGACCTCCTGGTCGGAGCTGCGCCGCGACGCGATGGACGCGGACGCCGCACTCCTGCGCGGCGAGGAGCGGGTGCCGTACGTCCGCCAGGCGCTGCAGGGCGCCGAGGGCCCGGTGCTGGCCGTCTCCGACTACATGCGCCAGGTGCCGGACCAGATCGCGCAGTGGGTCGAGCAGGACTGGTCCTCGCTGGGCGCCGACGGCTTCGGTCTGTCGGACACCCGTGAGGCCGCCCGCCGCCACTTCGGCGTCGACGCCCAGTCGATCGTCGTCGCGGCCCTGGCCCAGCTCGCCAAGCGCGGCGAGGTGAAGGCCACGGCGGTCAAGGAGGCCCGGGAGAGGTACGGGCTGTAGTCAGCGACGTCGCGGCGGACAAGGGGTGCGGGTGCCCTCTGTCCGCCGCTTCCGTTCTCAGCCGCCGACCCTTTCCCAGCCGCCTTCAAGATCGTCGAAGCGTGACAGCGCGTCGTGCAGTCCGGTCAGCTCACGCAGGGTCAGAGCGCGTTGTTCGACCAGGCCGCCGACCGGGGTGAACCTGCTGTCGGCGATGATCGCGGCCATCTTGTCCCGCAGCTCGCTCACCGCGTCGTTCGAGAGGATCCGGCCGGCCTTCTCGGTCGCCCCGGTCACCATGGCCTCGGCCTCCAGGCGCAGTTGCTCGGCACGCCCCTCGATCTCCGTGAGCCGTTTCTCCGCCTTGTGCTGCCGCGCGGCCAGATCCCGCTCCGACTGCTCGCGCCGCTTGGCGAGGTTCGTCCCGAAGTCGGTGGCAGCCTGCCGTGCCCAGGCCACGGCGCGCCGCCAGGACGGACGTTGCTGCACGACCTCGTCGTACAGGGTCCGCCCGGTCAGGCGTTCCCTCACCATATAGAGCACGCGTTCGTCGTCCGGGACGGCCTCGCCGCAGTCGTGGGCGATGACTGTGTACCGGCCGGGCAGCTGTGCCGCCGACCTGATCTCGCGGCGGAACCGGAGAAAGGTCTTCTGCTCCCCGATCCGCGGCAGCGCGGTGACGAGCTTGACCGCGGCCTCCCGGTGCATCCGGGTGTCACGGGCCGCCCACACCTGCCCCATGCCGCCCCGGCCCAGCCGTTCGACCAGTTCGTACCGGCCGTCGAGGATCTCCCCCCGCATGCCCCCTCCCTTCCCCGCTGCCCATGTGCCTCCAACGTGGGAGATCGCCGCCGGGCCGGCGGGCTTCGTGGCAGGCTGGCGCCATGCGTGCGGCCCGGCTCATCAAGATGGTGCTCCTGCTGCAGTCCCGGCCGTCCATGACCGCCGCCGAACTCGCCCGGGAGCTGGAGGTGTCGGAGCGGACGGTCACCCGGGACGCACAGGCGCTGTCCGAGGCGGGCGTGCCGGTGTACGCGGACCGGGGGCGGGCCGGCGGCTACCGGCTGGTCGGCGGATACCGGACGCGGCTGACGGGGCTGGCCAGGAGCGAGGCGGAGGCGCTGTTCCTGAGCGGGGTGCCGGGGGCGCTGCGGGAGATGGGGCTGGAGGACGCCGCCTCCGCGGCCCGGCTGAAGGTGTCCGCGGCGCTGCTGCCCTCGCTGCGGGACGCCCCGGACAGCGCCGCCCAGCGGTTCCATCTGGACGCGCCGGCCTGGTTCCGGGAGCCGGAGCCGCCCGCACTGCTGCCGGCGGTCGCGGAGGCGGTGTGGGACGACCGCCGGGTCACCGCCCGCTACCGGCGGGGCGAGCGTGAGGTGGAGCGGATGCTGGAGCCGTACGGGCTCGTGCTGAAGGCGGGTGTCTGGTACCTGTGCGCACGGGTGGCCGGCGACGGCCCCTCCCGGACCGGCGACGGCCGCTTCCGGACCTACCGGATCGACCGGTTCACCGAGGTGGCACCGCTGGAGGAACGGTTCGCCCGTGATCCGGACTTCGATCTGCCCGGCCACTGGGCCGAGCAGGCCGAGCGGTTCGCGCGGTCGATCCTGCGCGCCGAGGTCGTCGTACGGCTGTCCCCGGAGGGAGCGCGCATGCTGCGGTACGCCGTCGATCCCGTGTCGGCGCGCGAGGCGCTGAGCGGCGCCGGCGAGCCGGACGGGGCCGGCTGGGTGACGGTGACGCTGCCGGTGGAGTCCGAGGAGGTGGCGCACGCGCAGCTGACGGCGCTCGGCGCGGAGGCGGAGGTGCTCGCGCCGAAGGGCCTGCGCGAGCGGTTCGCCGGGGACGCGGCACGGCTGGCCGCGCTGTACGACGGTGCGCGTCCCGAGGGCCGTACGGACGCCGGATAACGATCCCGCCGTGCTCCGGCGTACTCCGCGTGCGTCGCACGGGTGGAGGCCCGATGCTGGTGCCGTGATGGACGAGACGGAGTTCTGGGAGCTGATCGACGCCGCCCGCGAGACCGCCGAGGGCGACCCCGAGGAACAGGCCGACGTGCTCGTGGACCGGCTGCTCCAGCTGGACCCCGATCTGATCCTGGACTTCGCCCGTCACTTCGAGGCCCGCTACAACCGCGCCTACCGCTGGGACCTGTGGGGCGCGGCCTGGCTGCTGCTGGACGGGGCCAGCGACGACGCCTTCGACTTCTTCCGCTGCTGGCTGATCGGCCAGGGCCGGGAGGTTTACGAGGGCGCCCTGCACGATCCCGACGCGCTGGCGGAGCTGCTGGACGAGTTCGACGAGGAGATCGACGGCGACGGCGAGGAGCTGGGCTACGCGGCGGACGAGGCCTACGAGCAGCTGACCGGCACCGTCGCGCCCGATCTGGGCATCGCCCCGGCGCCCGCCGAACCGGAGGGCTCGCCGGTGGACTTCGAGAACGAGCGGGAGCTCGCCGCACGGTTCCCCCGGCTGTGGGACCGCTTCCGGGAGTAGCCGGCCCCGGCTCAGCCGACCGTGCGCCTGCGGAGGCTGTCGGCCGGCAGATGCGCCTGCGGCTGGTCGGCACGCACCGCGTGGTGCAGCGGCGCGGCGTTGGCCTGGTCGAGGGCGGACGCGGTGGCCGCGGCCGGGCCGAGGACGACGGTCGCGACCGCGCTGAGCACCACCCAGGGGCCGCGCGCGGTCCGCGTCCAGCGCGCCCGCTCCGTGCTCTCGGCCGTGCTCGCGGCCGTGGACTTTTCACCCGTACGACTGTTCTTCATGAACCCCGCCTCCAGTCGGCTTGTGACGTCCACGACCGTAGGGCGCGTGGCTCGGAGCGGGCTGCGTGGCACCTAGGGGGTTCCTATGGGCCATACCGGAGTGGTCCGGCCCTGCCGGCGCGCGGCCTGCTCCCTGATCTCGGGGAGCCGGGCGGTGAGCGCGGCGCCGGGGCAGCTGGTCATGAACCCGGCGTTGTGGCCGGCCAGGACGGGCAGGGTGACCTTGGTGCCGGCCTGGTAGCGGCTGAGGCTGTTGCTGGAGACCAGCCGGACGCTGGCCCGCGGGTCGATGCCGGCCAGGCCGAGCTTCCAGGCGGCCAGCGCCGCGATCGCGTCGGTCATGGCCCGGGGCACGGGCACGCCCGCGGTGAAGGTGCCGATGGCGGCGATGCCGACGGTGCGGTGGTTGAAGCCCTGGGTGTGGGCGCCGGTGACCGCCCGGTCGACGCCTCCGGCGCGGCCTTCGTAGATGGTGCCGCAGCGGTCGACGAGGAAGTTGTAGCCGATGTCGTCCCAGTTCCGGACGCCGGTCTGGCCGGCGTACAGGCGGCGGATGATCTCCGGCGCGTCCGCGCAGTCGTAGTCGCTCGGCGAGTCGGTGTGGTGCAGGAAGACGGCGACCACCTTGTCGTCGTAGCGCGGCGGCGGCTGGGTGCGCGCGGCGGCGCCCAGCCAGACGGAGCGGGGCACGATGTGCGGCCGGGGGGCGCGGTGGGTGACCGGGGCGCGGGCCGGGACGGGCCGGTCGAAGCGGGCCACGGCGGAGCCCTCGACGCCGGTGGGGCACAGGGCCAGCACGAGAACGGCCACCAGCCCGGGCAGAGAGCCGAGCAGCACCGGCAGGACACCGGGTATCCGCCACACGGCCCAGCGCCGGACCCCCGGCGGGGGCGGGATCCGTGACGGCCCCGGCCTGTCCGACGGCGTTTCCGGTGCCGTCGGCGGTTGCG
>NZ_JBVIJE010000004.1:83698-415992 GCF_055581585.1 Streptomyces sp. NPDC031426
CGGTGCGTCCGACGGCGTGGCGGGTACGACCGATGGTCCCGGCGGAACCGAGAGCGTCTCCGGCGTGACCGGCACCCCGGGCGTATCGGACAGCGTGGCCGGTACGACAGACGGTCCCGGCTTGTCCGACGGCGTTTCCGGTGCCGTCGGCGGTTGCGGTGCGTCCGACGGCGTGGCGGGTACGACCGATGGTCCCGGCGGAACCGAGAGCGTCTCCGGCGTGACCGGCACCCCGGGCGTATCGGACAGCGTCCCCGGTATGACCGACGGCCCCAGCCTGTCCGACGGCGTTTCCGGTGCCGTCGGCGGTTGCGGTGCGTCCGACGGCGTGGCCGGTACGACCGACGGTCCCGACGTGACCGACGGCGTGGCCGGTATGGCCGATGGTCCCGGCGGAACCGACAGCGTCTCCGGCGTGACCGGCGCCCCGTGTGTATCGGACAGCGTGGCCGGTATGGCCGACGGTCCCGGCTTGTCCGACGGCATCCTCGGTGTGGCCGACACCCCGGGTGGCTCCGGCAAATGCGCCGGTGCCGGTGGCTTCGGCGAGTCCGCGGACGCCGCGGGGGGCCGCTGGGGCCGCGAAGCTCCGGGTGCCTGGGGTGCCTCGGGTATCCCGGGTGTTCCCATCGGCTGCCGGCCGCCGCAGGCTCTGCGGAGGGCCCGGCGGCCGATGAGTACCGGAAGTCTCCAGGGCCGCGACGCCTTGCGGGGCCCGGACGGCTCCGGCGCCTTGGGGGTTTCCCGGCTCTCCGACGGCTCCGACGGCCCCGGGGTCCCCGAGGCGTCACATGTCTCCGGCTCTGCCGGTATGTCCTGCGTCCCCGACGCGCCCCGCCTGTGGCGGTGCCGGGGCGTCTCCAGTGTTCTTCGGACGGCGTGCATGAGCACCACTCTCGGGCGGCCGGGCCGTGCCCGCGATGTGCACTCTGCCACCTGGCGGAACCATCATCCCGGTCCAGGACGTTTCTGGGGGTACATACAAAGTGGCCGGTTCGCCGTCCGGCGGCCGTGCCCGTGTGTGGGTGACTGATCACCGGGCCCGTCCCGTCCGTACTGAGGGGTCCGAGAGAAAGGCGGCTCCGTGGACCTGCTCGACCTGGTGCTTGTGCTGGTGATGCTCGGCTACGCGGTGTCCGGTTACCGGCGCGGTCTGGTGGCCGGCTGTGTCTCGCTGGCCGGGTTCGTCGGCGGTGCCGTCGTCGGCGTGTGGGTGCTGCCCTGGGTGACCGGCCTGGTGGAGCGCGGTACGACGCAGGCCACGGCGCTCGCGGTGGCGACGGTGCTGGTGCCCGCGGTGGTGGGCCACGAGCTGGCGGGCCGGCTGGCGCTGCGGCTGCGCGGGGAGCTGGACCGGGGCCCGCTGCGGGTGCTGGACGGGATAGGGGGCGCGGCGGCGAACTCGGTCGCGGTGCTGATCGTGGCCTGGGTGGCGGCGAGCGTGCTGGGCGCCGCCCCGTCGCAGACGCTGAACACGGCGATCCGGAACTCGACGCTGCTGGGCGCGGTGCAGGACGCGATGCCGGACACCACGCCCGCGTGGTTCTCGCGGGCCACGTCGGCGCTGACCGAGGCGGGTTTCCCGCAGGTCTTCAACCCGTTCGAGAACGAGTCGACGGCCCAGGTGGCCCGCCCCTCCGGGGACAGCGTCACCCCGGCCGCGACGAGCGCCGCGAAGCTGAGCACGGTGAAGATCGAGGGCGTCTCGGGCAACGAGGGCCGGGAGGGCAGCGGTTTCGTCTTCTCCGCGCAGCACGTGATGACCAACGCGCACGTGGTGGCGGGCATCGACCACCCGAGCGTGCGGATCGGCGGCGTCGGGCAGTCGTACGCGGCCCGGGTGGTGCTCTTCGACCCCGACCGGGACGTGGCGGTGCTGTACGTGCCCGGGCTGCGCTCCCCGGTGCTGCACTTCGACTCCAGCGCGGCGCGCGGGGACTCTGCCGTGGTCGCGGGCTATCCGCAGGACGGCGGCCTGAACCTGCAGGCGGCGACGGTGGCGAGCCGGGTGCGGGCGATCGGGCAGAACATCTACAACGACAGCACAGTCACCCGGGACATCTACTCGATCCGGTCCACGGTCCGGCCGGGCAACTCCGGCGGCCCGCTGCTGACCACGGGCGGCAAGGTGTTCGGGGTGGTCTTCGCGCGCTCCACCTCGGACGCCGAGACGGGGTATGCGCTGACGGCGGACGAGGTGGCGGGCGACGCCCAGCGCGCGGCCACGGCGACGGTGCCGGTGGACACGGGCCAGCTGGTCAGCTCCTGACGGTCACAGGCGCCGGCCCATGAACACGTCGTCGACATAGGCGCCGTCGAGGAGGAACTCCTCCGGCTGCACCCCCTCGACGACGAACCCCTCGGACTTGTACAGCGCGCGGGCCGGGGCGTTGTGCCCGAGCACGCGCAGGGTGAGGCGCCGCGCCCCGCGCTCGCGCGCCTCCTCGACGGCGGCCCGCAGCAGCATGCGCCCAAGGCCCCGCCCGCGCGCCGCCTCGGCGACGGCGAGGCCCTGGATCTGCAGGACGTGCGCGTTGGAGGCGAGCGGGGTCGGGCGGCCGATGCGGACATAGCCGACGATCCGCCCGTCGGTCTCGGCGACCAGGTAGTCCTCCGGGAGGTGGCGCTCGTCGAAGAACGGCCCCTGCGGCGGGGGCGACACGGCGTGCAGGGTGGACCAGGTGGACCGGTCGAGGAGGACCAGTTCCTCGTCGTCGGCGGGCACGGCGATGCGTATGTACGGCTCCGGCATGACGATCACCCTAAGGCGGGCCGTCGGAGCGCCTCACGGGGTTTTCGCGCGGGCATGCTGGGGCCATGGAGCGTATGCGAATCGCCGTGGCCGGCGCGTCCGGGCTCATCGGCAGCGCCCTGGTGCGGTCCCTGACCGCGGACGGGCACGAGGTGGTACGACTGGTGCGACGCGGAGCCGAGGGCCCGGACGAGGTCTGCTGGGACCCCGAGGGCCAGTACGTCGACGCGCGCGGACTGACCGGCTGTGCCGTGGTGGTGAACCTGGCCGGGGCCGGGATCGGCGACCGGCGCTGGACCGCGTCGTACAAGCGGCGGCTGCGGGACAGCCGGGTGCTGGGCACGGCCGCGCTGGCGGAGGCGGTGGCCGCGCTGCCCGAGCCGCCGCGGGTCTTCGTCAGCGGCAGCGCGATCGGCATCTACGGCGACACCGGCGACCGGGTGGTGGACGAGGAGGCGCCACCGGGCGACGGTTTCCTGCCCTCGCTGTGCGTGGAGTGGGAGGAGGCGGCGGCGCCCGCGCAGGAGGCGGGCGTGCGGACGGTGTTCCCGCGCACGGGGCTTGTGGTGGCGCGGGGCGGCGGGGCCTGGGGGCGGCTGTTCCCGCTGTTCCGGGCGGGGCTCGGGGGGCGGCTGGGCGACGGGCGGCAGTACTGGTCGTACATCGCGCTGCACGACGAGGTCGCCGCGATCCGGCACCTGATCGACCACGACGAGCTGTCCGGGCCGTTCAATGTGACCGCGCCCGAGCCGCTGACGAACCGTGAGATCACCGCGGCGATGGGCCGGGTGCTGCACCGGCCGACGCCGTTCGCGATGCCGGCACCGGTCCTGCGGGCGGCGCTGGGCGAGCTGGCCGGGGATGTGCTGGGCAGCCAACGGGTGGTGCCGAAGCGGCTGTTGGAGTCGGGGTTCCGGTTCGCGTTCCCGGGGATCGACGAAGCCATCCGGGCGGCCTGACGTGCGCACGAGATCTCGTGCGGCCTCCTGCGATCCCCTGAGACCTGTGGTGACCGTATGCGACCTCTATGCGACCGTGCCCTGTTGATGCGCGACTGTTTGCGACCGATCACGGACCTAACCTCGTCCCGAACTCGGGTATCCCCGGAGCCAGTTGGGGGCATGACGTCTCCACCGGCCGCGCAACCCACAGGAGGGGCCTCGTGCTTGAGCCCGCGTACCAGGTGGACGTCGTCATCGTGGGAGCCGGAATCGCCGGACTCTCGGCGGCTCACCGGCTGACCAGCGCAGGAATCTCGACCGCAGTTCTCGAGGCCGCCCCTTACGCCGGCGGCCGCATGTCGACGGAGAAGGTCGACGGCTTCCGGCTCGACCGCATCGGACAGTTGCTGTCCACGTCCTACCCCGAACTCCGCACGACCCCGGGCCTGGACTCCCTGGTCCTGCGCACCTACGCGCCGGGCGTCCTGCTGCACCGCGACGGACGCACCCAGCGCACGGGCGCACCGGCGACCGGAGGGAGCACAAGGGGCGCAAGGGGCGCACTCCATGTGGTGCGCGCCCTCGCAAGCACCCCCAGGGGTCCGGCGGCCACCCCTGGCCGGGTGGGCGCGCCGGTGGGCGGCGCGGTCGACCAGGCCCGGATCGGCGCCGCGCTGGGCCGGATCGCCGCCACCCCGGTCGAACGCATCCTGGCCCGGCCCGAGATGCCCGCCCGCCAGGCGCTCGCCCAGCGCGGGTTGCCGCCGCGCACGGTCGACGGCTTTCTGCGCCCGCTGCTCGCCGCCCTGCTGTGCGACCCGGAGCTGACCACGTCCAGCCGGTGCGCCGACCTCGCGCTGCGCGCCTTCGCGAGCGGCCGGCTGTGTGTGCCGGAGGGCGGCGCGGAGGTGCTGCCGGAGCTGCTGGCGCGCGCGCTGCCGCCCGGCACCGTGCACACCGGGGTGCGGGTCACCTCGGTGTCCACGACCTCGGTGGCCACCGCCGAGCACGGCGCGATCCGCTGCCGGGCGGTGCTGCTGGCGACGGACGCGCGGGCGGCGGCGGAGCTGCTGCCGGGCCTGAGGGTGCCCGACTTCCACCCGGTGACCGTGGTCCACCACACCACCGACGACCCGGCGCCCGCCTTCGCGACCGGCACCTCACTGCTGCTGGACGCCGACCGCGGCGGCCCGGTCGCCCACACGGCGGTGCTCAGCAACGTGGATCCGAGCCGGGCCCCGGTCGGCCGGGTACTGATCTCCTCGACGGTGCTCGGGACTCCGCCGGAAGGGATCGACACCGCCGTCCGCATCCACCTCTCCCGTCTCTACCGCACCTCGACGCGCCGCTGGGAGACGCTGGCGGTCCACCACACCCCGGAAGCGGTCCCGGCCATGCGCCCCCCGCACGACCTGCGCCGCCCCGTCCGCCTCCTGGCCGGCCTCTACGTCTGCGGCGACCACCGCGACACCAGCACGGTCCAGGGCGCCCTGCACTCGGCCCACAGGGCGACGGCAGCGATCCTGGCCGACCTGGGCGCGGCGGGTTCCCTGAATCGCGCAGATCCGGCGCCTACCTTGCCAAGGGCGGCGTAAGGCGCCCCCGAAGGGGCGCGGGGAACTGCGCGACAAGCCACGACGGCGCGAACTGAACAGACAACCCAAACCCGAACGGCGAGTAGCAACGGGCTACCCCAACGCCGCCACCTTCTCCCGATACCCCCGCACAGGTGCCGCATCGCGATAAGGCTCGAGCCGGCGCTCGAAGTCCCGCACGTACTCCACGGCGCGAGCGCTCCGCATCTCCGCGGCCTGCCCGGCGGCCTCCGCGGCCAGCGCGCACGCCTGGTCGAGTTCGCCGAGGCCGAGGCGGGCCGTGGCGAGGACGACACGGCAGAAGAGCCGGCTGCGGGCGAAGGAGGGCGCGCGGAGCTGCAGCGAGCGCTCTGCGTGCTGGGCGGACGCCCGGAACTGCTGCAGATCTCGGTGGCAGTGCCCGAACTCGTCGGCCAGCTGGGCCTCGTCGAAAGGCTTGGCCCAGTACGGCACCTCGTCCCCGGGCCGGGCCGCCTCCAGGGCGCGCTCGGCCCGCACCAGCGCCGCCGTGCACGCCCGCACCTCCCCGAGCACGCCGTGCGCCCTCGCCTCGGACGCGTGGAGCAGCGCCTGCACGACCGGCGGGCCGCCGGTGCCCATGCCCTGCTGGGCGACCCGCGCCAGCTGTACGGCCTCCCTGCCGTGGCCGAGATAGACGGCCTGGCGGCTCATGGTGACCAGGACGTAGGAGCCGTACGCCCGGTCGCCGGCCGCCTGGGCGAGCCGCAGGGCCTGCACGAAGTAGCGCTGGGCGAGTCCGTGGGCCGCGATGTCGTACGAGGTCCAGCCCGCGAGCCGGGTGAGGTCGGCGGCGGCGGCGAACAGCTTGCGGCCGGTCTGCTCGTCGTAGGCGCCGCGGAGCATCGGCTCGCACTCGTGCTCCAGGTAGCGCACCAGGGCCTGCCGGGCGTGGCCGCCGCCGTACCGGTCGTCGAGGGTGCGGAACAGCTCGCCGACCGAGCGCAGCGCGCTGATGTCGCCGCCCGTGACCTTGTTCCCGGGGGCGCGCTCGGCGTGCCCGCGCGCCCGGGGCGGCATCGGCAGCACCGGCCGGACCTGGGGTTTGGCCGGGGCGGAGCGGCTCTGCGCGGGGACCCGGGGTGCCGGTTCGCGGGCCACCTTGTCGTCGGCCTTGCCGATCAGCCAGTCCCGGCTGGGGACCACGAGCCCCGCCGGGGTGAAGGCGATCTTGCGCAGCTCGGCGTGGCTGCCGGAGTCCTTGCGCCACAAACCGCTGACGATGTCGACGGCCTCCTCCGGGGTGGCCGCGAACTCCAGCCCGGCGTACACCGGCGCGCAGGCGTCCAGGCCGAGATCCTGGGCCGTGAGCCGGCGCCCGAGCCGGCGTGTGAAGACCTCGGCGATCAGGGCGGGGGTCGTACCCCTGGGCTGCTGTCCGCGCAGCCAGCGGGTGACCGAGGTCTTGTCGTATCTGAGGTCCAGCCCGTGCTCCAGGCCGAGCTGATCGACGCGACGGGCCAGCCCCGCGTTGGAGAACCCCGCTTCTGCGATGAGCGCGGCGAGTTGGCGGTTGGGGGTGCGCTGCGCGGGTCGGTCCGTCATCTGCGGTGCGGTCTCCTGCCTTCCGGGCCCGACGATGTGCCCGGTTTGCCTTTGAGCAGCCCTTATGGCCTCACGAACGGCGCGAATGTAGCGGAGAGTGAGCAGGCGATCGCACATTCCGCCTGGCATTCATCCGATCGTGTGAGAAACGCCCGCAGGGCTGACGTACGCCGGACGGACGTACAGTGGCGTGGGCGCTTTACGTGCCTGACACACCGATTGCTCGGTCGCTGAGGGAGGCGCTTGCCGTGAGTGAGTTGCGGTTCGTCCGCATGGGGTTCGGTGCGGATGCCGTCGATTACCAGGAGGCCTGGGACGAGCAGCGCCGGGTGCACGCGGCCCGGTTCGCCGACGAGGTCCCGGACACCGTGATCCTCCTGGAACATCCCCCGGTGTACACGGCGGGCCGCCGCACCGAGGACAGCGAGCGCCCGCTGGACGGCACCCCGGTCATCGACGTGGACCGCGGCGGCAAGATCACCTGGCACGGCCCCGGCCAGCTGGTGGGCTACCCGATCCAGAAGCTCCCGCGCCCGGTGGACGTGGTCGCCCACGTACGGCGGCTGGAGGAGGCGCTCATCCGCACCTGCGCCGAGTTCGGCGTGGAGACCACCCGGGTCGAGGGCCGCAGCGGTGTGTGGGTGCTGGGCGACCCGATCGAGCAGCGGCCCTCCCTCGGCGGGCTCTCCCTGGACTTCGACCCGCGGATCAGCGACCCGGAGTTCGACCCCCGCCTCAACGGCCCCGAGTACGCCCCCTCCAACGCGGGCCAGCGCCGCGAGGACCGCAAGATCGCCGCGATCGGTATCCGGGTCGCCAAGGGCGTCACGATGCATGGCTTCGCGCTCAACGTGAATCCCGACAACAAGTGGTTCGACCGGATCATCCCGTGCGGGATCCGGGACGCGGGAGTCGCCTCCCTCGCGAGCGAGCTGGGCCGGGACGTCAGCATCGAGGAGGTCCTGCCGGTGGTCGAGAAGCACCTGAAGGACGTCCTGGAGAACGCGGACCTCAAGCCGCGGGTGATCGAGAAGGCGTCCGCCTGAGCCATCGGCGGTCCGGGGGAATGCGCCCTGCGACCGCGAGGTTGATCTCGTCGGCAGGGCGCAATGAACACGGGCGTAGGCTGGGGTACGCCGAGGAATCGAAGACTACGTAAGTCGAACAGCAGGGAGCCGGTCGTGTCCGCAGTCGCACCCGACGGACGCAAGATGCTGCGCCTGGAGGTCCGCAACAGCCAGACCCCCATCGAGCGCAAGCCCGAGTGGATCAAGACCCGGGCGAAAATGGGTCCCGAGTACACGAAGATGCAGAACCTCGTGAAGAGCGAGGGCCTGCACACGGTCTGCCAGGAAGCCGGCTGCCCGAACATCTACGAGTGCTGGGAAGACCGCGAGGCGACCTTCCTCATCGGCGGCGACCAGTGCACCCGGCGCTGCGACTTCTGCCAGATCGACACCGGCAAGCCCGAGGCCCTGGACCGCGACGAGCCCCGCCGCGTCGGCGAGTCCGTGGTCACGATGGACCTGAACTACGCCACCATCACCGGCGTCGCCCGCGACGACCTGGAGGACGGCGGCGCCTGGCTGTACGCCGAGACCGTACGCCAGATCCACCGGCAGACGGCGGACCGGGAGGGCGGCCGTACGAAGGTCGAGCTGCTCGCTCCCGACTTCAACGCGGTCCCCGAGCAGCTCGCCGAGGTCTTCTCCGCCCGCCCCGAGGTCTTCGCGCACAACGTCGAGACGGTTCCTCGGATCTTCAAGCGGATCCGCCCCGGCTTCCGCTACGAGCGCTCCCTGAAGGTCATCACCGAGGCCCGCGACCACGGCCTGGTGACCAAGTCCAACCTGATCCTCGGCATGGGCGAGACCCGCAAGGAGGTCGGCGAGGCGCTGAAGCAGCTGCACGACGCGGGCTGCGAGCTGGTCACCATCACCCAGTACCTGCGCCCCTCCGTCCGGCACCACCCTGTCGAGCGCTGGGTGAAGCCGCAGGAGTTCGTGGAGCTGAAGGAGGAGGCCGAGCAGATCGGCTTCTCCGGTGTGATGTCGGGTCCGCTGGTGCGGTCCTCCTACCGGGCCGGGCGGCTGTACCAGATGGCCATCGAGAAGCGCGGCTCGTTCGTCGCCACCCAGGCGGTCTGAGCCCGGCACATGAGCCGACTGTGTGAATTCGCGCACAAGTAGCTACTGGCCAGTAATGGCCGAGACGACGCGGTCCTGACCGTCCTCGCTGATGAGGGCGGCCGTCGGGGCCGCGTCGGCGTTTCAGTGCCCTGTATCAAGGCTTCATTGGCGTTTGACCGGTCGGACACGCCCTGGTAACACCAATCAGTGACTCTGGTATCACCGCTCGTACACCATCGATCCGAGGGGGGACCTCGATCATGCAGGCCGCGCCCGTACGCGCCACCGCCATCCCGTCCTTCACCGACGCTCTCCGCGCCGTCGAGTCCCTGCTCATGAGCGGCGGTCAGCGCACCGCCCGGCGCAACGCGTGGACCTCCGTGCTGGAGGACCGCCGGCGCGCCAAGGACCGGGTGGAGGCGCAGCGCTTCCTGGAGCAGGCCGCCGGCCGCTCCTGATCCCTCCCCCGTGCCTTCCTCCCGGGCACTGCCGTCGTCCGCGCTCCCGGGGCCACGTAGACTTCGTGACATGGCGAGGAAGGAAACCGCGGCGGACGCCGCGAACGCAGGACGACTGAAGCAGATCGTTCTCACATACAAGATGACCCGCAAGGTCGACACGAAGATCGGCCTTGTACTCGGGGCCGTCGGCATCGGCACCCTCGCCGTCTTCCTTGTGATCGGCTTCTTGCTCGGCCACCCCGTTTATCTGGGCATCTTCGGCCTGCTGGTCGCGCTGCTGGCGACGGCGATCATGTTCGGCCGCCGGGCAGAGCGCGCCGCCTTCGGCCAGATGGAGGGCCAGCCGGGCGCCGCAGCGGCCGTGCTGGACAACATCGGCCGGGGCTGGACGACGACTCCGGCGGTGGCGATGAACCGCAGCCAGGACGTGGTGCACCGGGCGGTGGGCAAGGCCGGCATCGTGCTGGTCGCCGAGGGCAACCCGAACCGGGTGAAGAGCCTGCTGGCCGCCGAGAAGAAGAAGATGAACCGGATCGTCGCGGACGTACCGGTGCACGATCTGATCGTCGGCAACGGCGAGGGCCAGGTCGAGCTGAAGAAGCTGCGCACGACCATGCTGAAGTTCCCGCGCGTGCTCACCGGCCCCCAGGTGACGGCCACCAACGACCGGCTGCGGGCCCTGGGCGACCTGATGAGCAACATGCCGCTGCCGAAGGGCCCGATGCCCAAGGGCATGCGGATGCCGAAGGGCCGCTGAGGCTCCTCAGTTCAGGGAGCGGAACTCCCGCTCGCAGTAGACCATCGGCGAACCCTCGCCCAGCCGTACTCCCGTTACCCGGCCGATCAGGATCGTGTGATCCCCGGCCGGGTAACGCGCGTATGCGGCACAGTCCAGCTGCACGGGCGCCTGCCGCACCGCGGGCAGCCCGGAGGGGTTCGGCTGCAGCAGGGCGTCGGAGAACTTGTCCGCGCCCTTGGTGGCGAACAGCAGGGCCAGCGGCTGGTGCTCCGGGGCCAGCACGCTCACCGCGAAGTGCTCGCACCGTGCGAAGACCGCCGCCGAGTCGGCCGCGTCCGCGAGACACACCAGGACCAGGGGTGGCTCCAGGGAGACGGAACAGAAGGAGCTCGCCGTGAAGCCGCGCGGGGTGCCGTCCTCACAGCGGGCGGTCACCACCACCACGCCCGACGGAAAGCGCGCCATGGCGTCCCGGAACTTCTCCGGCGTCACCTCTGCCGCCATCACATCCTGAGCATCGGTCATACCGCGACGATGCCGCCGACGGTGTGACCGGGCAACCGGATGGGGGGCATCCGGACGATCGCCGGGTGCGGGTCCGCGTCCCAGGGGCGGGGGGAACCGGGCGATCAGCCACAGCGCGCCCGCAGCCGAGAACGGTCAGATCCGGACCTCTACGGTCTTCGCCAGCCGGTCGTGCAGCCCGCGCCCGTCCCGGTCCCAGATCAGTGCCGGGATGGCAAGGCACAGCAGGATCGTGCGGAACAAGGCCCGCAGCGGGTTGACCGTACCGGTCTCCAGGGCCAGCACCCGGATGCCGAAGAGCCGCTTGCCCGGGGTGAAGCCGATCGTGCCCACGGTCAGCACGCTCATGACGAAGAAGACGCCGAGCGCCCAGTTGCTCGTCGCAGGCACCCGGTAGCCGTTCGTGATCAGGCCGTATGCGATCAGAACGCTCAGTCCCCAGTCCACGGCGAGCGCGCCGAGCCGCCGTCCCGGGCGTGCTATGGAGTTCGGCCCCTCCTCGGGGAGACCCAACTGCTCGCCCCGGTAGCCGAAGTCCGCACCGGCCTCTTCCATGGCCGCGCGAGGGCCGGAGAGCCACGATCCGAGTGCTTGCCTGTTGTCCACCCGTCAACGGTACTGGGCCCGAAATGACCGGGGTACGCCGGGGTGTCCCGGAGCTAGTGTGGACAGGTGGCCGGTTAACTTCTGCGAAACAAATGGGTCACGCCCGAGAAATCACCCGTCCCTAGGGTCGAGGCCAGCGTGTGCCACCGCACTGGCCGCACGAACGATCTACCACCCCGGCGAGGACGGTCGGGAGTAGGAGGAGCTGGATGTTCCAGAACGCCGACGAGGCCAAGAAGTTCATCGCGGACGAGGACGTCAAGTTCATCGACGTCCGCTTCTGCGACCTGCCGGGCGTCATGCAGCACTTCACGGTGCCCGTTGAGGCGTTCGACCCGGACGAGGAGCTCGCCTTCGACGGATCGTCGATCCGTGGTTTCCAGGCCATCCACGAGTCCGACATGGCCCTGCGCGCGGACCTGTCCACGTCCCGTGTGGACCCGTTCCGCCGCGACAAGACCCTCAACATCAACTTCTTCATCCACGACCCGATCACGGGTGAGCAGTACTCCCGTGACCCGCGCAACGTGGCGAAGAAGGCCGAGGCCTACCTCGCGTCGACCGGTATCGCGGACACCGCGTACTTTGGTCCCGAGGCCGAGTTCTACGTCTTCGACAGCGTGCGTTTCGCCACCTCGGCGAACGAGAGCTTCTACCACATCGACTCCGAGGCGGGCGCCTGGAACACCGGCGCCCTGGAGGACAACCGTGGTTACAAGGTCCGCTACAAGGGCGGCTACTTCCCGGTCCCGCCGGTCGACCACTTCGCCGACCTGCGCGCCGAGATCTCCCTGGAGCTGGAGCGGTCCGGCCTGAAGGTCGAGCGCCAGCACCACGAGGTGGGCACCGCCGGCCAGGCGGAGATCAACTACAAGTTCAACACGCTGCTCGCCGCCGCCGACGACCTCCAGCTCTTCAAGTACATCGTGAAGAACGTGGCCTGGCGCAACGGCAAGACCGCGACCTTCATGCCGAAGCCGATCTTCGGTGACAACGGCTCGGGCATGCACGTGCACCAGTCGCTGTGGAGCAACGGCGACCCGCTGTTCTACGACGAGGCCGGTTACGCGGGCCTGTCGGACACCGCCCGCTACTACATCGGCGGCATCCTCAAGCACGCTCCGTCGCTGCTGGCCTTCACCAACCCGACGGTGAACTCGTACCACCGCCTGGTGCCGGGCTTCGAGGCGCCGATCAATCTGGTGTACTCGCAGCGCAACCGCTCCGCGGCCATGCGTATCCCGATCACCGGCTCCAACCCGAAGGCCAAGCGCGTCGAGTTCCGCGCCCCGGACTCCTCCGGCAACCCGTACCTGGCCTTCTCCGCCCTGCTGCTGGCGGGTCTGGACGGCATCAAGAACAAGATCGAGCCGGCCGAGCCGATCGACAAGGACCTCTACGAGCTGGCTCCCGAGGAGCACGCGAACGTGGCCCAGGTGCCGACCTCGCTTCCGGCCGTTCTCGACTCGCTCGAGGCCGACCACGAGTTCCTCCTCCAGGGCGACGTGTTCACCCCGGACCTGATCGAGACCTGGATCGACTTCAAGCGCACCAACGAGATCGCGCCGCTGCAGCTGCGTCCGCACCCGCACGAGTTCGAGCTGTACTTCGACGTGTGACAGACGGTCCCCCGCGGACTGGACAGGCCCCTCGGCTCAGCCGGGGGGCCTTCCTCGTGCCCGTCCACCGGGCGGGGGAACTTTTTCCCGCTTCCCGGACTTCCTACTTCCGGGGGATCATCCCTCCTGGCCCTGCCGGACGAGAGAGGTTGAACGGGGATGACGGAACACGACGACTGGGAGCGGGAGTTCGATCATCGCTGGGCGAATTCCGCCGAGCACAAGGAGCCCTCGGCCCGGGCCCGGATGCTGGCCGCACGCTGGAAGGAGAACCCGCCGAGTCCGGCGCCCTTCCGCGCCGACCCGGATCCGGTGCCGCGCCGGGCGTCATGGGCGTCGACGGCCATGGTCTTCGGCTGTGTGGTCGCGGTCATGGTGCTGATCGGGCTGCTGCAGTTCGGCTCGTCGTGACCAGGACGGGCCCCACCCGGCGCACGGTGACCGGGGACGCTCGGCGACAGCCGGCCGACTCACAGGTACGTTTTGCTGCTCCTAGGGACGTTCGGGACCTGTTCATGGGAGTCCGCTGGTGCACACTGGACAGCGGGACGAGTGCCTGACTGCGGGGTGATGCAAGATGCAGAGCCGCTTCCGGAGCGACCGACGGCTGACCGTGCGCATGGGTCTGACGATGTTCCTGCTCGGTCTGTTGTATGTGGTCTTCGTGGCCGCGCTGATCGCGCTGCTGAAGTCCTGGGTGCTGGTCGTCGTGCTGGTCGGGGCGATGTTCGTGGCACAGTTCTGGTTCTCCGACCGGATCGCCATGTTCGCGATGCACGGCCGGGTCGTGGAGCGCGAGGAGTATCCCGAGCTGCACGCGGTGATCGACCGGCTGTGCGCGATCGCGGACATGCCCAAACCGGTGGTCGCGGTGTCCAACATGGACATGCCCAACGCTTTCGCGACCGGCCGTAACCCCGACCACGCCGTGGTCTGCGTGACCACGGGGCTGCTACGGCGGCTGGAGCCGGCCGAGCTGGAGGGGGTGCTGGCGCACGAGCTGTCGCACGTGGCGCACAAGGACGTCGCCGTGATCACGGTCGCGTCCTTCCTCGGTGTGCTGGCGGGCCTGATCGTGCGGTTCGCCTTCTACTCGCAGCTCTTCGGCGGGGGCCGCCGGGACCAGAACACCGCCGTCGTGTTCGCCGCGATCATGGGCGTCTCCGCGGCGGTGTACGCGATCAGCTTCCTGCTGATCCGGGCACTGTCGCGGTACCGCGAGCTGGCCGCCGACCGCGCGGCGGCGCATCTCACCGGCCGCCCGTCGGCCCTGGCCTCGGCGCTCACCAAGGTCACCGGGGACATCGCCCGGATCCCGACCAAGGACCTGCGCACCGCCCAGGCCTTCAACGCCTTCTACTTCACCCCGGCCACCGGGAAGGAGCCGGGCATCGAGCGGTTCTTCTCCACGCACCCGACCCTGGAGCAGCGGCTGGAGCAGCTCGGCCGGATCTCGGCGGAGCTGGGCGAGGCCACCACTCCCGGGAAGGCGGGCTGAGCATTGGGGCTGCTGGACATCCTGCTGGGCCGTACGAAACCGGTCGCGCCCGATCTCGACCAGCTCTTCGCGCTGCCCTCGGCGGCCGTGACCCTGCAGGCCGCGGTCGGCTTCACACCGACCGGGACCGGCGCGGTGTGCTTCGCCACGGTGGAGGGCGCGGCCTTCGAGCAGACCCACCGGGAGGTGCAGGCGCTGCTGGACGCGGACACCGACCGCTCCGGTCCGCCGGTGGAGCTGCGCCGGGACGACTACGGCTACTCCTGGCTGGTGTCCGCGCGCAGCCCCGAGCAGCTGCCGGAGCTGGTCAACGATCTGCACGCGGTGAACAGCGCGATGGAGGTCAACGGCTTCGGCCCGCAGCTGCTGTGCTCGCTGGCCGCCTTCACGGACGACGGCGGCCGCAAGCTGGCGCTGGTCTACCTGTACAAGCGGGGCACGTTCTACCCGTTCGCCCCGCTGCCCGGTACCGCCGAGCGGCGGGACAGCGCGCTGGAGCTCCAGGTGAAGGCGACGCTCGCGAGCGATCTGCGGATCGAGCAGGACCTGAGCCGCTGGTTCCCGGTGTGGGGCGCCCCCGGCCTGTGACCGGGGCCGCCCTACGCCCTTCACCTGCTCTTCTCACGCTCCTGCCGGCGGGTCTCGAAGGGCCGTTCCCGGCGGTAGCGGCGCTCCCACTTCGCCAGCCGGTCCCGGCGGTCGCGGTAGGCGCGGTAGCTCTCCGGAGTGGACGGGGTGCCCGCGCCGGCGGGCGGTGGCGTGCCGGGGGAACCACGCCCGTGCGTCGCGTACAGGTACAGCAGCGCGACGGCGGCGAGCCACCACAGATGGTTTCCGATTCCGAGGATCACCAGGACGACGGTCCCGGACGCGACGATGCCACGCATGACGGACCTCCGTTGGGGTGAGTGTGGCGGGGGTGGAGTGTGTCGGCTTCGTGCCGTTTGTTCAGAGTAGGGAGGCGGTGGCGGGGACCGCATCCCGTTTTCCGCCCAGCGCGGACCGCCGTGAGTGAATGACCTCGTGAACGAACTCTCCGATTTCACTTGCGACTTCGACGGCGAACGACTCAGCGGCCTGACGGCCGGTCCACCCGGCCGGGCCACGGCGGTGCTGCTGCACGGCGCGGGCAACGGCAGCAAACAGCGCCTCGTGCCGCTGCTCACGGAGTTCGCCGGGAACGGCTGCCACGCCCTGGCGTTCGACTTCTCGGGCCACGGCGAGAGCACGGGATCCCTCGCGGAGCTGAGCCTGCGCCGCCGGTTCGAGCAGGCGGTGGCGGTGATCGACGCGCGGGTCTCGGCGGACGCCGCGCTGGTCCTGGTCGGCTTCAGTATGAGCGGACAGACGGTCGCCGATCTCGTACGGCACTACGGCCCACGGGTGGCGGCCGTCGGTCTGTGCGCGCCGGCCGTCTACGCGCCCGAGGCCTGGGAGGTGCCGTTCGGGAACGGCCAGGGCCGGTTCAGCGAGATCATCCGCACGCCGGACGGCTGGCGGAGTTCACGGGCACTGGAAGCGTTCCGGGCGTACGAGGGCCGGGCGGTGCTGGCGGTCCCGGGCAGCGACGCGGTCATCCCGCCGGCCGTGACCGAGGCCGTACAGGACGCGCTGTCCGCCCGGGCCCGGTACTCCCGCTTCGAACTCCCGGACGCCGAGCACCGGTTGGGGCTCTGGTTTCAGGACCATGCGGAGGACCGGCGGAGGTTCGTGACCCGCCTGCTGGCGGAGTCGGCCGAGCGCGAGCCGGTCGAGGCCGTGTCGGCCTGAGCGCGCGCCGGGTGCCGAAGGGAAGGGCACCCGGCGCCAGTGCGGGGGGTCAGCGGCTGTAGCGCATGAACGCGCGCACCATGTGGCAGGTCGTGTCGGACGGCGGACGCATGCCGATCTCCTCCGCGGTGCTGCGGATCGTGTCGTCGCGGGCCTGGGCCGGGAGGTAGATGCCCGAGTCGAGCAGGGCTATCGCCAGGCGCATGGCCTTCAGCCGGCGGTTGTGGGTGACGTACCACTCGCGCGGCCGCCCGGCCGGCAGCGGTCGCTTCACCACGGGCTCGTAGGGCGAGTCGAACAGCACGGGATGCTTGGCGGTGGACTGAGTGGGCAACGGCTTCGGCTTCAGGGCGGCAGCGGGCACGGGCATCCTCCTGTCGCGGTCAGGCAGCCTCCGGGGTTCCGGCGACCGTCTCGAACACTGCTTCCAGTCTACCGGCGGCCACTGACAGTCGGAGGTCCGCGAAGGGAGCCGAATGACCAGGTGGGGCCAGGGATTTGGGGTGCGCGACAGAGGAGCGGGAAGGGGCTGCCGGGACGCCAGAAATTCGAACAGGGGCGGGCCGAGTACCGTGTGCGGCATGGAAATCTGGATCAACCCGGCCTGCTCCAAGTGCCGCAGCGCCATCAGCCTGCTCGACGCCGAGGGAGCCGAGTACACCGTCCGCCGCTATCTGGAGGACGTGCCGAGCGAGGACGAGATCAGGGCCGTACTGGAGCGGCTGGGGCTCGAACCATGGGACATCACCCGCACCCAGGAGGCCGAAGCCAAGGAACTGGGTCTCAAGGAGTGGGCGCGGGACGCCGACACCCGGAGCCGGTGGATCACCGCGCTCGCCGAGCATCCCAAGCTCATCCAGCGGCCGATCATCACCGCCGACGACGGAACGGCCCTGGTCGCCCGCTCCGAGGACGCGGTACGGGAAGCCCTGTCCCACAACAAGGACTGAGCTCGCTCAACTCCTCTGTGACGCAGCCCACTTCACCGACTCCCGCAACCGCTGAGTAACCCCGTTCGGTATCTCGTACATAGCGGCGTACGCTCCCCTACCTCTTCAGGAGGCGCGCATGTCGCGCAGGAGAACTCTCGGTACGAAGAAGAAGATCGCGCTGCTCGTCAGTGCCGCGGCAGTGGCGGGCGGCGGGGCCTTCGCGCTGGCCACGACGTCCAACGCCGCCCAGCCCGCGCAGGGCGCGAAGACCCTGTCCGCCGGTAACTCGACGGTGTGCCAGGGACTGGCCACGGCCCACGGCAACAACGACCGGTTCATCGCGGACCAGAAGGCCCATCCGGACGCACAGTCGGCAGCCCGGATCGCCAACCGTGAGGCGGTCATCAAGCAGATCGAGGTCCAGCAGAAGGCGGCCGGTTGCACGGTTGGGGAGTCGGCTCAGGGCTCCCAGACCGGACAGCAGGCGCAGAGCGGCCAGCAGGGCGCCGGACAGCAGGCGGGTCAGCAGGGCGCCGGTCAGCAGGCCGGACAGCAGGGTGCCGGACAGCAGAGCGCGCAGCCCTCGCAGTCCGCGGCCGCGGGGAACAGCGGTGGTGGCGCCGCCGCGGCCTCCGGTCAGCAGGTCTGCAACGGCTCCACGGTCACGCTCTCCGGTGAGGCCGGCGCACCGGCCGCGTCCAGCAACCAGTTCCCGGCGGGTACGACCCTGAAGGTGACCAACCTGGACAACAACAAGTCCACGACGGTGAAGGTGACCTCGGTGTCCGGCAGTTGCGTGCTGCTCAACAACGCGGCCTTCGAACAGGTCAGGGAACCCGGCAAGTTCCTCATCCGCCACGCCCGGATCGAGAAGGTGGGGTGAGGCTCAGGGACCGGACAGGAAATCGGTGAGGCGGCCGGCCAGGGCGGCGGGGGCCGCCTGCGGCAGCGCGTGGTGCGAGACGCCCGGCAGTACGGCCGTCTCCACGTGCGGGAGCAGCGCGGCCGCCCTGGCAGCCACCTCGCGAGCCTCATGGGTCCTGCTGTTGGCCGCCACGAGCAGCAGGGTCGGCGTCTCCAGCGCCCGCAGCGCGTCCGGCGCCGGGCGCGGGCCGGTCACCGGCTTCGCGGCCGGGAAACCGGCGGCCGCCTCCTGCAGGGCGAGCCAGTCCTGGTCCAGCGGCTCCCCCACTCCCGGCTTCGCTCGAGCGGGAGGAGCCCCCATCCCGGTCTCCCACTCCAGGAAGGCGCGGACCCGGCGGGGCGCGGGCCGCAGCAGCATCGGCAGGGCGCGCAGCAGATACGCCGCCTTGAACCCGGCGAAGCACTGGGTCGGGTCCAGGAGGAACAGGCGGCGTGTCCGCACGGGGGCGCGCAGGGCGTAGTGCAGGGCGATCCAGCCGCCGTACGAGTGACCGCCCAGGTCGGCGGAGGCGGCACCCAGGCCGTCCAGGACCGCGTCCAGCCAGAGCGTCAGGTCGGCGACCGTACGGGGGTGGCGGTCGCCGGCCGGGACGCTCAGGCCCGGGGCGCCGATCACATCGACCGCGTGCACCCGGCGAATCCGAGCCAGCTGCGCGGCCTGGGCGTACCAGGAGACGGAGGTGGCCCCACCACCGCCCGGGAGCAGGAGCAGCGGGGGCGCCTCGCGGGGCCCGCAGGAGGTGACGCGGGTGTCGCCGAAGGGCGTGGCAACCATCAGCGCCTCCCGCTCGGCGGGCCATTTCGTCAGGACCTTGTCGTACGCAACCCGGAAGGCCGTGCTGTCGTATCCGGTGTCTCCGGCCACGGAACCGCCCCCTATCATCTCGTTCAGCAAGATACTCTCCGAGCGAGATGACAGTCAGGGAGGCCCCCGTGCGATCCGAGCTGGAGACCGTCCACCTGCTGCGTGCCGTCGCCGTCGAACTCGGTCTGCACAGCGGCCGCTTCGCCCAGCAGAACGGCATGCACCCCACGGACGTACGCGCCCTGATCGCGCTCATGGACGCGCGGCGCGCGGGCGAGGAGCTGACCGCCGGGCGGCTCGGGGCCGCGCTCGGGCTCAACTCGGCCGGCACGACGGCGCTGCTGGACCGGCTGGAGCGGGCGGGCCGGGTACGGCGGGCGCGCGGGCGGAGCGATCGGCGGAAGGTCGTCGTGGAGGTGACGGACAGTGCCGTGGAACTCGGCTGGACGTACTTCGGGCCGCTGATCGAGCGCTCGCTGGAGCTGCTGCGCGGCTACGACGACCATCAGCGGGCCGCGATCCGGGACTTCCTCGACGGGGTGCGGCAGGCCGCGGCGGAGGGCCCCCATACCCCGCCCACCGGCACCTCACAACGTGAGTCGAGACACAGAACGACCAGGTAACACGGGGTTCACACAAGAGCAATGGACGGGAAATCGCCTGTTGACAGGCTGCCCGGCAGCTCGAGCGGCGCCCCAGTGCCGCAGCGCCGCAGCACCCGCGACGACGAGTGCGCCCCGACCCACCGCCTAAGGATGTGGCCCCGTGACCTTCAAGGCTGAGTACATCTGGATCGACGGCACCGCGCCGACGGCCAAGCTCCGTTCCAAGACGAAGATCATCACGGGTGCCCCGGCCGGTCTCGACGCGCTGCCGATCTGGGGCTTCGACGGCTCCTCCACCAACCAGGCCGAGGGCCACGCCTCGGACTGCGTGCTCAGGCCGGTCTTCACCTGTCCGGACCCGATCCGCGGCGGCGACGACATCCTGGTGCTGTGCGAGGTCCTCGACACGGACATGAAGCCGCACCCGTCCAACACCCGGGCCGCGCTGGCCGAGGTCGCCGGGAAGTTCGCCGCGCAGGAGCCGATCTTCGGCATCGAGCAGGAGTACACCTTCTTCGACGGCTCCCGCCCGCTGGGCTTCCCCGAGGGCGGCTTCCCGGCCCCGCAGGGCGGCTACTACTGCGGTGTCGGCGCCGACGAGATCTTCGGCCGCGAGATCGTCGAGGCCCACCTGGAGAACTGCCTGAAGGCCGGCCTCGGCATCTCCGGTATCAACGCCGAGGTCATGCCGGGCCAGTGGGAGTTCCAGGTCGGCCCGCTCGCCCCGCTGGAGGTCTCCGACCAGCTGTGGGTGGCCCGCTGGCTGCTGTACCGCACCGCCGAGGACTTCGGCATCTCCGCCACCCTGGACCCGAAGCCGGTCAAGGGCGACTGGAACGGCGCGGGCGCGCACACCAACTTCTCCACCAAGGCCATGCGCGAGGGCTACGACGCGATCATCACCGCGTGCGAGTCGCTCGGCGAGGGCTCCAAGCCGCTGGACCACGTCAAGAACTACGGCGCCGGCATCGACGAGCGCCTGACGGGTCTGCACGAGACCGCCCCGTGGGACAAGTTCTCCTACGGCGTCTCCAACCGTGGTGCCTCGGTGCGCATCCCGTGGCAGGTCGAGAAGGACGGCAAGGGCTACATCGAGGACCGCCGCCCGAACGCCAACGTCGACCCGTACGTGGTGACCCGCCTGCTGGTGGACACCTGCTGCTCCGCGCTGGAGAAGGCCGGCCAGGTCTGATCCGTCCGGTTTCCCGCAGGGGGGCGCCCGCCGTCACGGCGGGCGCCCCCCTGCCGTGTTCCGTGCCCCTCCTTCTCGGCGCGCTCGGCCCGGCCGCCGGTGCCTTCGGTGCTCGGACGCTGCGGGCGGTGGCGGCACACGTGGGTCGGCCCGGGCCCGCCGCCGCGCCGTTGCCGCCGCTGATCGAGCAACACCTGAAGGAGGCGGGCACGGCCGCCGGGCGGGCCGAGGACACGGTGGAGCCGTTCGCCCGATGGCTGTTCGGCCACCGCTCCTGGAGCGGCCTCCGCTCCTGAAGCGGTTTCGGCCTGCCCGGTGCCCTGCCCGCGCTCACCGCGATCGGCCTCCTCCCGGGTTCGCTGCACGGGAACTGCCGGCGACCGCGACGGTGGTCGGCTGAACGGCCCTTGTCCGGATACCGAGACGACCTTGCACGCAGGGGTCCTGTCCGGCGCCCGCGTCTGCTTCAATGGGCCCATGGCCAGCTTCCAGAAGTACACCGCGACGGGTCGCCATGACCTCGAGCCCTTCTGGCCTTCCCGTCAGCACCACGACTTCGACCGGGTGTGTTGCCGCGCGGTGAACGCGCGGGCCCTCTAAAGCCGTAACCCCCGGCCTTCGGCCAGCGCGAAACGACGTACGTCCTCCGGCGCGCCCGACCACGAATCGCGGCCGCCGCTCCCACCGACGAACCTCTCGCGCGAAAGAGCTGACCTCTCATGGCGACCACTCGTTCTCTCTCCCCCGCCTCCACCCTCACCGCCCCCGCCCGGCACCGGCTGCGCGCCGTCGACCGGGACGAGGTGGTCGACGTCGCGGACCTCCTGCCGCCGGGCGCCACCTGGCTGCCCGCGCCGCAGCACACCCTGCCGACCCTGCCCGGACAGCCGCCGATGGTCGGCTACCTGGTGCTGGTCCCGGCCGACCAGCACCCGCCGTTCCTGCCGGTCGCGGTGCCGGACCAGCCGGAGACGCCCGCCGGGGCGGGCGCCGCCGAGCCGCTGGTGCGGATCGACCCCGTGCAGCGCACCGCCCGCGTCGACGGCCGCGAACTCGACCTCACCTACCTGGAGTTCGAGCTGCTCGCGCACCTGGTGGCCCATCCGCACCGGGTGCACACCCGCGACCAGCTGGTCACCACGGTGTGGGGCTACGGCCATGTCGGCGACGGCCGCACCGTCGACGTGCACATCGCCCGGCTGCGCCGCAAGCTGGGCGCCGAGCACCGTCAGACGATCCAGACGGTGCGCCGGGTCGGCTACAAGTACACTCCGCCGACCGGCCGCTGACCGGCAGTCGGAAGAGCGGCTCTGCCCTCGGCAGAGTCACCTGCCGCCGGGCGCCCGGAGCGGGCACGATCACCGGTATGAGACTTCTGGTGCTGGGCGGTACGGAGTTCGTGGGGCGGGCGGTGGCCGAGGCCGCGCTGGGGCGCGGCTGGGAGGTGACCGTCTTCCACCGGGGACGGCATCAACCACCGCCGGGGGTGCGGTCGTTGCACGGCGACCGCACCGCACCGGACGGCCTCGCCACGCTCGCCGCCGACGCCGGCTCCTGGGACGCCGTGATCGACACCTGGTCGGCCGAGCCGCGTGCCGTGCTCGCGGCGGCACAGTTGCTGCGGGGCCGTGCCGGACGGTACGTGTACGTCTCCAGCCGGTCGGTGTACGCCTGGCCCTGGCCCACGCTGGGCGGGGCCGCCGAGGCCGGGGCGCCGGTCGAGGGCGCCGCCGCCGACGCGGGGCCGACCGACTACGCCCGCGACAAGCGGGGCGGCGAGCTGGCCGCCGTCGAGGCCTTCGGCGAGCGGGACTCGCTGCTGGTGCGGGCCGGGCTGATCCTCGGACCGTACGAGAACGTGGGCCGGCTGCCCTGGTGGCTGACCCGGATCGCCCGTGGTGGCCCGGTGCTGGCGCCCGGGCCGCGCGAGCTGCCGGTGCAGTTCATCGACGCCCGTGACCTGGCGGGCTGGCTCCTGGGAGCGGTGGAACAGTCGCTGAGCGGGCCGTACGACCTGATCGGCCCGCCGGGGCACAGCACCATGGGCGAGCTGCTCGACCTGTGTGTCCGGGTCACCGGAGCGAACGCCGAGCTGTGCTGGACCGACCCGGAGGCGATCCTGGCCGCCGGGGTCGAACCGTGGACCGAGCTGCCGGTGTGGGCGCCGCCGGGCACCGAGCTGTACGACTGCGCCCACCGCACCGACGTGTCACGGGCCCTGGCCACCGGCCTGGTGTGCCGGCCGGCCGCTCAGACCGTGGCGGACACCTGGCGCTGGCTGACGGAGATCGGCGGCGAGGTGCCCATCCGGCCCGACCGGACGGCGCCGGGCCTCGATCCGGAGGTGGAGGCGACGGTGCTGGCCGGCGGCCGGGGTGTACCTGGCACCACCTCCCAGGAGGGGGCCTCGGGCCAGTGACCCCCACCCCGGGGTCGGCGAGACTTGCCGCATGAGCAGCGAAGACAAGAGCGGCCGCAGCCGAGAGGCCCTGCTGGCCGCCGTGCGCGGGCTGGTGCTGGCGGTGACCGTGCTGCCTTTCGGCATAGTGTTCCTGGTGCTGATCCCGCTGTCCCTCGCCTTCATCCCCCTCGGCGTCGGACTCGTGACGACTCCGGCCGTGCTGACGGGCGTTCGCGCGCTGGCGGACGTGCGCCGCAGGCTGGCGGGCGAGTGGTGCGGCGTGCGGGTCCGGGCGGCGTACCGGCCGATCCCCCGCGGCACCAACCCGTGGACCCGCACCTTCACCATGCTGGGCGACCCCCAGACCTGGCGGGACGTGCGCTGGCTACCGGTGGACGTCACGGCCGGTTTCGTCACCGCACTGCTCCCGGCCGTGCTGCTGTTCTTCCCCGTCGAGGGGCTGATGCTGCCCTTCGGACTGTGGCGGCCGTACACGCACGGCGGCACCTACTGGTACGCGTTCGTCCCGGTCACCGGAGAAGTGAGCGCCATCGGCGCGGCTGTCCTCGCCCTCGTCCTCCTAGGCGTCGCCCGGCGCTACACCCCGGCCCTGCTGACCGTCCATTTCCGGCTCACCCGGGCCGTCCTCGGCCCGGCCGACGGTGAACTCGCCGAGCGCGTCCGGGTGTTGACCGAGACCCGGCGGGACGCGGTGGACACCTCGGCCGCCGAGCTGCGGCGCATCGAGCGCGATCTGCACGACGGGGCGCAGGCCCGGCTGGTCGCCATGGGCATGGACCTCGGCACCATCGAGTTGCTGGTGGAGCGGGACCCGGCCCAGGCGAAGCGGCTGCTCGCCCAGGCCCGCCAGAACTCCGCCGAGGCCCTGGAGGAACTGCGCGACCTGGTGCGCGGCATCCACCCGCCGGTCCTCGCCGAACGCGGGCTCGGCGACGCCGTACGGGCGCTGGCGCTGCGGCTGCCGCTGCCGGCCGAGGTGACCGTGGAGCTGCCCGGCCGGGCGGACGCGCCGGTGGAGTCGGCGGCCTACTTCGCGGTGAGCGAGGTGCTCACCAACGCCGCCAAGCACTCCGGCGCCGACCGGGTCTGGGTCGACGTGCACCATGCCGAGGGCCGGCTGCGGATCACGGTCACCGACAACGGCAGGGGCGGCGCGGCGGTCGGCGCCGGGTCGGGGCTCGCCGGGGTCGAACGCCGGCTCGGTACATTCGACGGCGTCCTGGCCGTCAGCAGCCCCGTCGGCGGCCCCACCCTGGTGACCATGGAGGTCCCGTGCGCGTTGTCCTAGCCGAAGACCTCTTCCTGCTGCGCGACGGACTGGTGCGCATGCTGGAGGCGTTCGGCTTCGAGATCGCGGCCGCCGTCGAGTCCGGCCCCGAACTCTCCCGGGCGCTGGCCGAGTCGGAGCCGGACGTGGCCGTGGTGGACGTACGGCTGCCGCCCACGCACACCGACGAGGGCCTGCAGTGCGCGCTCGCGGCCCGCAAGGCGCGGCCCGGGCTGCCGGTGCTGGTCCTGTCCCAGCACGTGGAGCAGCTGTACGCGCGCGAGCTGCTCGCGGACGGCAACGGCGGGATCGGGTATCTGCTGAAGGACCGGGTGTTCGACGCCGAGCAGTTCGTGGACGCCGTACGACGGGTCGCGGCCGGCGGTACGGCGATGGACCCGCAGGTGATCCAGCAGCTGCTGTCCCGCCGGGCGGGCGGCGACCGACCGCTCTCGGGTCTCACCCCGCGCGAGCTGGAGGTGCTGGAGCTGATGGCGCAGGGCCGGTCGAACGCGGGCATCGCGGCCCAGCTGGTGGTGACCGAACGCGCCATCGCCAAGCACACCTCCAACATCTTCACCAAGCTGGGCCTGGAGGTGTCGGACGACGACAACCGGCGGGTGCTGGCGGTCCTCGCCTATCTGGACCGGGACCGCTGACCCGCCAACTCCCCTGTTTCTGCGAAGAATTTGTGAGACGGGTGAACACCTCTGGGGCGGCGTCCGTATGGAAGGGCGCCGCTTCACTCCTGTCGGGCGCGCCCCGATGCTGCCCCGCAAGGAAGTCAGAGGAGTTCCATGGGACGCAACACACGAAAACGCCGTACGCCGCTGGCCGCCAAGGCCATAGCCGCATCGGCGGCCCTAGCGCTCGGTGGGGGCGGGCTGATCTGGGCGAACTTCTACGCCTCTGCGCACGAGTCGAACAACCAGACATGGGGAGGCAACCAGACGAAGGCCGCGACGGCGCAGGTCGCGACCATCTCCTGCCCGGACGTCCAGCAGAAGCTGACCAACGTGCCGAACACGGCACGCCAGGGCGTGGCGACGGAGCTGGCCAACCTGGACAAGCAGATCACCGAGGCCTACACCCGGCTCGCGTCCACGCGGGACGCTCAGGCCAAGGATCCGAGCTTCGTGCAGAACGCGATCGTCGGTCCGCTCAAGGAGAAGCGGGCGGCGACGATCGACCGGATCCGGATCGACATCCAGCGGGTCGGCGGTTCCTTCGACAACGCGATCCAGCAGCTCGCCGCCTGTACGACGCAGACCGCCAACCAGACCACCGCCGGGGGGAACGGCGGTGGCCAGCAGCAGAACGGTGGCGGCCAGCAACAGAACAACGGCGGTCAGCAGCAAGGCGGCCAGCAGGGCGGTCAGCAACAGGGCGGTCAGCAGCAGGCCAACAACGGTGGTCAGGGCGGTGACGGACCCTCCGCGGCGGACTTCGTGGACATCACCAAGGTCGCGCCGAACGTCCAGGGCAAGCCGAACCAGACCCCCAACGCCTCGACGGGCACGTTCACCACCCGCTGCGGTGTGAACGCGAACCAGAACCACAACAGCGACAACGTGATCGTCGCGCCCGGCGTGACCAACGGCGCCCACCACGTCCACGACTACGTCGGCAACCAGAAGGTCAACGCCTTCGCCAGCAACAACACGTTCCTGCAGGGCGGCACCAGCTGCCAGAACCGGAACGACCTGTCGGCGTACTACTGGCCGGTCATCCGCGAGCAGGACGGCACCCAGGAGAAGGATGCCAACGCGGACGGCGGCGGCAAGGACCTCAACGTCGGCAAGATCCTGGTCGCCCAGCAGGCCCAGATCAAGTACGTGGGCAGCCCGGCGAGCAAGGTCGTCGCGATGCCGCAGTTCCTGCGGATCATCACCGGTGACGCCAAGGCCTTCGTCAACGGCCCGGCCAACGCCAACGCGCACTGGAGCTGCACCGGCTTCGAGAACAGGGTTCAGCTGACGGACAAGTACCCGATCTGCCCGGCGGGCAGCAAGGTGGTGCGCTCGTTCGCCTTCCAGAGCTGCTGGGACGGCCAGAACATCGACAGTGCCAACCACCGCACGCACGTGGCCTTCGCCGATCCCGGGAGCGGTGTCTGCCCGAACGGCTTCAAGGCGATCCCGCAGCTGACGATGCGCCTGGTGTACAACGTGCCGCAGCCCGTCATCCAGGCGGACGGCACGGTGAAGAACGCCTACGCGGTCGACGGCTTCCCGGAGGAGCTGCACAAGGCGATCACCGATCACGACGACTTCATCAGCGTCACGACCGGTGGCCTGGCGAACCGGATCGCCAACTGCATCAACAGCGGGCGGAACTGCGCCTGACCGCCTGACACGGGCCACAGAGCGAGGCCGGTGACGGATCCCCCTCCCGTCACCGGCCTTTCCCGCGCGCGCCCGCTTCGACGGAACGTCTCAGCCGCCGTGCCCGGCGTGGGCCGCATGGTTCGTGCCCATCTCCACGTCCCCGCCGAGGGTGCCGCGCAGCGCCTTGACGACGCCGTCGTCACCGACGGCCACCCACTTGCGGCCGACGAGGTAGTAACCGCCGTAGTCCTTCGCGTCGTTGATCCACTCGCGCTGGCCGCGGTCGGTGGCGAAGGTGGCGAAGACGAACCTGCCGTCGTGGTTCTTGCAGATGGCCTGACGGACCTCGTCGGAGTCGATCTGCATGTTCGGTGTGCACTTCACCTCGGCGGCCAGGCTCTCCAGGCTGCCGGTCGCGGTGGGCGGGACCGCCTTGGTGTCCCCGCCCGAACCGCAGCCCGCCAGCGCCAGTACGGCCACGGCGGCCGGCAGCAGTCGTGTCACCTTCATCTGTTCCTCCGGTCCAGTGGGCCAAGCATGCCTCAGCTCCTTCGGATACGGCTCCGGGCCGCAGTGCGCTCAAATCCGGGGATCACCCATCCGGTGGTGACCAACCGACTGCCGGCTCGTTCTCCATGACGTGCAGTCACAGGATGTAGCCCCGCGTCACGCACTCACCTCCAAGAACTCCGGACCGGTCGATGTCGAGCAGGCCGAGGCCGCGCTCGTCGAGCACTATCCACGGCTGGTCCGGATCGCCTACCTGGTGCTGCCGTCGAGCGTCGGCCGCAGCCGCCGGGTGCTGACCGCGCACGCGCTCGTCCAGCGCGCCCTGCCCAGAGGCCGGGGGCAGCGGTCCGCGATCCCGGCCCAGGCCTCCGGGGGCGCGGGCGACCCCGGGTACGCCTTCCTGCGTGAGCGCGTCCTGCGTACGGCCCTGGAGGCGGCCCGGCCCCGCAAGGGCCTGCCCCGGCTCTCCCAGCTGCCGCCGCTGCTGCCCCAGGTGTGGGGCCTGAGGCTGTTCCCGCGCTCGGGCGGCGCCGATGAACTCGCCCTGGACCAGCGGCTGTCCGCCCTGTCCGGCCCGGCCCGCGCCGCGTATGTGCTGCGCGGTCTGGAGAAGCTGTCCGACGCCGAGATCCGGGGGCTGCTCACGGCGGCCGGGGTGGACGACGCGGGCGGCGCGCTGGCCTCGGCGAACGGCGTGCCCACGCAGCCCGTGCTGCTCTCCTCCGCCGAGTTCGACCCCTGTCTGCTCCAGGCCCGGCCCACCGATCTGATGCGCCGCCGCCAGCACACCAAGGCCGCCCTCGCCGCCACCGCGGCGCTCGCGGTGTGCGGGGCGCTGCTCGCCCTGCCGGGTGACGGCTGGGGCCCGGACGGCGCCGCCGCGCCGGTCTACGCCGAGAACCCCTCCGCCGAGGCCGCCCTCGACCCCGCCCGGCTGATCCGGGTCTCCCCCGTCGACTGGGAGTCCGCCGCCCGCACCGACTTCTCGGTGTGGCCCGCGCGCGGACCGCTCACCGGCGACACGGCCCTGCTGCGCCGCGCCCTCGCGGTATGGGCCCGCCCCGGCGCGACGGTCCGGGTCTCGGCGACCCCCGGCACCCAGACCGGCGGCCCGGCCGGCCCGCCCCAGCTGCTGTACGCGGGCCAGGTCGACAACGCGCGCGTGGTGCTGCTCTACGACGGTCTGCGCATCGCCCGCTACGCCGAGCCGGTCGACGGCACCCAGGGCGCGGCCCTCGACCTCGCCCGGGTCGACGGCGCGACCGGCGCCGAGGCGAACGCGCTGGTGCTGGGCCGCTCCGACGGCAACGTCCGCTATCTGACCGCGCCCTGGGTGAAGAAGGCGGCCTCGCGGGACCTGACGAAGCCGGACGCGGCCGCGACCCCGTTGACCCTCACCGACGGGATCACCGGGCCGCTGGGCAGCCCGGCGCTGCGGCCCGGCAGCTGCACCTCCTGGACCGTGCTCCAGCTGACCGACGCGTCGGGCACCGAACTCACCACCGACCTGGGAGAGTTGGTTCCGGCTCGGCTGACCGCCGGGCGGCCGGGATCGGCGGGCGCGGCGTCCGGCCGGGCCGGGCTGACGGCCTGGGCGCCGTTCGCCTGCTCGCTTCAGGCGGAGCGCTCCGCCGGGGTGCGCAGCGTCAACGCCTGGGCGTTCGCCGACCAGCCGCTGCCCGACGGCAGCGGGGCCGCCGGGTGGGTGTGCACCAGGGCCGAGACCTGGCGCGGCGACGGTACGGCCGCGCTGGCCCAGTTCCGCACGCCGGGCGCGGCGGTGGGGGCGGCGGTCGCCAAGGGCACGGACGCGCGGGCCTGCGGGCCGCGCGATCCCCATGTGCTGGCCGGGGTGCTGTGGAAGTCCGCGGCCGGGCACTGGTACCTGCTGGCGGCGGGCGACAAGGACACGGCGTCCATCCAGGCGGGCGGCGGAGTCACCGCGGCCGGGCAGGGACAGTTCCTGGTCGCCCGGGCCGCGAAGGGGGCTCAGGCCTCACTGAAGGGCACGCTGGTGGACGGGACCGAGGTCAGCGGGTTGCGGTAGAGGCCCTTTGCTGACAGCGGCGTAAATAAGGCTTGCCCGAGGGGTTCTCAGGGCGCCTACCCGTCAGTACATTGACGCCATGTCCAACACGCAGGCCCGGGTGCCGCTCAAGGCACGCAAGGTGTCCTTCTCCTGGGACGGCACGCCGTTGCACTGGGTGCCGGAGGATCCCTTCACCACGCACACCATCAACGTGCTGCACCTGCTGCTGCCCGCCGGTGAGCGGTGGTTCGTGCACGTGTACAAGCAGGTGCTGCCGTACATCCGCGACGAGCGGCTCCGCGAGGACGTCATCGGGTTCATCGGCCAGGAGGCCATGCACTCCCAGGCCCACGACGAGGTGCTGCCGCATCTGCGCGAGCAGGGGCTCGACCCGACGCCGTACACCGCGCAGGTCGACTGGTTCTTCGAGAAGCTGCTGGGCGACCGGACGCTGCCGCCGGGCAGGGCGCGCCGGTGGTGGCTGATGGAGCGGGTCGCGCTCATCGCGGCCATCGAGCACTACACCGCGTTCCTCGGCAACTGGGTGCTCAACGCCGAGGAGCTGGACCGGCGCGGCGCCGACCCGACCATGCTGGACCTGCTGCGCTGGCACGGCGCGGAGGAGGTCGAGCACCGCTCCGTCGCCTTCGAGCTGTTCATGCACGTCGACGGCGGCTACCGCCGGCGCGTTCGCACCTGGGCGACGGCCTTCTCGGCGCTGGTGTTCCTGTGGCAGCGTGGGGCGCGGTTCTTCATGGAGAACGACCCGACCCTCATCGACGGCAAGGCCTCCTTCAAGGACTTCTACGTCCGGGGCAGGCTGGGCCTGCTGCCCGCGACCGGGGACATGCTCAGGTCCATCCCCCGCTATCTGAGCCGCGACTACCACCCCTCGCAGGAGGGCGACACCGAGCAGGCCGTCGCCTATCTGACCGCCTCCCCGGCGGCCACGGCGGCACAGAAGAGGGCCGCCTGATGCCGAAGCTGCGTACGGTCGTGCTCGTCGCGGGCGCCGCCCTGCTGGCCCGCGGGGCCCTGCGCCGCCGGATCCAGGTCTCGCCGCTGTGGCCGATGCCCGCGCTGGAGGAGCCCACCTCGGGCCGGCCGCGCTCGCGTGCGCTGCGGCTGCTGGTGACCTCCCGCGAGACGGTGGCCGAAGGGGTCGTGCAACTCCGCCTGGAGGGGCGGGACCTGCCGCGCTGGGAGCCCGGAGCGCATCTCGACCTCGTCCTGCCGTCGGGTCTTGTCCGGCAGTACTCGTTGTGCGGGGATCCCGAGGACACCTCCTCGTACACCGTCGCGACCCGGCTGGTCGCGGACGGGCGGGGCGGCTCGCGGGAGGTGCACGAGCAGGTCACGGAGGGCATGGAACTGGAGGTGCGGGGGCCGCGGAACCGTTTTCCGCTGGTCGAGGCGGAGTCATACGTCTTCGTCGCCGGCGGGATCGGGATCACCCCGTTGCTGCCGATGCTGCGGGCACTGCCGGAGCACGCCGACTGGCGGCTGCTCTACGCGGGGCGCGACCGGGCCTCGATGCCGTTCCTGGAGGAGGTCGAGAAGCGGGGCGGTGACCGGGTGACTGTCGTGGAGGGGCGGCCGGACCTCGACGCGCTGGAGGTGGGCGAGGGGGCCGCCGTCTACTGCTGCGGTCCCGAGGGACTCATGGCGGCCGTCGCGGCACGCTTCCCGGACGTCCGTCTCGAACGGTTCGCGCCCCGTACCTCGTCCGACGGCAACACCGAGTTCCAGGTCGAACTGCGGCGCACCGGACGGACGTTGACCGTCCCCGCCGACTCCACCGTGCTCGCCGCCGTACGCGGCGAACTGCCGGACACCGCCTACTCGTGCGAGCAGGGCTTCTGCGGGACCTGCCAACAGCGGGTGCTGGAAGGGGAGATCGACCACCGGGACGAGCTGCTGACCGACGCGGAGCGCGCCGACTCGATGCTGATCTGCGTCTCGCGGGCCAACAGCGATCGTTTGGTGCTCGACATGTGATCACCTGCGGCCGAATCCGATCGGTAAGGTGTTCGCATGAGTACCGGGGTTCGCCGCAGGATGGGTGTCGAGGAGCGGCGGCAGCAGTTGATCGGCGTCGCCCTCGACCTGTTCAGCCGACGCTCGCCCGACGAGGTCTCCATCGACGAGATAGCGTCGGCCGCGGGCATCTCACGCCCGCTCGTGTATCACTACTTCCCCGGCAAACTCAGCCTGTACGAGGCGGCGTTGAAGCGCGCCGCGGAGGATCTCGCGGGCCGCTTCGGCGAGCCGCACGAGGGCCCGCTCGGCGCCCGGCTGCTGCGCGTGATGCGCCGCTACTTCGACTTCGTGGACGAGCACGGGCCCGGTTTCTCGGCGTTGATGCGCGGCGGTCCGGCGGTCGGCTCGTCGGCGACCAACGCGCTCATCGACTCCGTACGGCAGGCCGCCTACGACCAGATCCTGTCACACCTCCAGGTCCCGGAGGCGCCCCCGCGGCTGGAGCTGGTCGTCCGCTCCTGGATCTCGCTCGCCGAGTCGACCGCCCTGATCTGGCTGGACGGCCGGCGCATCCCGCGCGCAGAGCTGGAGCTCCAGCTCGTGCACGACTTCGCCGCACTGGCCGCCGTCAGCGCCGCCTACGACGAGGAGATGGCGGCCCTGCTGAAGACCATGGTCAAGGACGAGCCGGCCGACGGCCCCTTCGCGGAGCTGGTCGGCCGGCTCATCGCCCTCGGCGCCTAGACCGTCACCGGTCGAACTTCCGGTAGGACGGGTCGAGGTCGCGGACCTCGGCGGAGGCGTGCAGGGCGATGCCCGCGTCCGCCACATGCTTCCGGAGCAGCTCCAGGGCCGTGTCCGTCAGCTTCGCCTTCGTCTCGTCGCTGCGGCCGGCGAGAAGCCCGATCGTCACGTGCACGATGGCGTGCCCGCGCGCCCCGGGGTCCTCGTAGCCGTACACCGTGTACGCGCTCGGCCGGAACTGCGTCTTGCAGGCCTCCGGCTTCGCCGCCGCGATCTCCACGGTCGCCTCGTGCAGCGCCCGGGCGAAGCCCTCGCGGTCGAAGGCGTTCTCCGCGATGTCCGAGTAGTCGATGGTGATCTGCGGCATGCGCACTCCTGTTCTACGGCGTCAGCCCGACCCTACTTCCCCGCCCGGGTGAACACCGCCACCGTCCGCGCCGGGACGCTGAACGTGCCCGACCCGGCCGCGTAGGCGGAGGTCTTCACCACCGGGTCGGCGCCGGAGGCCTGCGCCGGGTGCAGCTTGTACCGCGTCCCGGCCAGGTCGCCGATCCGCTGCTCCTGCCGCTCCGGGGTGGCGTTGAAGACGACGACCAGGTCACCGAGCCTCATCGTGATCACGCCCGGTGTCTCGTCCTTGCCGGACAGCGGGAAGGACAGCTGGTCCTGCACCTGTGCGGCCGTACCGAGCGAGAACGCCTTCTCGGTCGTGCGGATCCTCAGCAGGTCCTGGTAGGCGGCGGAGGCGCCGTCGATCTGCGGGCAGCCGACCCGCACGCCGGTCAGCAGCGGGCGGGCGTAGTCCCACTTGGACTGGTTGTCGGCCGCCATGGGCAGCCCGCGGCCGAAGCCGTTGCCGTCGGCGCAGTTCCAGTGGATGGCGTTGAACCAGTCCCCGCTGTCGAAGGAGTTGCGGTCCAGCGACTTCGAGCGCAGCAGGTCGGTGCCCGCCTGGGACAGGGCCGGCCCCTGCGACAGGGCGGCCGTGGCCATCGCCAGGACCTGCATCCGGGCCCGGTCGGACGCGGAGGTGCCCTTCGGGAGCTTGTAGGTCAGGGCGTCGAAGAGGGACTCGTTGTCGTGCGCGTCCACATAGGCGAGGGCGTCGCCGGGTGCGTCCGCGTAGCCGGCGGGCGAGCCGTTGTAGTCGATCTCCGCTCCCGTGACCTCCTTGCCGTCGGTGTCCGTGAAGTGGTATTTCGCGAGGTTTCCGGACAGCCCGACCTTGATCAGGTCCTGGTAGTGCAGCAGGCGCGCCTTCTGCTCCTCCTTCGAGCCGTTGGCGGTGGCGGAGTTGGGGTCGGTGTACAGCCCGGACGCGAAGCCCTGGATGCCGGGGTCGGAGTCGAAGGGGCTGCCGCCGCGCACCGCGTCACGGGCGCGGTCGGAGAAGGTGGCGATGCCGGTGCCGGCCATGTTCGCCTGCGTGGCCTGCACGAAGCGGGCGTCGTTCGCGACCTCGCCGAAGTTCCAGCCCTCGCCGTACAGGATGATCTTCTTGCCGTCGACGCCGTCCTTCTCCAGGGTCAGGGCGTCGAGGGCCTTGCGGACCGCGAGGATGTTGGCCTTGGGGTGGTGGCCCATGAGGTCGAAGCGGAACCCGTCGACCTTGTACTCCTTGGCCCAGGTGACGATCGAGTCCACGACCAGCTTGCCCATCATCGCGTTCTCGGGTGCGGTGTTGGCGCAGCAGGTGCTGTTGGCCACCGATCCATCGGCCAGGAGCCGCTGGTAGTAGCCCGGCACGATCTTGTCGAGGACGGAGGTGTCCGCCTGGCCGCTGGCCGCCGTGTGGTTGTAGACGACGTCCATGACGACCCGCAGGCCGTCCTGGTTGAGCGCCTGGACCATCCTGCGGAACTGGACCGTTCGGGCGGTGCCGTCCGGGTCGGTGGCGTACGAGCCCTCGGGGACCGTGTAGTGGTACGGGTCGTAGCCCCAGTTGTAGGCGTCCTTCGCGGCGGTCTTCGCCACGCACGCCTGCTGCTGGTCGGAGTCGGCCGCGTAGGAGGTCAGATCGCAGTCGGGACTCGCCTGGTCGGCCTTCTTCTCGGGGACCGTGGCGAAGTCGAACGCGGGCAGCAGATGCACGTACGACGTGCCCGCCCTGGCCAGCTCCCTCAGGTGCCTGGAGCCGTCGCTGTTCTTGTCGGTGAAGGCCAGGTAGGTGCCCTGGTCCGTCGCCGGGACGGTCTTGTCGGCGACCGAGAAGTCCCGGATGTGCAGCTCCTGGATCTGCGCGTCCTTCAGCGGTACGGCCTTGGGCTTGTGCAGGGCCGACCAGCCGCTCGGGGCGAGGGCCCTGTCGTTCAGGTCGACGACGAGGCTGCGCTCGGAGTTCGCGGTGAGGGCGACCGAGTAGGGGTCGGTGACCTTGTTGGTGACCATCTTGCGGACGCTGGGCGCCCAGACCTTCACGACGTACCGGTAGGGCTTGCCCTTCCAGGACGCCGGGCCGGTGACGGACCAGACGCCGGTGGTGTCGTCGCGGTGCATGGCGTGGTCGGAGCCGTCCAGCTCCAGTGACACGCTCTGCGCGGTCGGCGCCCACACCGAGAGCGTGGGCTTTCCGTTGTGGAAGACCGGCCCGAGCGCGGCCTTGGTCGCGCCGGGGTAGAGGTCGTCCAGCGCCCCCGCGATCTGCACGCCGGTCGCGGCCAGGACGGCACCGTTGGCGGCGCGCTGCGAGGCGACGAGCTGGCCCTTCAGCGCCTCGCGCACCCGGTCCCGGTCACGTGGGTCGACGGACCAGGCGGTGTAGTCCTTCAGGTGCGGGAACTTCGCCTTCTGGGCGTCGGTCAGCGTGGTCTTCTCCAGCCGGATCCAGCGCTCGTCGTCGCTGGTCAGCGCCCCGTCCTTGACCGCGATCGAGCCGTCCGGGGAGTACAGCAGCTGGGTGGAGGCGGCGCCGTCCGCGCCGTTCCAGGCGACGGTGTCCCGGTCGATCCAGATCGCCTTGGAGGTGCTCAGGTCGAGGGCGGCCGAGCTGCCCGCCGGCTGCGGCAGCAGGTATTTCTCCTGGCCGTTCAACAGCCACACCTCGTGGCCGTTGGCCTTGAGATCGAGGGACTGGTCCGCCGCCAGGTCCTTCTCGTCGCCCTTGTGGATGATGTAGCTGAGGCTGGTGGCACCCGCGGTGAGCGACACCTCGAAGACCGCGCCATAGGCATCAGTCTTCACCGGCTTCAGCGGGTTCGACCAGTCGGTGGGGTTCGCGGCACCCGTCCAGACGTGCAGGCCCCAGCCGTCGTAGTTGCCGTCCGCCCGGTGGTAGTGGATGACCGCCTTGGTCGTGTCCTGCGCCGGATAGTCGGGCTTCTGCGTCAGTACGTCCGGCTTCCCCTGCTCGACCCAGACCTCACCCGTCCTGGTGACGTCGATGCTCCGGTCGGCGGAGACGTCCTTGTTGCCGTTCTTGTCGATGACCAGGAAGCCGACGTTGGAGGCGCCCGGCTTGAGCTTGACCCAGGCGAAGGCGCCGTAGGCGTCCCGGCCGGTGAACGGGTGGCTGGCGGGCCAGTTGGTGGCCTCGCCGTCGGCGATGTCGCCCCAGGCGTACAGGCCCCAGTTGTCGTAGTCGCCGTCGGTGCGCTTGTAGTGGACGATCACGTAGTCGCGGGCGGAGGCCGTGGGGACCTCGGGCGCGGGCGGGGTGCCGGAGGTGCTGCTCGCCGTGGTGCTCGCGGTGTGCCCGGCCGAGTCGACCACGACGGCCTTGTAGCGCAGCGCGGTCCCGGCCGGCACGTCCTTGCCGAGGGTCTGGGTGACCTTGTAGGGGGCGTGGTCGGCGGAGCCCAGCACCTGCCACTTGGCGTTTCCGACCTGGGCGGCGAAGACGACCCGGTTGAGCTGACCGCCGTCGACATCGGCGCCGATCTCCACGGTGCCGGTGGCTCCGGCGGCCGGCGCCTTCAGGCTGATCGTCGGTGCGGCGGCGGGCTTGGCGAGGGTGCCGGTGGCCTTGTAGACGACGGCGGACTCGGCCGGGACGGTGACGGTGACCCTGCGGTCGCCGTCGGACGTCACGGAGTCGGTGGCACCGTGGATGCCCCGGTACGCCATGCCGGCGGAGCCGGTCGCGAAGGTCGCCGTCCGCGCCGAGTCGGCGTTGTTGAGGGCGACGACGTACTCCTGCCCGGTCTTCGCGTCCGTACGGGTGAACGCGTAGACGCCGGCGCCGTCGGCCGCGTAGCGCTGGGTCTGGACCCCGTCGGTCAGGACCGGGTTGGCCTCGCGGAGCTTCGAGAGGTCGGCGATCTGCCGGTACAGCGGCGCGCCGGTGTCGTACGAGTCGCTGGCGTGGGTGCGGTCGGTGCCGATCTCGTCGTCGTCGAGGTAGTCGGCGACCTTGGAGGCGAACATGGTCTGGCGGGCGTCCTTGTCGCCGCCGGAACCGGTGAAGCCCTGCTCGTCGCCGTAGTAGACGACCGGGTTGCCGCGGCTGAGGAACATCAGCTCGTTGGCCAGCTCGTCCTTCTTCAGGATCTCGGCGTCGGTGGCCTTCGGGTCGTCCTGCTTGAGGAAGTACCCGATGCGGCCCATGTCGTGGTTGCCGAGGAAGGTGACCTGCTCGTACGCGTTGGCCTTGTCGGTCGTGTACTTGTAGTCGTCGCCGAAGACGCCCGCCAGCTTCTGGGCGCTCGCGCCCTGGGAGGCGTAGGCGCGGGCGGCGTCCTGGAACGGGAAGTCGAGGGTGGCGTCGAGGCGGCCCTGGGTGACGTACGGGGAGGTGATGGAGGTGTCGGCGGAGTAGACCTCGCCGAACATGAAGAAGTTCCTCCGTCCGTGCGCCGCGGCGTACTTGTCGAGCGCGGTCGCCCACTGGGTCCAGAACGGCATGTCGACGTGCTTGACGGTGTCGATCCGGAAGCCGTCGACGGCGAAGTCCTTCACCCACCGCTCGTAGATCGTCTCCATGCCGTGGACGACCTCGGGACGCTCGGTCCACAGGTCGTCCAGGCCGGAGAAGTCGCCGTAGGTGGTGGACTCGCCGGCGTACGTCGAGTCGCCCCGGTTGTGGTACATCGTCGGGTCGTTGAGCCAGGCCGGGACCTTGGACCGGCTGGTGACCTTCGGGGTGTACGGGAAGGAGGCGCTGGAGACGGCCGGGAACCTCCTGGTGCCGTCCGCGTAGTCGGCGTCGTCGAAGGGGCGGCCGTCCTTGGTGAGGTACGGGAAGGCGCCCTTGGAGAGGTAGTCGTAGGACTTCTCCTGGTAGTCCACGACGTCGGCGGTGTGGTTGGTGATGACGTCGAAGAAGACCTTCATGCCCTTGGCGTGCGCCTTGGAGATGAGGGTCTTGAGGTCCTTGTTGGTGCCGAAGTGCGGGTCGACCTGGGTGAAGTCGGTGATCCAGTAGCCGTGGTAGCCGGCGGAGGCGTTGCCGCCGGTGCCCTGCACGGGGCGGTTCTTGAAGATGGGGGCCATCCAGATGGCGGTGGTGCCGAGGCCCTTGATGTAGTCCAGCTTCCTGGTCAGGCCCTTGAGGTCGCCGCCCTGGTAGAAGCCCTTGTCGGTGGGGTCGTAACCGGTGCTGAGGCGGGAGCCGGTCAGGCCGCCCCGGTCGTTGGACGTGTCGCCGTTGGCGAAACGGTCCGGCATCACGAAGTAGAACTGCTCACGGGTGTCGTCGTGCCGGGCGGGCTGGGCGGCCAGGGCCGCGTCCGAGGGGGGCGCGGGCGGGGTGGCCGCATGGGCGGCCAGTGGCTGGATCAGTGCGGCGGCGAGGGCTGCGGCGGTGACGGCCGCGGCCCGTCTCGCTCTCGGTATCACAGGCGGTAACTCCTAGCGGATGCGGCTCTCTTGGATCCCTTGGGTCCGACCCCGCGCGACCGTATCGCCGCCGAAAGGTTTACAGCAAGAGTCTTGAAACTCATAGCAAGAAGTTTCAGCGTCAACCTTGACGTGCCTCTCTCAACTCCCTCACGCTCACGGGTTGTTGAACGCTGCCCCTTCTTTCGGAGCCGCACATGAGCAGACACCGACCCCCGGGTGTCCTCCGCCGCACCGCGACCGCCGCGGCCGCGGGCGCCCTCGCACTGGCCGGAGCCATCGCCCTTCCCTCGACGCCCGCCCAGGCCGGCACCACCGCCAAGGGCGATGTGATCGCCAACCTGTGGGAGTGGAACTGGGACTCCATCGCCTCCGAGTGCACGAACGTGCTGGGCTCGGCCGGCTACGGCGCGGTCCAGGTGGCACCGCCGGAGGAGTCCCTGAAGCAGTCGTCGTACTACTGGTGGGACGTCTACCAGCCCTACTCGTACAGCCTGAACAGCCGGTTCGGCAGCCAGGCGAAGTTCAGCGCCATGATCACGGCGTGCCACAAGGCGGGCGTGAAGGTCTACACGGACGCGGTGATCAACCACACCGCCGCCCAGACCGGCACCGGCTACAACGGCACGACGATCAGCAACAAGTACGCCACCCCCGACTGGGACCGCTCGGACTACCACGACTCCTCCGACTGCCCCACCTCCGACCTCACCATCCAGGACTACTCCAACCTCACCCAGGTCCAGAACTGCGAACTGCTCGGCCTGCCCGACCTGAGGACCGGCTCGGACACCGTGCGCACGGGCCTCGCGAACTACCTCAACTCCCAGCTGGCGCTCGGCGTGGACGGCTTCCGCGTGGACGCCGCCAAGCACATCCCCGAGGCCGACCTCGCGGCGATCGAGTCCAAGCTGACCAACACCACGTCCGGCTCGGCGCCGTACGTCTTCCAGGAGGTCTACCCGGGCGCGACCCCGCAGCCCTCCGACTACTACGCCTCCGGTGACGTCCTGGACTTCACCTACGCGAGCAAGCTGAAGTCGGCCTTCCAGGGCAATGCCAGCGACCTGGCCTCGATCGGGAGCAGCGGCATCCTGCCGGCCGCGAACTCGGTGTCCTTCGTGACGAACCACGACACCGAGCGCAACGGCCTCCATCTCTCCTACAAGGACGGCGACACCTACAAGCTCGCCAACCTCTTCGAGCTCGCCTACAAGTGGTCCACGCCCACGGTGTACGCCAGCTGGGAATGGACCCAGAGCGACCAGGCCCCGCCGAACTCCGCAGGCTTCGTCACGGACACGGACTGCTCCGGTGGCGCCTGGTACTGCCTGGACCGCGACACCGCCGTGGTCGGCATGGTGGCCTGGCACAACGCGACCGACACGGCGGCCGTCTCCGACTGGCAGACCAAGTCGTCCAGCGTGCTCGGCTTCGGCCGCAGCGGCAAGGGCTTCTTCGCGCTCAACAACGGCACCTCGCCGGCCACGTACACCTTCGCGACGGGCATGGCGGACGGTACGTACAGGAACGTCGTCGACGGTGGCGCGACGACGGTGACCGTGTCGGGCGGCAGCGCGTCGATCACCGTCCCCGCGAAGAGCGCCGTCGCCTTCTACAACTCCTCCTACACCTGCACGGTGGGCTGCGGCGACGCGGGCGGCAGGTCCGGCGACACGGTCAGCGCGACCTTCGACGAGTACGCGTCCACGACGTCCGGCACGAACGTGTACGTCGTCGGGTCCATCCCGGCCCTGGGCGGCTGGGACACCTCGAAGGCGGTCCAGCTGTCGTCCTCCGGCTACCCGGTCTGGTCGGGCGAGGTGAGCGTGCCGGTCAACACGTCCTTCACCTACAAGTTCATCAAGAAGGACAGCTCGGGCAATGTGACGTGGGAGTCGAACGCCAACAGGTCGGCGACCACGACGACGTCGGCGCTCTCGCTCAACAACTCCTGGAACGTGGCGGACGCCGACGCCACCGACGTCACCTTCAACGAGAACGCGACGACCGACTGGGGCACCAACGTCTACGTCGTCGGCTCCATCCCGTCCCTCGGCTCCTGGAACACCAGCGACGCCGTCCCCCTGTCCTCCGCCTCCTACCCGAAGTGGAGCAGGCTGGTCATCGTCCCCAAGAGCACGGCCTTCGAGTACAAGTACCTCAAGAAGGACGGCTCCGGGAACGTGACCTGGGAGTCCGGGACGAACCGCTCGTACACGACGGGCAGTTCGTCCGGCTACACGACGAACGACACCTGGAAGTAGTCGTCCGGGCTCAGCAGCTCCACTTCCCGGCGTAGAGCGCGAGCGCCGTGTTCGAGCCCAAGGTGGCGGTGAACTGCCCACTGGAGTTCACCGTCACCGTGGTGTTGTTCTGGACGTTGCAGTACGTGCCCGCGGGCAGGGAGGTCTGGTACGTCCTGGTCAGGCTGCCGGACTCGTGGTTGATGGCCACATATCCCTTGCCGCCCCGCCCGAAAGCGATCGCGTTGTTGCCGTCGTCCCACCAGTCGGAGACGGCCTGGCCGCGGGTCGCGTTGCGGAAGGCGACCATGCGGATGATCTCCGGCCAGGCGTGCTGGCACTTCCAGCCGTCCTGCCAGCAGGCGTTGACCTGCCCGTTGTTGGGCGGGCCCGCGTCCGCGTCGGACCACTCGTAGCCGGAGTTGATGTCGGGGGCGCCGTACGGCCAGGCGAGCATGAAGACGTTGGCCAGGGTGTAGTTGGCGCCGTCCTTGTAGTTCAGGGTCGAGCCGTTGCGCTCGGTGTCGTGGTTGTCGACGAAGACGCCGGCCACCGAACTGCTCAGATAGCCCCAGCCCTCGCCGAAGTTGTTCAGGTAGGCCAGCTTCTCGTTGTTGAAGACGCGCTTGAGGTCGTAGGCGTAGCGGAACTCCTGGACGTCTCCGTTGCCGGTGTACTCGGAGGGCTGGACGGCCTCGTTCGCGCCGTAGATGACCTCCTGCTTCCAGTACACGGACGGGTTCGTCAGGCGGCTCTTGATGTTGGCCAGGTCGTCCGCCGGGATGTGCTTGGCCGCGTCGATGCGGAAGCCGTCGGCGCCCAGGGAGAGCAGGTCGTTCATGTAGCCGGCGATGGTCTTGCGGACGTACTCCTCGCCGGTGTCCAGGTCGGCCAGGCCGACGAGTTCGCAGTGCTGGACGTTCCAGCGGTCCTGGTAGTTGGTGACCTGGGAGGTGCAGTCGTCGAAGTCGGGGTACGAGTACAGGCCCGGATAGTCGTACTTGCTGTACGCCGAGCCGCCGGTGCCGGTGCCGCTGCCCGCCGACATGTGGTTGACGACGGTGTCGACGACGACCTTCAGGCCGGCCGCGTGACAGGTGTCGATCATGTTCTTGAAGGCGGTCCGGTCACCGAGCCGGCCCGCGATCCTGTACGACACCGGCTGGTACGACGTCCACCACTGCGAGCCCTGTATGTGCTCGGCGGGCGGGGAAACCTGGACGTATCCGTAGCCGGCGGGGCCGAGGGTGGTGGTGCACTCGCGGGCCACCGAGGCGTAGTTCCACTCGAACATGACGGCGGTGACGTCCTTGGTGCCGGGCGGGGAGGCGTCGGCGGTGGTCGGGTTCATGCCAACCAGGGCGGCGGCCGTGAGGGCGGCCACCGCGGGGAGGGTTCTGCGTGCCATGTGTCTGCGTGCCATGTGGGGGTCCTTCGTCCTTGAAGGCTGGGGAAAGACCGCTGAAGGCGCTTGCTGCAATGTTTCAGCAAACTTGCGGTGACGCAGATGTTAAAGGCCCGCTGCCTGAAAGACAGCGGGCCGTTGTGAAGTTGATGCAAGAACTTGTCGACGGGCCGTCAGGCCGCCTGTGTCACATGGTCGTGAACCACACCGTCGTGTCGGCCGGCACCTTGGTCTCGTCGTCGGCCTCGGTCACCTCACCGCTGGCGAGGAGCACACGGCCGTACGCCGGAATCGCCACCGACTCCCCCGTGGTGTTCGCGACGCAGACGAACTCCCCGCGCCGGAAGGCCAGGACGCCCTCGGACGCCCGCAGCCACTCCACCGCGTCGCCCGCGCCCAGGTCGGGCTGCGTCCGGCGGGCGGCCAGGGCCGTGCGGTACAGCTCCAGCGTCGAGCCGGGGACGCCCGTCTGCGCCTCCACGCTCAGCTCGCCCCAGCTCGCGGGCTGCGGGAGCCAGCTGCCGCCTGCGCCGAAGCCGTACGAGGAGCCCTCGCGGGTCCACGGGATCGGCACCCGGCAGCCGTCGCGGAAGCCGTCCTGGCCGGCGCCGCGGAAGTACGCCGGGTCCTGGCGCACCTCGTCCGGCAGGTCGACGACGTCCGGCAGGCCCAGTTCCTCGCCCTGGTAGATGTACGCCGAGCCGGGCAGGGCGAGCATGAGGAGGGTGGCGGCGCGGGCCCGGCGCAGGCCCAGTCCCCTGTCCCCCGCCGTGCGGATCTGGGTGCCGAGGCCGGGCGGGTTGGCGAAGCGGGTGGCGTGCCGGGTGACATCGTGGTTGGACAGCACCCAGGTGGCGGGCGCGCCGACCGGGCGCATGGCCTCCAGCGTGCGGTCGATGACCGTACGCAGCTCCTTCGCGTCCCACTCGGTGCTCAGGTACTGGAAGTTGAAGGCCTGGTGCAGTTCGTCCGGGCGTACGTAGTTCGCGGTGCGCTCGACGGTCGGCGTCCAGGCCTCGGCGACGAAGATGCGCTCACCGGCATATTCGTCGAGGATCCGGCGCCACTGGCGGTAGATCGCGTGGACGCCGTCCTGGTCGAAGAACGGCATGACATCGTTGCCCAGCAGCTTGAGCTGGTCGTGGGAGCCGAGGTCGGGCAGGCCGTCGGCCTTGACCAGGCCGTGGGCCACGTCGATGCGGAAGCCGTCCACGCCCATGTCCAGCCAGAAGCGCAGGATGGAGCGGAACTCGTCGCCGACGGCCGGGTGTTCCCAGTTGAAGTCGGGCTGCTCGGGCGCGAAGAGGTGCAGGTACCACTCGCCCGGGGTGCCGTCCGGCTCGGTCACGCGCGTCCAGGCGGGGCCGCCGAAGATGGACTCCCAGTCGTTCGGCGGGAGTTCGCCGTTCTTCCCCTTGCCGGGGCGGAAGTAGTAGCGCTCGCGCACCGGGGAGCCGGGGCCCTCGGCGAGGGCGCGCTTGAACCACTCGTGCTGGTCGGAGGAATGGTTCGGCACGAGGTCGACGATGATCCTGAGTCCCAGATCGTGGGCGTCGCGGATCAGGGCGTCGGCGTCGAGCAGGTTGCCGAACATCGGGTCGACGGCACGGTAGTCGGCGACGTCGTAGCCCGCGTCGGCCTGCGGGGAGGCGTAGAAGGGGCTGAGCCACACGGCGTCGACGCCGAGGTCACGCAGATAGGGCAGGCGGGAGCGTACGCCTTCCAGGTCGCCCATGCCGTCGCCGTTGCTGTCGGCGAAGCTGCGCGGATAGACCTGGTAGATGACCGCGTCCCGCCACCAGTCACGGCGGCGGTCGGCGACGGCGGCCACGGCGGAGTGGTGGGCCGGTGCGGCGGGGGGCTGCTGGCTCATGGCGTCCTTGATGTGTAACGGGGTTCGGGTCATGGGCGCGTGGGTGATACGACGGCGGATGCGGTGGGCCGGGGGTGCGTGTGCGAGGCGGCCGCGGTGACAGCGGGGTCGGATGGGCACCGCGGCCGCCTACCCGCGCGGTGAGGCGCGCGGGAGTCCCGGGGTGGGCGTCAGCCCTTGGTGCCGCCGGCGGTGAGACCGGTGACGAGGTTCTTCTGCACGAGGTAGAAGAACACCGACACGGGTATCGCGATCAGCACCGCGGTGGCGGCCATGTAGTTCCACTGGGCGTCGTGCTCGCTGACGAAGGTCTGCAGACCGACGGCGAAGGTGTACTTCGAGTCGTCCAGCATGAAGGTGGTCGCGAAGGCGACCTCGCCGACGGCGGTGATGAAGTTGTAGAACGCGGCGACGGCCAGGCCCGGGCGGGCCAGCGGCAGGATCAGCCGGAAGAAGGTGCCGAAGGGGCTCAGTCCGTCGACGCGTCCGGCCTCGTCGATCTCGAAGGGGATGGTGTCGAAGTACCCCTTGAGCAGCCAGGCGCTGTACGGCACGGCGGTGGTGCAGTTGATGACGATCAGCGCCCAGTAGGTGTCGATGAGATCGAGCTGGCTGAAGATCTCGTACATCGGCACGATCAGGATGGCGATCGGGAAGGCCTGGGTGAGCAGCAGGACCCACATCAGCTGCTTGTAGCCGGGGAAGCGCATCCGGGAGACCGCGTAGCCGGTGGTGGCGGCGACGAAGACGCCGATCAGGGTGGTGCCGCCGGCCACGATCATCGTCGACTTGAACCAGTCGAAGAAGCCGGTGTGCTGCAGCACGAAGCTGTAGTTGGAGAAGCTGAGCTTGCCCAGGATCTTGCCCGGGTGCAGGTAGTCGTCCTTCTCGGGGCCGAGCGACAGGAAGATCAGCCAGGCCACCGGGGCGAGTGCGATCAGGCTCGCGAGGGCGAGGCCGCCGTGCAGGAGGGCGGCGCCGAGCGGGCCGCGCTCGCCGCGCCGGCGGACGCGGCGCGCGGACTGCGCGGCGGGGACGGGCCCGGCCTCGGTCTTTTCCAGGGTCGTGGTGCTCATGGCGGCGGCTCCTGCGGCGTCAGACGGCGAGCTGGTCATTGCGCTTCAGCCAGCGGAAGTAGAAGGAGGTGAAGACGGTGATGATCGACAGCAGCAGTACGCCGTACGCGGCGGACTGGGCGAAGTCGCGCGGCTGCTGTCCGAAGCCCAGGAAGTACGCCCAGGTGACGAGGATCTGGGCGTCGGGGGCGCTGGTCGGGCCGAACAGCAGGAAGATGATGGCGAACTGGTTGAAGGTCCAGATGATGCCGAGGAGTACGACGGTGGAGCTGACGGACCTCAGGCCCGGCAGGGTGACGTGCCGGAAGCGCTGCCAGGCACTGGCGCCGTCCATCTCGGCCGCCTCGTAGAGCGAGGAGTCGATGGACTGCAGTCCGCCGAGCAGCGAGAGCATCATGAACGGCACACCACACCAGGTGTTGACCATGATCGCGGCGAAGCGCTGCCAGAAGGTGTCCTCCAGCCACTGCGGCTGGGGCATGTGGAGCGCGTGCAGGATCTGGTTGATCACGCCGGAGTCGGAGAGCATGATCCGCCAGGAGAAGACGGTGACGAAGGTCGGCACGGCCCAGGGCAGGACCAGCAGCACGCGGTAGAAGGTGCGGCCGCGCAGCTTCTCGTTGAGCATGAGCGCGAGGCCCAGGCCGATGGTGTAGTGCAGGGCCACACAGGCGGCGGTCCACACCACGGTCCACAGGAAGTGCGACCAGAACCGGTCGTAGGACAGCGGGCCGAACAGGATGTCCTTGTAGTTGCCGAACCCGATGAACTTGTAGGTGGCCGGGATGTGGTTGACGCCGATCGTGCGCGCCGAGTTCAGGCTGTTGGCGTCGGTGAGCGTCAGGTAGACGCCGCGGAGCAGCGGATATCCCACGATCACGGCGAGCACGACGACCACCGGGGCGATCATCGCGTACGCGTACCAGTACCTCTGGTAGCCGTTCTTGATGCGCTGCCCCAGCCCGGGCCGAGGCGCGCGGTCACCGCGGCGCTTGCCGGTCGCGCGGTCGATGGCGACTGTCATGGTTCGACACCTTCAAAACGATCAGGGGTTGGCCGGGCACAGGGCGGTGGCCGCCGGATCCTTCCCCTCCTGACGAGAGGATCCGGCGGCCACCCGGGCGTCACTTGCTGAAGTCGGGCACCAGCTTGGCGATGGCGACCTCGGCGTTGCTCAGACCCTTGTCCAGCGACTCCTTGCCGTCGGCGACCTTCGGCAGCTCGGTGTCGAGCGGACCCCACAGGCTGCTGTACTCGGGCAGCGCCGGGCGGGGCTGGGCGGCGGGCAGGACGGCCTGGTAGCCGGCGATGCCGGGGTCGGCCTTGACCTGGGCGGTGTAGGCGTCCTCACGCGTGGGCAGGGTGGAGTTCTTCAGCGCGATGGTCTCCTGGGAGGCCGCCGAGGTCATGAACTTCACGAACTTCAGCGCCGCGTCCTGGTGGGACTTGTCCGAGCCGGCGTAGACCGCGAGGTTGTGGCCGCCGGTCGGGGCGCCCGCCTTGCCGGAGGAGCCGGCCGGGACGGTGGCGATGCCGAGGTTGGACTTGTCCGTGAAGGCGCTGCCCTTGTAGAAGTTCGTGATCTCCCAGGGGCCCTGGATGATCGCGGCGACCTTGCCGTTGACGAACGCGTCCTGGATGTGGGCGTAGGCGTCGGCGGTGGTGTCGGCCTTGTGCAGGCCCTTGCCGGAGAACGTGCTCAGCCAGGTGCCGTAGGCCTTCTTGGCGGCGGCCGAGTCGACGGTGATCTTCTTGGCGGTCGCGTCGACGGTGTCGGTGCCCTCGCCGTAGAGGAAGGTCTGGGCGTAGTAGGCCTGGGTGGAGCCCCAGTAGCCGAACTGGCCGGTCTTGGCCTGGATCTTGGCGGCGTCGGACTTCAGCTCGTCCCAGGTCTTGGGGGCCTCGGTGATGCCGGCCTTCTTGAACAGGGCCTTGTTGTAGACGAGGGCCAGGGTGTCGGTGACCAGCGGCACGCCGTAGGTCTTGCCCTGGTACTGGGCCTGCTGGATCAGGCTGGGCTGGAACTTGGCCTGGTCGGCGAGGGCCTCGGTGCCGTCCAGCGGCAGGAAGTAGCCCTTCTTGGCGAAGGCCGGGGTCCAGCCGACCTCGGAGCGCAGCACGTCCGGGGCGCCCTTGGAGCCGGCCGCGGTGTCGAACTTGTTCTGCGCCTGGTCGAAGGGGACGTTGACGTACTTGACCTTGATGTTCTTGTTGGCAGCCTCGAACTGCTTGATCAGGGCCTGGTACGTCGGCGCCTCGTTCGTGGCGTTGGAGGTGTCCCACCAGGTGATGGTCACCGGGCCGTCCGACTTACCGCTGTCGCTGCTGCTCCCGCCGCCGCAGGCCGTCGCCGCGAGGGCGAGGGACGCCACCAGCGCGGAGGCCGCTATGCCACGCCGCATGAGTTCTCCTTGAGGGTTTAGCCCGTGTGATGCCGACTGCGCCGTTGCGGCCGCCGAGCGACCAGGAACGTAACAGCGTTGTAAGCGTTGCGAAAGACCTTGCAGAAAAAAAGTGCAAGGGAACACGATGGTTACCCTGTCGTTACCGCTCAGCGGAGAGACAACACGTGTGCAAGACTCTGCAAGCTCTTGCCGCCACCAATTCGAGGGAGCCCGATGAGGCAGCAACCCAGGGCGGGCCGTCCGGCCGCTCGTGCACGGCGTCCCGTCGGTGTGCAAGGCGACATACGACCGGTACAGTCCAGTGCCGTGACCACACGGCTTGCGGACATCGCTGCGCAGGCGGGGGTGAGCGAAGCGACCGTCAGCCGGGTCCTCAACGGGAAGCCGGGCGTCGCCGCCACCACTCGCCAGTCCGTGCTGGCCGCGCTGGACGTGCTGGGGTATGAGCGCCCGGTCCGGCTGCGGCAGCGCAGCGAGGGCCTGGTCGGGCTGATCACCCCGGAGCTGGAGAACCCGATATTCCCGGCCCTGGCCCAGGTCATCGGCCAGGCGCTGACCCGCCAGGGCTACACGCCGGTGCTCGCCACCCAGACGCCGGGCGGGTCGACCGAGGACGAGCTGACCGAGATGCTGGTGGACCGGGGGGTCGCGGGGATCATCTATGTCTCCGGCCTGCACGCCGACACCACCGCCGACATGCAGCGCTATGAGCGGCTGCGGGCGCAGGGCGTGCCGTTCGTGCTGGTGGACGGGTTCTCGCCGAAGGTGCAGGCGCCGTTCATCTCCCCCGACGACCGGGCCGCGATGACCCTCGCGGTGACCCATCTGGTGTCGCTCGGGCACACCCGGATCGGGCTCGCCCTCGGGCCGAAGCGGTTCGTGCCGGTGCAGCGCAAGATCGAGGGCTTCGTGCGGGCCGTGCAGGACCAGTTGGGCCTGGACGCCCCGGTGATCGAGACGGAGCTGATCCAGCACTCGCTGTACACGCTGGAGGGCGGTCAGGCGGCCGCGACCGCGCTGATCGACCGGGACTGCACGGCCGTGGTGTGCGCCAGCGACATGATGGCGCTCGGTGCCATACGAGCCGCCCGGCAGCGGGGTCTGGACGTGCCCCGGGACGTGTCGGTGGTGGGCTTCGACGACTCCCCGCTGATCGCCTTCACCGACCCGCCACTGACCACGGTCCGCAAGCCGGTGCCGGCGATGGGCCAGGCCGCGGTGCGCACCTTGCTGGAGGAGATCGGCGGGACGCCCGCGCCGCACAGCGAGTTCGTGTTCATGCCGGAGCTGGTGGTGCGCGGTTCGACCGCTTCTGCGCCGCATGTCGTCCGTACGTCGTAGAAGGTGCGCGGCGGACCCGCCCTTGGGATGATCGGGCGAAGGACCCTTTTCTGGCAGACTTGATGCCTATGAGTGACTCGACCGTGACGCAGTCGGAAGGTCGCGAGGAGGTGGCCGTTCCTCACACCATCACGGGCGAGGACGGCAGGGGTCCGCTGCGGCGGCTGCGGCGACCGCGCCGGCCCCGGCTCTGGTTCGAGGTCCTTCTGATCGCGGTGAGTTACTGGACCTACTCGCTGATCCGCAACGCCGTCCCGGAGCAGAAGGGCAAGGCGCTGCGCAACGCCGACTGGATCTTCCGGGTCGAGCACCAGCTGGGCGTCGCCGTCGAACAGTCCGTCAACCATGCCGCCAACTCGGTCACTTGGCTGATCATCGGCATGAACTACTACTACGCCACGCTGCACTTCATCGTCACGATCGGTGTGCTGGTGTGGCTGTACCGATGGCATCCGGGGCGTTACGCGGCGGCGCGGCTGGCGCTGTTCTCGACCACCGGTGTGGCCCTGCTCGGTTACTATCTGTTTCCGCTCGCCCCGCCTCGGTTGATGCGCGGAGGGGGCTTCGTGGACACCGTGACGGTGCACCACACATGGGGCTCGATGGCCTCCGGCGATCTGAAGCACATGTCGAACCAGTACGCGGCGATGCCGTCGATGCACATCGGCTGGTCGCTGTGGTGCGGGCTGACGATCTTCGCGCTGGCGTCCGTGCCCTGGGTGCGGGTGCTGGGCCTGCTCTACCCGGCGGCCACCCTGCTGGTCATCGTTGCCACGGCCAACCATTTCTGGCTGGACGCCGTGGGCGGTGTGCTGTGCCTGTCCTTCGGCTTCACGGTGGTGCGGCTGTGGTACGGCGCGCTGCCGTACGCCCTGCCCAGGCTGCTCCCGGCCCGGCGCCCCGAGCCGGAGCGTGCGACGGCCCGGGCCTGAGCGCCGCGGCTCCGGCCGGGCGCGGGTGGTACTGCAGTGTGCCCGGCGGCGCAGCCCAGGTAGCGGCACGCTGCCGTATGCGCCCGGGCCTGAGCGCCATGGCTCCGACGAGGCGTCACCCTCCGTTGCCGTAGAACGGCTCCTCCACCACCGCGCGCCCGGCGGGTGGTACGGCGTCGTGCCCGGCGCCGTAGCCCGGGTGGCGGCGCGCTGCCGTATGCGCCCGGGCCTGAGCGCCGTGGCTCCGGCCGGGCGTCACCCTCCGTCGCCGTAGAACAACTCCTCCACCACCGCGCGCGCCCGGCGGGCGGTACGGCGGTAGGCGTCCAGCATGTCCCCGGCGTGCCCGGCGCCGTAGCCCAGGTAGCGGCCCACGGCGGCCAGCTCGCGCGGCTCGGTGGGGAAGGTGTCCCCGGCCCGGCCGCGCACCAGCATGACCGCGTTGCGCACGCGCGTCGCCAGCACCCAGGCCTCGTCGAGGATCTCCGCCTCCTCGGCGGACAGCAGCCCGGCCTCGCGGGCGGCGGCCAGCGCCTGGCGGGTGCGGGTGGTGCGCAGACCGGGCTGCTCCCAGCCGTGCCGGAGCTGGAACAGCTGGACGGTCCACTCGACGTCGGACAGCCCGCCCGGGCCGAGCTTGGTGTGCAGTTTGGGGTCGGCGCCGCGCGGCAGGCGCTCGGACTCCATCCGGGCCTTCAGCCGGCGGATCTCGCGGACCGCGTCCTCCGGCAGCCCGCGCCGCGGGTAGCGCAGCGGGTCGATGAGCTCGGTGAAGCGCCGGCCCAGCTCGTCGTGCCCGGCGACCGGCTCCGCCCGCAGCAGCGCCTGGGACTCCCAGACCAGGGACCAGCGGCGGTAGTACGCCTCGTACGACTTCAGGGTGCGCACCAGCGGGCCCGACTTGCCCTCCGGGCGCAGGTCGGCGTCGATGAGCAGCGGCGGGTCGGAGCTGGGCAGCTGGAGCAGTCGGCGCATCTCGGCGACGACCTTGTTCGCGGCGGTGGCCGCCTCGTGCTCGTCCACACCGTCCTGCGGCTCGTGCACGAAGACGACGTCCGCGTCGGAGCCGTAGCCCAGCTCGTGGCCGCCGAAACGGCCCATCCCTATGATCGCGAAGCGGGTGGGCAGCGTGTCGCCCCAGCCGTCCCGGACCACCGCGCGCAGGGTGCCGGCGAGGGTGGCGGCGGTGAGGTCGGAGACCGCCGCGCCGACCCGGTCCACCAGGGCGCCCTGGTCGGCCTCGGCGGGGTTGGTCTCGGTGCCGTAGGAGCCGACGATGTCGTCGGCGGCCGTACGGAACAGCTCCCGGCGGCGCACGCCGCGGGCGGCGGTGACGCCCTGCTCGGCGTTCTCCGCGCGGCCCACCGCGGCCAGGATCTCCTGCTCCAGGTGGGCGCGCCCGCGCGGGTCGAGGCCGCCGCCGTCCCCGTCGCCCAGCAGGGCCACCGCCTCGGGGGCGCGCATGAGCAGGTCGGGCGCCAGGCGGCCCGCCGACAGCACGCGGGCCAGGTTTTCCGCGGCCGCCCCTTCGTCCCGGAGCAGGCGCAGATACCAGGGGGTCTTGCCGAGCGCGTCGGAGACCTTGCGGAAGTTCAGCAGGCCCGCGTCCGGGTCCGCCGAGTCGGCGAACCAGCCGAGGAGGACGGGGAGCAGGGTGCGCTGGATCGCCGCCTTGCGGGTCACTCCGGAGGCCAGGGCCTCCAGGTGGCGCAGGGCGGCGGCGGGGTCGGCGTAGCCGAGGGCGACGAGGCGCTCGCGGGCCGCCTCGGGGCTCAGGCGGGCCTCGCCGGGGGCGAGCTGGGCGACCGCGTCGAGCAGCGGGCGGTAGAAGAGCTTCTCGTGGAGCCTGCGTACGACACCGGTGTGCCGCTTCCACTCCCGGATCAGCTCGGCCACCGGGTCGGTGCGCAGGCCGAGGGAGCGGCCGAGGCGCCGCTGGTCCTCCTCGGCGACCGGGACGAGGTGGGTGCGGCGCAGGCGGTAGAGCTGGATGCGGTGCTCCATCGAGCGCAGGAAGCGGTACGCCTCGTCCAGGCGGGCGGCGTCCTCGCGGCCGACATAGCCTCCGGCGGCCAAGGCCTGCAGGGCGTCCAGGGTGGTGCCGCTGCGGAGGGCCTGGTCGGTGCGGCCGTGCACCAACTGCAGGAGCTGGACGGCGAATTCGACGTCGCGCAGGCCGCCCGGGCCGAGCTTGAGCTCGCGCTCGATCTCGGACGCGGGGATGTTCTCCACCACGCGCCGGCGCATCTTCTGGACGTCCGGCACGAAGTTCTCGCGCTCGGCCGCCTTCCAGACGAGGGGTTCGAGGGCGTCTACGTAGGCTTGACCGAGTTCCGCGTCCCCCGCCACCGGGCGGGCCTTGAGGAGGGCCTGGAACTCCCAGGTCTTGGCCCAGCGTTGGTAGTAGACGAGGTGGGAGGACAGGGTGCGGACCAGGGGGCCGTTGCGGCCCTCCGGGCGGAGGTTGGCGTCCACCGGCCAGATGGAGCCCTCCACGGTGGTCTCCGAGCAGATCCGCATGAGGTGGGAGGCGAGGCGGGTGGCGGCGGTGAGCGCCTTGGCCTCGGTGGTCCCCTCGGCCGCTTCGGCCACGAAGATCACGTCCACGTCGGAGACGTAGTTCAGTTCGTGGCCGCCGCACTTGCCCATCGCGATCACCGCGAGGCGGCAGGCGGCGGCGTCCTCGGGGGCGTGCGCCTTCGCTATGGCGAGCGCGGTGCGGAGGGTTGCGGTGGCGAGGTCGGCGAGTTCGGCGGCCGTCTCGGCGACGTCCGTGGTGCCGCAGACGTCGCGGGCGGCGATGGAGAGCAGACAGCGGCGGTAGGCGACGCGGAGGGAGACGGGGTCGGTGGCCTCGGCCAGGCCGCGCTCGAACTCCTCGACGCCGGGGTGCAGGTCCCGGGGCTCGTAGGTGACCAGAGCGTGCCAGTCGCTGGGGTGGCGGGCCAGGTGGTCGGTGAGGGCGGCGGAGGCGCCGAGCACGCCGAGGAGGCGGTCGCGCAGCGGCTTGGCCGCGATGAGGGTGTCCAGCAGTTCGCGGTGGGCCGTTGGGCCGTCCTGGGCCTCCAGGAGGCGGACCAGGCCGTGCAGGGCGAGGTCCGGGTCGGCGGTGGCGCCCAGGGCTTCCAGGAGGACGGGGTCGTCGCGGACGGCGGCGAGTTCCGGGCCGTCCAGGAGGCGCTCCGCCGCGGAGGGGTCGGTGAAGCCGTGCCGGAGCAGGCGGGTGAAGGTACTGCTTCTGCGCCCCGGCGTCATCTCCGTGCCTCCCCTTGGGTGCGGCTGCATGCGTGTGCGTGCGTCTCGGACCGGAATCGTCCTGGCCAGAGCCTAACCGGAGGGGGGCAGGGGGGCTTCGCCGAGCGGGGGGCTCCTGCGGGGCGGGGTCGGATGCGGGGGCCTGCGGGGCGGGGGTGGGGGTCGGGTGCGGGGGGCTGTGCCGGTGTGGGGCCTTGAGGGCGGGTTCGGGTGCGGGGGCTGTGCCGGTGCCTGCGCCCTGCGGGGTTGACTCGGGTGCGTGAGGCGCTGCCGTGCGTACGCCCTGCGGGGCCGGTTCGGGTGCGGGGGGCTGTGCCGGTGCCTGCGCCCTGCGGGACCGGTTCGGGTGCGGGAGGGGGCTGTGCCGGTGCGTTGCCGATGGGGGCGGAGCGGGGCGCGGGTACCTGGGTCCTGTGGGTGGATTCGGGGTGCGTGGTGCCGTACGGGTGCGGGCTCTACGGGGTCCGATGCGTGATGCTCTGCCGGTGCGTGGGCCCTGCGGGGTCGGTCCGGGGGCGTGGTGTCGTGTGGGTGCGGGGCCCTGCGGGGGTCCGAGTGCGTGGTGCTCTGCCGGTCCGTGGGCCCTGCGGGGCCGGCTCGGGTGGCGTGGCGCTCTGCCGGTGCCTGCGCCCTGCGGGGCCGGTGTGCGGGAGGGGCTGTGCCGGTGCGTTGACGATGCGGAGCGGGGCGCGCGTATGTGGTGGGTCCTGTGGGTGGATTCCGGGTGCGTGGTGTCGTGCGGGTGCGGGCCCTGCGCCCTGCGGGATCGGTCCGGGTGCGTGGTGCTGTGCGGGTGTGTGGTCACTGCCTGCGGCGGCCAGTGCGGGTGCGTCGTGGCTGGGGTCGCGCCTGGCGTTGTCCGTGAGTCGGTGCCGCGCCGGGTGGTGTCCGTCCTCGGGCCGGCGGGCTGTTGTTGGGTGTTGCAAGGCGTTTTCGCCGGCCGCTGCGGGTGGACACCACCCGACACGTCCCCTTCCCGCCGTGCGCGGCCGCGGCCCCGCGCATGGGGAGCCGGAGTAGTTCATCTGGTTTTCACCGTCCCGGTTGGGTGCCGTACGGCGGGGGAGTATTGACGTGAGCATGCTCTGTCCGCACCGCCAACCCCGTCCCACCCCCACACCGGAGGTTGATGTGTCCGGCAGTTCCGTGTACCGCCGTGCCCGTACCGTCGTGGCATCCACAGCGGCCCTCGCCGCCACCGCGTTCGGGCTGTGGACCGGGATCGGCGCAGAGTCCGCGCACGCCGCGGGCGCCGTGCCGAGCCCGGACCACGTGGTCGTCGTGGTCTTCGAGAACCACGCGTACAGCCAGGTCATCGGCTCCTCCCGCGCCCCGTACATCAACTCGCTGAAGTCGGGAGGTGCCAACCTGACGCAGTCATACGCCGAGACCCACCCGAGCCAGCCGAACTACTACGCGATGTTCTCCGGCGACACCCAGGGCATCACGGACGACAGTTGTGTCACGCCCGGATTCTCCTCGGAGCCCAACCTGGCGTCCGAGGTGATCGACGCCGGCCGTACCTGGGCCAGCTACAACGAGGATCTGCCCAGCCAGGGTGACACCACGTGCGGCAGCGGCGACTACGCCCAGAAGCACAACCCGTGGTTCGGGTTCAGCAACGTGCCGGCGGACAGCGCCATGACGTTCGACCAGTTCCCGACGGACTTCTCGACGCTGCCCCAGATGTCGTACGTGGTCCCCAACCTGTGCAGCGACATGCACGACTGCTCGGTGTCCACCGGTGACACCTGGCTGAAGAACAACCTGGGTGCCTACGCGACCTGGGCCAAGACCCACAACAGCCTGCTCGTCGTCACGTTCGACGAGGACAACCGGCTGAGCGGCAACCGGATTCCGACCGTGCTGTACGGGCAGCCGGTGACGGCCGGGTCGTCCAGCTCGACCACGTACAACCACTACGACCTGCTGCGCACCCTGGAGGACACCCAGGGGCTGACCTCGCACGCGGGCAACGCGGCCTCCGCCAAGGACATCACCGGCATCTGGGCGTCCTGACGTGTACGTAGCGGACAGCCGCGCGAGTACGCCGGCGTCCGCGGACGGTGCCGTCCGGCCACTGGCCGGGCGGCGTCGTGCCGCGATCGCCCCGACCGTGCTCGCGCTCGGAACGGTCAGTCTGGTGACGGACGTGTCGTCCGAGATGGTCACGGCCGTACTGCCGTTGTACCTGGTCAGCGGGCTCGGTCTGTCGCCGCTGGGGTTCGGGCTGCTCGACGGCGTCTACAACGGGTTCTCGGCGGTCGTGCGGCTGGTGGGCGGGCACCTCGCCGATCGCGGCGGCGGGCGGCACAAATGGGTCGCCGGGTTGGGGTACGCGGTCTCGGCCGTGTGCAAGCCGCTGCTGCTGGTTGCCCATTCTCTGACTCCGATCGGACTGGTCCTCGCCGCCGACCGCACGGGGAAGGGGCTGCGGACGGCGCCCCGGGACGCCCTCATCTCGCTGTCCAGTACGGCGGAGACCCGGGGGCGCGCCTTCGGGGTGCACCGGGCCATGGACACGGCCGGTGCGCTGCTCGGACCGCTGGTGGCCTTCCTGATCCTGCGGGCGACGGTCGACGGATACGACGCGGTGTTCACCGTCAGCTTCTGCATCGCGGTGCTGGGCGTGCTGGTCCTGGTGCTGTTCGTGCCGGGCGGGCGCGGTGGCGCGGCCGCGGACGAGCGGCCCACCCTGCTGGGTGCGGTGGGGCTGTTGCGGCGGCGGGGGCTGCGGCGGATCGCGGTGTGCGCGCTGCTGCTGGGGCTGGCCACGGTCAGTGACTCGTTCGTGTATCTGCTGCTCCAGCGCCGTCTCGGCGTCCCGGACCGGTGGTTCGCGCTGCTGCCGCTCGGTACGGCCGCCTCCTTCCTGCTGCTGGCGGTGCCGCTCGGACGGCTCGCGGACCGGGTGGGCCGGTGGGCGGTGTTCGTCGCCGGGCACGGTGCTCTGCTGGTCGCGTACGCGCTGCTGCTCACCGCGTGGCACGGCTCGGCCCTGCCGTACGTCGTCCTCGCCCTGCACGGCGCCTTCTACGCGGCCACCGACGGGGTGCTGATGGCGGCGGCCTCGGACGGGGTGCCGGAGGCGCTGCGCTCGTCGGGGCTGGCCCTGGTGCAGACGGGGCAGGCCGCGGCCCGGTTCACCTGCAGTCTGCTGTTCGGCGTGGCCTGGACGGTGTGGGGCGACCGGGCGGCGCTGGCGGGCGCGGCGGTGGCGCTGGCCGCGTGTGCCGCCTTCTCCCTCACCCTGCGCCCGAAGGGGACGGTGCCCGCATGACCGTACGCAACCGCGTCCTGATCCTGGTCGGCGCCGTCGCCGTGCTCGCGGCGGTGGGACTGGCGTCCGTGCTGCACGCCTCGGCCCGCGCCGACCGCCGTGACCAGGCGCAGGCGGGCGGTCCGCGGGTCATGGTGGGGGCGGTGACGCTGACCGGGCACGGGCGGATGGTGTTCCGGAACATGGCGTGGGGGCCGCACCGGGACGAGCTCGTCAGTGTTCCGGCCGGCGATCCGTCGGGGGCGCGGACGGCGTCCGGGGTCAAGTGCCTGCGTTTCCATGCCGCTTCGGGCACCGGTGTCTGTCTGCAGGCCGTGCACGGCCCGGTCTCGGACACCTACCGGGCACTGATCCTGGACGCCCGCCTGCGCACCGTCCACCGGTACGACGTCCCGGGCATCCCGTCCCGCGCCCGCGTCTCCCCCACCGGCCGCTTCGCCGCCTGGACGGCGTTCGTGGGCGGCGACTCCTACGCCGGTACGAACTTCTCCACGCGTGCGGCGATCGTGGACACGAGGAGCGGTGAGCTGATCCCGTCCCTGGAGGCCTTCCGCATCGTCAGTGACGGGCACACCTACCACGCGGCGGACGCCAACTTCTGGGGCGTGACGTTCGCGGCGGACGACCGCACGTTCTACGCGACGCTGGCGACGAAGGGACGCACGTATCTGATCCGGGGCGACCTGCGCGCCCGTACGGTCACGACCCTGCACGCGAACGTCGAGTGCCCGTCCCTGTCGCCCGACGGCACCCGGATCGCCTACAAGAAGCGGGTCGAGGGCCTGCCGAAGGACGCCCCTTGGCATCTGTACGTCCTGGACCTGCGGACCATGCGGGAGACTCCGCTGGCCGAGCGGCGGAGTGTGGACGACCAGGTGGTGTGGAAGGACGCCCGTACGGTTGTGTACGCGCTGCCGGGTGACTACGGCGCCGATCTGTACCAGGTGCCCGCGGACGGGTCGGGGGTGGCTCGGCGGATCAGTACGGCTGCCGTGTCGCCCGCGTACGTCCCCTGACGCCCGGACGAGCCGGTGCGGCGCCCCCGGTCATCGGTCGCCCACGTCCGCCTTCGCCGGGACACACCGCCAGGCAAGCGCCGCGGCGGTCAGGTAGGCGAGGGCGCCGACGGCCATGCTGATGCGCACTCCGGCGCCGGCCGCCAGCAGGCTGCCGCCGAGGGCCACGCCGGTGGCGCTGCCGATCTGACGGGTGGTGTTGAACAGGGCGGAGGCGGCCCCCGCGTATGCCGGCGGTGCGGCGCCCATCACGGTGGCGGTCGAGCCGGTGAGGGCGAAGGACGTGCCGAACCCGGTGGCCATCATCGGGGCCACCAGCAGGGCGTAGGCCGGACGGGGTCCCGCCGCCGCCCAGCCGGCCAGCCCCAGGGCGCCCAGGAGCATCCCGGAGACCACCAGGGGGCGATCGCCGGTGCGGCGGCTCAGCCGTCCGGACAGGACGGAGGCGAACATGGTCATCGCCACCGCCGGGAACAGCGCCAGACCGGTCTCCAGGGCGCTGAGGCCGCGCCGGCGCTGGAAGTCCAGGCTGGCGGTGAACACCATGCCGTAGAAGGCGAAGTTGAACAGCAGGCCGACGACGGCGGCACCGCCCATCGGGCGCGATCGCAGCAGACACAGCGGAAGGGCGGGAGACCGGGCGACCCGCTCACGCAGGGCGAACGCCGCGACGGCCAGCACGGTCAGGCCCAGCCCGGCGAGTACGGCGGGATCGGACCAGCCGCGCCGTCCGGCCTCGTTCAGCGCGGCGGTCAGCAGGGCCACCGCCGCGACGACGGTGCACTGTGCCGGCCAGTCCAGGGCCCGGGCGGCGTTGCGCGGCGAGGGCGCGACGTACCGCAGTGTCAGCAGCAGGCAGGCCGCGCCGACGGGCAGATTGATGAGGAAGACCCACCGCCAGCCCACCGTGGACACCAGCAGCCCGCCGAGCAGCGGTCCGGCGGAGGCCGCGATGCCCGCCATCGACCCCCACAGCCCGAAGGCGCGCGAGCGCGCCGCCGGCGCCGGATAGGCCTGCTGGAGCAGGGCGAGGGAGCCGGGCACAATCAGCGCGGCGCCGCCCCCTTCCACCAGGCGCGCAGCCACGAGGACGGCGGCGCTCGGCGCGAGCGCGCAGGCGGCCGAGGACACCGTGAACAGCGCGACACCGCAGCAGAAGACGCGCCGGTTGCCCAGCCGGTCGCCCAGCGCGCCGCCGGTCATCAGGAGCCCGGCGAAGACCAGGGTGTACCCGTCCGTGATCCACTGGATACCGGTGAGCGAGGCCGACAGCTCCCGGCCCACCACCGGCACGGCCACGTTGATGATCGTGACGTCCAGGATGACCATGAAGTACCCGGCGCACACGGCCAGCAGCGGCGCCGGGGACCGCCGGGCGACCGCCGAGGCCGGTCCGGTGCGCCCGGGCGCACCGCCGCCCGCCGGCTCCGCGAAGGGCACGTCGCCGACTCCGTCCTGTCCGCGGAAATCCCTGAGCAGTGAGCATGCTAGGGCGCTCGGAGCGGCGAATCGACGATCTCCGGCCCTCCCACGGCCCGGGTGTCGGCGTGCTTCCCTCTGACCTGCCGCTACAGCACCGGCAGGTTCTTCCGCAGCTCGAAGGCGGTGACCTCGGAGCGGTACTCCTCCCACTCCTGGAAGTGACGTCGACCCGAACCGACCTCATGCCATCGACGTGGGCGCAGCCCTGACCTGTGCTCGCGGGGTGGTCATTGGTTGTTGATGGTCGCCGTGGGCCACCCTTCGACGGCCCACAGACGGCCCAGCCCTCACCTCGCGGCCCGATGGTCCACGGATGTGCGTGGTTGTCCGCCGGTGTACGCAGGCGTTGTCACTCAGTTAGACACTCACACGGAAGGCGTGGCGCCAGTTTCAGTCGCCTGCGAACCACAGATAGCTGCCTCGGGTGACCGCGCACTGTTGCAGCATCGTGGCGAGGTCGTCCAGTGCGGCGAGCTGACGCTCATCACCGCACCGCTGCCTTAGATCGTGGATGTCCCGGAGGGCGACTGCGGCCTCCTGCTCGTTCATCAACGTATCCCCGTACGGATCGATGGCAGTGAGCCTCCCGGATACCCCAAGGAGTTGGAGCGAGCCGAGTGCATCGGCCAGCGCGTCGCCGTGTCCGTAGGAGCTCCGCAGGAGCGTTGCGCGGGACTTCCGCCAGTTGTTGCGGGCCGGCCGTGCTGAGTGCAGCTCCAGATCAATCCCCATGCTTCATGATGCACACGCTGTGCCGCTGCACAGCCACAACTGATCACAGGCGGCCGTGACCTGCGGGCGCCTAACCGATCAGTGCCCTGACCTGCTGTTGAGTTGTCGGCACCTGTCGACGTTGGTCACCATTGAGCGCCCTTCCACGGCCCTAGGACGGCCCGGAAGGGCGCTCGCGCTTGAGCACCGCTTTAGGAGTTCGATCCGAGCCCGCCCACTCGGGGTCGTCGGCAGGCGGTCAGCGGACTGGCAGCGACTTGGTGTGCTCCTTCTGCACGGCCTGCAGGCTCTGCGGGTCAAGGCCGAGCAGGGTGAGGATGGTCGGCGCGATCTGGGCGGTCTCGACCTGGCCGGCCCTGGTCATGCCGGCCCTGGTGCCGGCACCGGAGATGACGAGCGGGACGTTCAGGTCGTCGGCGTGGGCGCCGCCGTGCTCAGCGATCTTCTTCTGGCCGCCGGTGTAGACCACGCCGTACTTGGCGATGCCGAACAGGTCCGGCACCCGAGCGTCACCGGGCTTGACGCCGAAGTACGCGGCGGTTTCCCTGCCCGCATAGACCTTGCTGAGGCCGCCGCTGGTGAACGCCTTGGCCCTGCCGTTGATGTCGTTGCCCTGGCCGCTCTGCACGAGCAGGTACTGCTTGGCGAACGACGTGGCCGCTTCGGACCGGTCGTTGAGCCACAGCAGCATGCCGTCGTCGTCGACGGAGTGCGCGACGAGGTCGCCGGCGCCCGGGTGGGCGGCCTTCCAGGCGGCGTTGAGCCCGTCGAGCAGCGGGCCGTCGTCGATACGGGTCAGGGCCTTGGGGTCGGTCGGCGACTGGCCGTGCTTGGCGGACAGGATGACGTCGGTGCTGGAGGCCAGGCCCTTGGCCTTGATCTCCTTGATCATCGCGCCGACCTCGGTGTCGACGAAGTCGAGGTTGCGCTGCAGAAGCGGGCCGGGGACGCCCTTGGTGGCGTAGCCGCCCTTCAGGCCGTCGGAGGAGGGGAGCTTCTGGGCGGTGGAGACCGACTGGAAGTTCATGCCGAAGACCGCCGGGGTGCCGACCTTGTGGGCGCCGGAGTGGTCGTAGCCGTCGATCTCGTTGAGGACGGCCTTGGCCTTGTAGTTGTCGTACTGCTCGGTGGCCTTGTTGTCGGTGGTCCAGTCGTTGCCGGCCGGGTAACCGACCGCGTCGCTGTTGATCTCCGGGGAGAACTGGTCCTGGATGCCGTCGCCGGAGGGGCCGTTGAGGATGTCGTAGGCGATGTGCTTGTCCGACCAGGCGGTGCGCAGACCGGCCTTGCGGGCCACGTTGAAGACGGTGTTCACCTGCAGGTAGGAGTGCGGGTAGACCGGCTTGCAGGTGGTGGGGTCGACCGGCAGCTTGCTCGGGTCGATGAGGCTCGCCGCGTCGCCCGTCATCTTCAGGATGCTGCCCGGCAGTCCGGTCAGGCCCTGGCCGGCGTCGATGGACGCCTTGTTCTTGTCGAGGTCCTCGGTGAGGTCCACCTCGGTGCCGGGCTTGGCGTTCTTGCAGTCGGTGGTGCCGGCCGGGAGCAGGGCGTGGTTGTACGTGTCGTCGTAGTACACCCCGGTGGTGCCCGGACCGCCGCCGGTGACCTGGGCGGTCATGCCGGGGAAGGAATCGGAGGGCGTGGTGGTGTGCGCGTTGGTGTACTGCACGCCGCCGTGCACCAGGTGGGCCAGTGCCGAGTCGGGGTGCTGTGCGACGTACCAGGTCAGGTCGGACTGGTGCAATCCATCGACGGACAGCAGAAGGACGTGCTTGGCGGCGGCCTTCCTGGCCGCCGCTGAAGAGTGGTCGGGCAGCTCCGACGCCGCGGCGAGGGAACCTCCGGCGAGGGTCACCGCGGCGCCGAGGATGGCCGCGAGTCGTATGGAACGGCGGTTCACGGGTGCTTGCTCCACTAGTCGTTGACGCGGGGGTGGCACCTGCAGGTGTATGTGTCATACATGTATCTGTGGGGGCAAAAGGCTGAACAGGCATGAACGAATGAGTGGTTAGCTGGAGTTCTTCCGCTGTTCTTACGGTGTTCTTGGTGACGGGAGCCCGTGAGACTCCCGTCGCCCGCCTCGCGGGCATCGTGTCAGATACCAGGCGCGAGCTGGGCCGGTGTCCGTAACGCTCCCTTCTGCGTCACTCGTCTGCATCGTCGGGGGTGACAGCGAGCAGCAATCCGCCGAGGCTGGACATGACACAAGTGCGGCGCGTTGCCGATCCTCACGCCTGACCGTACGACCTTGGATACGGCGCCTCAAACACGCACTGCCGATGGAAGTAAGAGGTGCCGTCGCATGTCACACCGCGCTGTGAGGGGGCGGGAGGCCACGTGGGTGGCCAGGTCGGCGGGGGCCCTACTGTGCCTCGCGGTGGCCGTCATCCATGTCAAGGATCAAGGCGGCGTCACGACGACGAGGGAGCCCCACTACATCGGTGTCGCCTACCACGTCCTGGAGATCGCGGCCGTGGTCGCTGCCGCGCTGCTTCTCGCCGGCATCGTCCGATCGGGGTGGCTGCTGGCGGCCGGGGTCGCCGCGGGCCCCCTGCTGGGATACATCCTCTCCAGGGGGCCGGGGCTGCCCCACTACAGCGACGACATCGGCAACTGGACGGAACCGCTCGGGCTGGTCAGCCTGGCCGTCGAAGGAGCCCTTCTCCTTTTGTCGGTTCCGCTCCTGGCGCGAAGTTTGCTACACCGCAGAACCTTGTACTAGGGCTGCGCGGTGCGACTTGGCCGAGCCGGCGGCCGGGTGCGGACGCACCCGGCCCACCAGGTGAGGCCCAGGTCAGCGCAGTTCGTTGAGTGCCTGCTGGAAGGCGGTCGCGTGTTTGGCCTCGTCGGCGGCTGTGTCGCGGAAGTAGGTGGCAACGGCAGCGTCACCGAAGGTCGCGGCTCGATTGGCGAACCCGGGGTACAGCGTGGTTGCTTCGTTGCGCTCCCCGGTGATGGCCTTGCTCAGGTTCGTCTTCGTCGTGCGGACCAGCCCGGCCAGGACCGCTTCGCCGGCGAAGTGCTCGTGCAGCTCGACCCCGGCGGTGCCTTCGAACAACCGGGCCAGTGCCGGGTTGCGGCTCTGCCGCGCCTGGGCGGCGTAGAGCATGTACTTGGCGTGGGCGAGCGCCTCGCCGTGCATGGCGGTGTCGAGGTTGGTCCGGGTGCGGGCCGCTTTCACCTGCGGAAGGCCGGCGGGCACGGACACCGTGTTGGCCGTCGGCGGCGCCGGGACGGTGCCGCGGCCGGTGGTCACCGCTGTCAGCGCGATGCGGTAGGCGTCGCGGTGGCGGCCCTCGTCGGCGGCGATCTCGGTGAACAGCTTGGCGGCCGCGAGGTCCCCGTCGGCGCGGGCCTGACTGGCGAAGCCGCGGTACATCACCTGGTGTTCGTACGTCTCGCCGTTGATGGCCTGGCGCAGGTTGGACGCGTTCGTGCCGACCGTGCCGGCCAGGGTGGCGGCCTGGTGCAGGTGCTCGTTCAGCTCCGTCTGCGCGGTGCTGCTAAAGAGCCGGCCGACGGCCGGGTGGCCCTGGCGGTCGGCCTCAGCGCCGAAAAGGCTGTAGGAGGCGTAGGCGAACGCTTCACCCTTCATGGCGGTGGTGAGGTCGGAGAGCGTCTGTGCGCGGAGAGCCTGGGTCACGGTGTGTGTGGCCCGCTGCTGGGCGCTTGGCCTGGCGAAAGCAACAGCCGTAGCCGCCTGGGACGCGGCGGTCAGCGTGCATACGCCGACCAGGAGCGTACGTATCGAATGGCGGACCATGATGTCTCCTTCGAGGGCGCGTTTGGAGTAAGGGCTCCCCTTCCTCATTGCGGCCCGCACAGGTGTGCCCCGCCCCTTCACGTAGCCCCTTCGGGTGAGTGCACACAGTGACCACAAATCCGACGTTTACCGCGTTTTACCTGGTCAAATACATGATCGGAGTATCCGCCCTCGATCGGTTCTTCGCTGATGCTGTGCTCCGCCGCCGCGCGTCAGCTGAAGCCGATCCGAGGCGTCGTCTAGGCCTGCGGCTGGGCACGATGGCCCTGCGGTGATCGAACTCCCCGGTCTACCCGTGGAGCGCGCCACTGTACGAACGACTGTGAGGCCAGAGGCCGCGTCTGCTCGGCTCTGCCTGGGTCGACGATGTGCGGGATGGGAGCACCCTCACGCACGCCACTACGGACCCGCGGCCGGGAACGGCGCTCCCTCCATCCCGGTGCCGGCCGATCCCCCGCCGGAGGCATCGTTCTGACCGTGGCCGGTCTCGTGCGGCACTCGACTCGTGGTCTTCGGCTCGCTGCTATGCGCGCGGCACCGGCCGGGCTGGAGCGGGGCGGGGACAGGAGCGCAGGCCCGGCCGGGGGACGGGCCTGCGCGGTGAGCGGAGCGAGCCGCCTCGATCGATGAAGCGAAAGTTCGAACAGCTCACTGCGAAGCAGCGGTAGCTGGATCTCTGGGACGCCCTGAAGCAACGCATGGCCGGAGCTCCCAGGATGGCTGCAGGGCGTCGGAGATTTACTCTGACGGCCCAGAGACGGCCCAGAGGCTGTGAGACACAGCGGGGCCGACGGTCCGCGACCGTCGGCCCCAAGGGATCATCTCGGCGGAAACCCGCCCTGACCTGCCCCTACAGCACCGGCAGGTTCTTCCGCAGCTCGAAGGCCGTGACCTCCGAGCGGTACTCCTCCCATTCCGAGCGCTTGTTGCGCAGGAAGAAGTCGAAGACGTGTTCGCCGAGGGTTTCGGCGACCAGGTCGCTGCGTTCCATGAGGGTCAGGGACTCGCCGAGGTTCTGCGGGAGGGGCTCGATGCCCATCGCGCGGCGCTCGGCGTCGGAGAGGGCCCAGACGTCGTCCTCGGCGCCCGGCGGGAGCTCGTAGCCCTCCTCGATGCCCTTCAGGCCCGCGGCCAGGAGCACGGCGTAGGCCAGGTAGGGGTTGGCGCCCGAGTCCAGGGAGCGGACCTCGACGCGGGCCGAGCCGGTCTTGCCGGGCTTGTACATGGGGACGCGGACCAGGGCGCTGCGGTTGTTGTGGCCCCAGCAGATGTACGACGGGGCCTCGCCGCCGGCGCCGGCCGTGCGCTCGGAGCCGCCCCAGATGCGCTTGTAGGAGTTCACCCACTGGTTGGTGACCGCGGAGATCTCCGCCGCGTGCTTGAGCAGGCCCGCGATGAAGGAGCGGCCGACCTTGGAGAGCTGGTACTCGGCGCCGGACTCGTAGAACGCGTTGCGGTCGCCCTCGAAGAGGGACAGGTGGGTGTGCATGCCGGAGCCCGGGTGCTCTGAGAAGGGCTTCGGCATGAACGTCGCCTGCACCCCCTGCTCCAGCGCCACCTGCTTCATGACCAGGCGGAACGTCATGATGTTGTCCGCCGTGGAGAGCGCGTCGGCGTAGCGCAGATCGATCTCCTGCTGGCCCGGCGCGCCCTCGTGGTGGGAGAACTCCACCGAGATGCCCATCGACTCCAGCATGGTGATCGCCTGGCGGCGGAAGTCCATGCCGACGTTGGTGGGCGTGTGGTCGAAGTAGCCCGAGTTGTCGGCCGGGGTGGGGCGGGAGCCGTCCAGCGGGCGGTCCTTCAGCAGGAAGAACTCGATCTCGGGGTGGGTGTAGAAGGTGAAGCCCAGGTCGGAGGTGCGGGCCAGGGCGCGCTTGAGCACATAGCGGGGGTCCGCGAAGGACGGGGAGCCGTCCGGCATGAGGATGTCGCAGAACATCCGGGCGGTGCCGGGGGTCTCCGCGCGCCACGGCAGGACCTGGAAGGTGGAGGGGTCCGGCTTGGCGATCATGTCGGACTCGTAGACGCGGGCGAAGCCCTCGATGGCCGAGCCGTCGAAGCCGATGCCCTCGTCGAAGGCCTGCTCCAGCTCGGCGGGGGCCACGGCGACGGACTTGAGGAAGCCCAGCACGTCCGTGAACCACAGGCGTACGAACCGGATGTCGCGCTCCTCCAACGTACGGAGCACGAACTCCTGCTGCTTGTCCATCTTCCGCTACCCCATCCTTGCTGGTCAGGCCGCCTGTCCCCCGTCCTGCGGGAGGCGGTCGGGCACCTGAGCATCCCACCACAACACCATTTCATGCGCGTTGCGGACCTTGATCGCGGATACGTCTTCGGCCTGAACGCCTCTCGTACGGCAGATGTACTGCCACTCGCCCATCTTGCCTGCTCGGACCGGTATGCGTAATGGCCGATCCGCTTCGGACGTGAGGGAAAGCACGTCTCGATAATTTGCATTTCAGATGCAACTTTTCATAGCGTTTCGATCAGCCGGGATGTGAAGAGATCCGACGAGATCCGAGGAGATCCGATGCTGACCGAACAGTCCGCAGCCACCGTCCGCGCCACGCTTCCCGCCGTCGGCGCGGCCATCGGCGAGATCACCGAGCGCTTTTACGCCCGCCTCTTCGCCGCCCACCCCGAACTGCTGCGGGACCTGTTCAACCGCGGCAACCAGGCCTCCGGCGCCCAGAAGCAGGCCCTCGCCGGATCCATCGCCGCCTTCGCCACGCACCTGGTCGACAACCCGGACCAGCGGCCGGACGCGATGCTCAGCCGCATCGCGCACAAGCACGCCTCCCTGGGTGTGGCCCCCGAGCACTACCCGATCGTGCACGAGCACCTCTTCGCCGCCCTCGCCGAGGTCCTCGGCGAGGCCGTCACGCCCGAGGTCGCCGCCGCCTGGACCGAGGTCTACTGGCTGATGGCCAACGCGCTCATCGCCATCGAGAAGCGGCTGTACGAGGAGAGCGGCAGCACCGAGCGCCGGCCCTGGGAGGTCGTGGAGCGCATCGAGGAGACGGCGGACGTCGTCACCTTCCGGCTGCGCCCGGCCGACGGCGGCCCGGTGAGCGACTTCCGCGCCGGCCAGTACGTCTCCGTCCAGGTCGAGCTGCCCGACGGCGCCCGGCAGATACGGCAGTACAGCCTCTCCGGCGCGCCCGGCGAGTCGCTCCGCCAGTTCAGCGTCAAGCGGGTGACCGGCGACGACGCCCCCGACGGCGAGGTCTCGAACCACCTCCACGCGGGCGTGCGCGCCGGTGACGTCCTGGACCTGTCCGAGCCGTACGGCGACCTCGTCCTGGACGCCGGTGCCGACACCCCCGTGCTGCTCGCCTCCGCCGGCATCGGCGTGACCCCCATGATCGCGATGCTGGCCGACCTCGCGGCGGGCGGCCACGGCGGCCCGGTCACCGTCGTCCACGGCGACCGCTCCCCCGCCGACCACGCCCTGCGCACCGACCACGAGACGTACGCCGGGAAGCTCGCGGACGCGTCCGTGCACTTCTTCTACGAGCGGGACGCCGAGCCGGGCACCCGCGCCGGCCTGGTCGACCTCGCCGACATCGCCGTACCGGCCGGCACGCGCGCGTACCTGTGCGGCCCGCTGCCCTTCATGCGCGCGGTGCGCACCCAGCTGATCGAGAAGGGCGTGGCCCCGGCCGACATCCACTACGAGGTGTTCGGCCCGGACCTGTGGCTGGCCCAGGGCTGAGCAGCGGCAGTTCCAGCGGCACGCCTGCGGCCCTACGGCCTCCGGATCACCGGGGCGGGGGCGCGGGCGCGAGACCAGGGCCCGAGAGGTGCCCATGCCCGAGGTGGGGCGACGCAGTGACCGGCGTCGCCCCACCATCACGAACCGGCCCTCGAACCAGCGGTCGAGGTGGGCCAGGCAGGCAGACGACAGGTTCCGCGCGTTCATAGCCGACCCGGACTCCGTCGTCGTCCTGCTCGATCGCGTTGACCGAGCCGGCGAGGACTTGGCGGACCACATCCGCCGTACGCGCGTGCGGGATGCGGGTCAACTCGTGCTTCGGCACTTCCAGTTCACCGGCGATATCCCCAGGCCTTCCAGCGCGTCGACTTTCGGCCACCGGCGTCAACCGCCCCGCGGCCCCCGGGAGATGCCCAGCAGCAGCGGGCCCGTCGGGTCGGTGACGAGTTCGTCGATCGTGACCGGGTCCAGCGCCGCGTAGAACGCCTCCTGGGCCCTGCGCAGCGCACCGCGCAGGCGGCAGGCGGAGTTCAGCGGGCACGGGGCCGTACCCGCCGTACCCTCGCAGTCGACCACGTCGCCCTCCCCCTCGAAGGTGCGCACCACCGCGCCGACCGAGGCGGAACGGCCCTTGGCGGTGAGGGCGAGGCCACCGCCCCGGCCGCGCCGGGCGTCGACGAGGCCCAGGTGCTGGAGTTCGGCGACGACCTTCGCGGCGTGCGTGTAGGGCACGTCCATGTCCGCCGCGACCTGGCGGGTGGTGGGCGTGGCCTCGGCAGCCACGGCCAGTCGCATCAGGACGCGCAGGGCCAGGTCGGTGGAGCGCAGAAGCCGCATATCACAAGCCTAGGTAATGCGCATCCACGGTTCAAATTATTGCTCGGCCGCCTCTTTGCCGCGCCCTGCCTTCGGAAGTCGCCCCCTTCCCCACTACGATCAGCGGGCCCCACCCTTCCCGTTGCCGGCCCTTTTCCCCAAAGGACACCTCATGGGTTCCGCCAAGAACAGCAGCGCGGCGCGCAAGGCGCGCATCGAGGAGATGCGCCGTGCCGAGCGTGCGCGCGAGCGCCGCAACCGCGTGCTGACCATCGCCGCGAGCGTGGTGGTCGTCGCCGGCCTCGTGGTCGGCGGTGTCGTCCTCGTGAACTCCCAGTCCGGGAAGAAGAAGGACACGGCGAGCGACTCCAAGGCCGCCGGGAGTTCCGGTGACTCCGGGCAGTGGACCACGGACAAGGACGGCGTGAAGGTCTGGTCCGGCAAGCTGGCGCGGACGCACGTGCAGACCAAGGTGTCGTACCCGATGCACCCCCCGGTCGGCGGCAACCACAACCCGGTCTGGGCGACCTGTGACGGCACCGTCTACACCAAGCCGCTGCAGGACGAGAACGCCGTGCACTCGCTGGAGCACGGCGCGGTGTGGGTGACGTACACCAGCAAGGCGAGCAAGGCCGACGTCGACGCGCTGGCGGCGAAGGTGAAGAAGACGCCGTACTCGCTGATGAGCCCGTACGAGAACCAGGCGGCGCCGCTGATCCTGTCGGCCTGGGGCCACCAGGTGACCGTCAAGAGCGCCGGCGACCCCGAGGTGGACAAGTTCTTCGCCACCTACGTCCAGGGCAAGCAGACCCCCGAGCCGGGCGCCGCCTGCACCAGCGGGGCGATGTAGTGAAGCGCCGGCACGTGGGCTGGATCGCCGGGGCCGCGGCGGCGGCGCTCGTGGCGGCCGGCGCGATCACCTACGCGGTCGCCGAGGACACGAGCGGCGGTTCGGCCGTGCGGACGCCGACCGCCGAATCGGCGGACGCCGGTTTCGCCCGGGACATGGCGGTCCACCACCAGCAGGCCGTCGAGATGTCGTACATCGTCCGGGACCGCACGAAGAACACGGAAGTGCGGCGGCTCGCCTACGACATCGCGCAGACGCAGGCCAACCAGCGCGGCATGCTGCTCGGCTGGCTGGACCTGTGGGAGCTGCCGAAGGTGTCGGCGAAACCGCCCATGGCCTGGATGGGCATGGGCGACATGCCCGAGCGCGGGGACGGCTCGCTGATGCCGGGCATGGCGACGAACACGGAGCTGAGGAAGCTCCAGTCGCTGAACGGCAAGCAGGCTGAGATCCTCTACCTCCAGCTGATGACGGACCACCACAAGGGCGGGATCCACATGGCCGAGGGCTGTGTCGCCAAGTGCACCGTCGGCGTGGAGAAGCGGCTCGCGCAGGGCATGGTCGACGCGCAGCAGTCCGAGCTCCAGGTGATGGCCCAGATGCTCAAGGAGCGGGGCGCCAAACCGCGTTCGTGAACGGAGCGGAACCGCGCTCGTGAACAGCGGGCAAGCCGTTTCGTAATCCGCCCGTAAGGATAAAAGCCGCAAATCGCCCTACCTGACGGTTACTTGAGCTTCTCTTGACCATTCCGTTCCCCTGGCATGAACGGTTCATCGAAAGAGTGACCCCCATCGTGTGATCCATACGGTCGGCCGAACCGCCGCGGGCCGGCACGCGGATGCATGACGTATCGACCACTACATGCATGCGAACCGCATCGCAGGGGGTTCTATGAGATCCAACCGCGCCAAGCTGCGCGCCATGAGCATGGCAGCGACACTGCCCATGGTCGCCGGCGCGCTGGCGCTGGGCATACCCGCGGCACACGCTGCGGACAGCCCCGCTCGTGAGGCACTGAAGGGCACCAAGCCGCTGTGGGCCACGGCCAAGGCGGACAAGGGCGCGACCTCGAACAGCGCCCAGGTGAACGCCCGGGTCTACCTGGCCGGCAAGAACGCGGCGGGCCTCGCCGGCTACGCCAAGGCCGTGTCCGACCCCAGCTCGCCGCTCTACGGCAAGTACCTGAGCGCCAAGAAGGCGCAGGCCGCCTTCGGGGCCACCAAGGCCCAGGTGGCCGCCGTCAAGTCCTGGCTGACGTCGGCCGGCCTGAAGGTCACCGAGGTCACCCAGCACTACGTCGCCGTCTCCGGTGACGTGGCCGCCGCCGAGAAGGCGTTCGGCACCCAGCTGCACAACTACGCCAAGGGCTCGGCGACTTACCGCGCCCCGGCGCAGACGGCAACCGTGCCGGAGGGCCTCAAGGGCACCGTCCTGACCGTCACCGGCCTGGACAACGCCCCGCACAAGGCCAACCACGACGACCAGCTCCCGCCGCCGGACGCCGTGTTCAAGAACTCCGGGCCGTTCTCCTCGTACTTCGGCTCGAACATCGCGACGACCCTCCCGGACGCGTACGGCGGCAAGATCCCGTACGCGATCAAGGGCTACACCGGCAAGCAGCTGCGCGCCGCCTACGGCGCGGGCGACTACACCGGCAAGGGCGTCCGCGTCGCGATCACGGACGCCTACGCGTCCCCGACGATCGCCTACGACGCGGGCACGTACGCGGTCAAGCACGGTGACGCGGCCTGGAAGACCAGCCAGCTGCACCAGGCACTGCCGAAGAACTACACCAAGACCAAGGAGTGCGGCGCGGCCGGCTGGTACGGCGAGGAGACCCTCGACGTCGAGGCCGTGCACGCGGTGGCTCCGGACGCCGACGTCACGTACGTCGGTGCGGCCTCCTGCTACGACGACGACCTGCTGGACTCGCTCAGCAAGGTCGTGGACAACCACCTGGCCGACATCGTCTCCAACTCCTGGGGCGACATCGAGGCCAACCAGACCCCGGACCTCGCGGCCGCCTACGACCAGGTCTTCCAGCTGGGCGCGGTGCAGGGCATCGGCTTCTACTTCTCCTCCGGTGACAACGGCGACGAGGTCGCCCACACCGGCACGAAGCAGGTCGACACCCCCGCCAACTCCGCCTGGGTGACGGCGGTCGGCGGTACGTCCCTGGCCGTGGGCAAGGGTGACACGTACGAGTGGGAGACCGGCTGGGGCACCGAGAAGGCGACCCTGTCGGCCGACGGCAAGAGCTGGACCAACTTCCCCGGCGCCTTCACCTCGGGCGCGGGCGGCGGCACCAGCAAGACGGTCGCCGAGCCGTACTACCAGAAGGGCGTCGTCCCGGACTCGCTCGCCAAGGCCAACAGCGCCGACGGCAACCGCGTCGTCCCGGACATCGCGGCCATCGCCGACCCGAACACCGGCTTCCTGGTCGGCCAGACCCAGACCTTCCCGGACGGATCGCAGCAGTACAGCGAGTACCGCATCGGCGGCACCTCGCTCGCCGCTCCGGTCATCGCGGCGGTCCAGGCCCTGGCCCAGGAGGCCCGCGGCGGCAAGGCGATCGGCTTCGCCAACCCGACGATCTACGCCAAGTACAACAAGGGTGTCTTCCACGACGTCACGGACAACCCGACCGGCTCCGGCCTGGCGGTCGCCCGCGTGGACTTCGCCAACGGCTTCGACGCGTCGGGCGGCCTGCTGTACTCGGCCCGCAGCCTCGGCAAGGACAGCTCCCTGTCGGCGGTCAAGGGCTACGACGACGTGACGGGCGTCGGCTCGCCGGCGAACGGGTACGTGCAGTCGTACAAGAGGCACTGACACAGCGCTGACGCTCCGCTGAGGGGCGGGGGGCGTGGGGTCCTGAGGACCTCACGCCCCCTTTGCTGTGCGTTGCTTTACGCGGACTTCGACTTCAGTGCGGTGATGAAGGGGGCCCAGGCGGTGGGGGGAAGGAAGAGGACCGGGCCGCTGGGGGTCTTGGAGTCGCGGACGGGGACTAGGGCAGGAATGTTGTCGGCTACTTCGACACAGTTGCCGCCGTCACTGTTGCTGTGGCTCGACTTTCGCCAGAGGGCGGCACCGGGGAAGTCGCTCGCGATCTCGACGCAATCTCCGCCGTCACCATTGCTGTAGCTGCTCTTGAACCAGAGAGCGTCACTCAAGTCGATCCGGTTGCTTGCCATTTCGGTAATCCTCTGCCGCTGCCTTGATCATGGCGAGGGACGTGTCTGGTGACAGCGCGACGGCCCTGAGCCGATCGTATGCCTTGCGGTACTGCTTCACGAGGGCCGGATCGTCGATGGTGTCCCCGCTGTACGACGCCTCGACGTAGAGCAGCGGCGGCGCGTCCGGAAAGGTCATGACCTTGATGGAGGCGGCCATCAGGGGATACGCACCGCACGTCCGCAGGACGATTTGCGGTGTGATCCGGCGCCGCTCGGCCAATTCCACGACCCGGTCCAACTGCTCGGCCGTCTCCAGCGATGGAAGGACCGGGTCCCTGATCAGCGACTCGTGCAGGATCGCCCAGTACTCCGGGGTGGAGTGGTCCTCCTCGAAGAGGCGGGCACGAGCGAGCCGGGCGGTCACCTTCTCCTCGACCCACTCGTCGGAGGTCGCCGGGTGGGCCGACCGGACCAGCGCTCGTGCATACGGCGCCGTCTGGAGCAGCCCAGGAAAGGTGATGGGGCACCATTCCTCAATGGATTCCGCGTACTTCTCGGCCTCCAGGACCTTCTCGAAGTACGCGGCATGGGGCCCTCGCCGCGCCTTCCGCACATCCTCGCAATGCCGCTCGAAGAACCCGTCGGTCTTCAGGACCCGATCCGCATGCCGGGCCAAATCCAACGGCATCCTCCGCTCGCCGCGCTCGATGTCGCTGAGGTAGGTCTTGCCGTAGAAGCTGCCTTCGAGGAACGCCTCCAGCGACAGCCCCGCCGCCTCCCTCTTCCAGCGCAACTCCGCGCCGTAGAAGGTCGGGACGCTCATCGAGCCGTCGATGTCCTTGCGCCGTGCCATCGCTCACCTTTCGCTGCGCCGGTCGCGAACGCGAAACCACTTTTACGGTAGCCAGCAGAGGGACAGTCTGTGAGGAGTCCGTCACACACCGCACAGAAGGGCGCAGGAGTCCATGCCCGACCACCGCTCCCCCACCGCCTACGACGTCACCCTCTGCGTGGAGGAACTCCGCTCGGCCCTCACCCTGCACGGCATCACGCTCCCGTCGCTCCGCGTGGATCTGCCGAGTTTCGCGGGCACGTACGCCCGGCCCGCCGGACTCGTCACGCTCGGGAACTGCAACACGGCCACGGCGCGGGCACTGGCCGCCGCGCTCAGGAAGACGGCGGGCCGGTGAGGACGGTGCTCGAACTCCGCCTGCTCGCCACGCCGAAGGCCGCGCCGGAGCTGCGGCACCGGCTCCGTGAGCACAGGTACGACATCCGGCTGTGCGCGACGGAGTTGCTGACGAACGTCATCGACCACCTGGGCGAGGGCACACCGGTGACCGTACGCGTCATCGGTACGGCGGCGGATCACGGCCGTACCCGCATCGAGGTGACCGACCCCGCGCCGGGTGCCCTGCCTGTTCTGCTGTCCGCCACGGAGGCGGAGGAGTCGGGGCGCGGCTTGGCACTGCTCGCGGCGCTCGCCGAGCGGTGGGGCGTGGAGCAGTGGGCGGACAGGAAGACGGTCTGGTGCGAGCTATGAAGTTGCCGTGGGGCCGCCCGCTTCTTGGCCAGTGTCGTGCTTCCGCGAGGTGCGTCAAGGGCGCTATGCGTCGGCTTCGCCGATGGCCCTCCGGGCCACCCTTGACACACCTCACTCCAGCACGGGGAAGAAGCGAGCGAGCAGCCCGGGAAAGTGGCCGCCTTACCGGTACCGGCCCCTTGGGTCAGCTGAGCACGCGCCCTGGGTTACGGGGTCGCGCTCGCGCCTCGCCTGCACGCCGGGTCGGCTAGGCGGCTTGCGGCCGGTGGGTGGGGCGCCCTCGGGGGGCGGCGGCACGCCGGGGCGGCATAGCGGCAAACGGCCGGTGGGTGGGGCGCCCTCGGAGGTGGCGGCACGCCGGGCAGGCTCAGCGACTTACGGCCAATAGGCGGCGCGCCCCCGGCCGACGGCGGCAGCCGGATGGACTCAGCGACTTGTGGTTGGGGGTGGGGGTGGCGGCGGTGGGGAGTCACATCCGTCCCATGGGTCACGCGCAGGCAGTGATTGGCAGATCTGGTCCACTCCTTACCGCCTCTCGACCGCCTGACCTGGGACTTCGGAGCGCCCCTTGGCTCAAATCTTCCAATCACCGCCGGGGCCACGCCGATTGGGCCTCCGTCGCAACTCGGGAGAGCCGCCGATCGCCACCGATCCCACCCGGCGGTCGCCGCCAAGCCCACCCGGCGTGCATGCGAGGCGCGACCGCGCACCCCACCCACGAACCCGCAAGCCGCTGAACCGGCCCGGCGTGCATGCGAGGCGCGACCGCGGCCCCCGCCGACGGGGTCCGGTCAGCGCCCTCGGGGCCGGTGCCGGTCGGGGCCACCGCTCTTTCGGGGCCGCTCGCTCGCTTCTTTCCCGGGCTGGAGTGAGGTGTGTCAAGGGTGGCCCGGAGGGCCATCGCCGAAGGCGACGCGAATGCGCCCTTGACTCACCTCACGGAAGCCCGACAATCGCCGAGAAGCGAGCGGCCCAACGGCAACTGGCAAGCCTGGCCCGGCGGCAGCCGACCCGTCGCTCGCCTCCCGGCCGACCGCGTCGGGTGGGCGGGTGGGCAAACGAGGTCAGTGGTGCAACACCCCCGACTCCTCCGGCAAGTGGGCGGCAACCACCCTCTCCCGCCCCACCGACGGAGTCCCCCGGCGGCGGTCCACCGCGTACGCCACGCTCGCCACGCCCAGCCCCAGCACCGCCAGCATCGCGCCGGCCAGCGCCGGGGACGTCGTACCGAAGCCCGCCGCGAGCGCCAGGCCGCCGGTCCAGGCGCCGCCGGCGTTGGCCAGGTTGAAGGCCGCCTGGTTGGCGGAGGATGCCAGGGACGGGGCCGCCGCAGCCTTCTCCATCACCATCAGCTGCAGCGGCGAACCCGTGATGAACGCCGCCATACCCAGCAGCGTCACCGCCAGCGCCGCGCTCCACTCCGCCCGCATCAGCACCGGGAACAGCAGCAGCACGACACCCAGTGACGCCAGCCCGCCGAACAGCGTCCCCCGCAGCGAGTGGTCCGCCAGGCGGCCGCCCAGCAGGTTGCCCGCCGTGGCGCCCACCCCGAACAGGGCCAGGAGCAGCGTCACGCTGCCCTCCGCGAACCCGGCCGACTCCGTCAGCATCGGGGTCACGTAGCTGTACGCCGCGAAGAGCGCGCCGAAGCCCGCCACCGTCGTACCCAGTGCCAGCCAGACCGGCACGGACCTGAGCGCGGCCAACTCGCCGCGCAGGCCCGTCGACGAGGCGGCCTGCCCCCGGTCGTGCGGGATCAGCAGCGCCAGCGACGCGATCGCCGCCAGGCCGATCGCGCTCACGCCCAGGAAGGTGGCCCGCCAGCCCAGGTGCTGGCCCATCAGCGTGGCCACCGGCACGCCCGCGATGTTGGCGACGGTCAGGCCGAGGAACATCAGGGAGACCGAGCGGGCCTTGCGCTCCGGCGGGACCATGGTCGTGGCGACGACCGCTCCTACGCCGAAGAAGGCACCGTGCGGCAGGCCGCTGAGGAAGCGGGCAGCCAGCAGCGAGTCGTTGCCGGGGGCGAACGCCGAGAGCGCGTTGCCCGCGACGAACAGCGCCATCAGGGCGATCAGCACCGTGCGGCGGGACATGCGGGCCGTGAGCGCGGCCAGCAGCGGGGCGCCGATCACCACGCCCAGCGCGTACGCCGACACCAGGTGCCCGGCGGTGGGGATCGAGATGTGCAGGTCGTCCGCGACGTCGGGCAGCAGGCCCATCATCACGAACTCGGTCGTACCTATGCCGAAAGCGCCGACGGCCAGAGCGAGCAGGGCCAGGGGCATGAAGGGCCTGTGCCTTTCAACGTGAGAGTCGACTCGACGTGAGAGTCAACGAGAGCGGAGTTCCGTCACAGCATATGTTCAGCTACGGAACAAAGCCTCTCAGGCCCAGTATTCCAGCGGGTTACGACGACGTGTCCAGCTTCACACGCGCAGCCACCGGCAGATGGTCGCTGCCGGTGCGCGGCAGGGTCCAGGAGCTCTCCGGTTCGACACCCTTGACCATGATCTGGTCGATCCGCGCCATCGGGAACGCCGCCGGCCAGCTGAACCCGAAGCCGCTGCCCGCCGCGCCCTGCGTGGAGCGCATCTGGGAGGTGACGGCGTTGAGCGAACGGTCGTTCATCGTGCCGTTCAGGTCACCGAGCAGCACCACCCGCTTCAGCGGCTCGTCGGCGATGGCCTCGCCGAGCGCGTCGGCGCTCTTGTCGCGCTCCCGGGCGGTGAACCCGGCCTTCACCTTCACCCGCACCGAGGGCATGTGGGCGACGTACACGGCGACGGGGCCCTGCGGGGTGGCGACGGTGGCCCGCATCGCGCGCTTCCAGCCGAGCTTGATGTCCACCGCCCGCACATCGCTCATCGGGTACTTGCTCCACAGGCCGACCGTGCCCTCGACCCCGTGGTACTTGAAGGTCGGCGCGAGCGCCTTCTCGTAGGTGGACACGGCCGTCCCCGGGACCTCCTCCAGGGCGAGGACGTCGGCGCCGGAGGCGGCCACCTCGCGGGCGGTCCCGGCGGGGTCGGGGTTCTCGGCGTTGACGTTGTGGGTCGCCACCATCAGGTCGCCGCCCGAACCGGTCTTGTCGGTGAGCAGCCCGCCGAAGAGGTTCAGCCACACGATCGCCGGAAGGAGTACGGCGATCAGCGCGGTCGCCGACCTCCGCAGCAGCCCGAGGAGCAGCAGCACCGGGATGGCGAGGCCCAGCCACGGCAGAAACGTCTCGGTGAGGCTGCCGAGGTTGCCCACCCGGTTCGGGATGCGCGAGTGCAGCAGCATCACCAGGGCGAGCAGGAGGGCGAGGACCGCGAGGACGATGCCCCGGCGCCAGATGAGTGGGTCGCCGCGCCAGCCGGCGAGCAGGCGGTGCAGCAGGCGCCGAAGCCGGGATCCGGGCCGCTCGGGCCCCGAGCCGCCGTTGTCCGTCTCCGTCATGTACGCCTGCTGCGCCATACCGTCTGCCTCACTGCCTGCCGTGCACACCGTCGTTCCCCCCGTGTTCTTCCGACCCTAGGGGATGATCGGCTCCGCTCCCGCCGTCCCATGACGGCCGTACGGAAGACGAGGACGAAGGAAGCGGGACAGAGAGTTCCGTTACCCCCGGGGCACCAGGGGTTTGTGACGAAACGCGCACATAAGTGCTACGAGGCTGTCGAGCTGACGGGCCGTAGGCCTTCCAGGACCGTGTCGACGATGTGTTCCGCCAGGCCCTCGGGCAGGTCGCCCTCGGGGCGCAGGACGGTGCGTACGAGCATGGGGCCGACGAACAGGTCGTTGGCCAGGTCCAGGTCGACGTCCGGCCGCAGTTCGCCGTTCTCCCGGCCCCGGCGCAGCACCTCCATCCCGAGTTCGCGGCGCGGCGCGATGACACTGGCCTGGTACGCCGACCAGACCTTCGGGCTGTGCTTCATCTGCGCGTAGACGTTGTGCAGGAGCGCCGAGGAGCGGTGCACGAGTCCGCGCTGGCGCATGGACTCCAGCAGCACGACGAGGTCGTCCCGCAGGGAGATGCCGGGGAGTTCGGGGTCGGGGGGTTCGGCGGCCCGTACGACGTCGACGAACAGTTCCTCCTTGCCGCTCCAGCGGCGGTAGATGGTGGCCTTGCCGACCCCTGCCGTGCGCGCGACGCGTTCCATGGAGAGTTCGGCGAGCGGTACGCCGTCCTCCAGGAGCTTCATCACGCTTTCCAGAATGGTCCGTTCCAGGGCCTCGCTGCGGGGGCGTCCCCGCACGGGCCCGTCCGGTCGCGGCCGGCTCTCGGCAAGGCTCACGTCGTCCGTCCTCTCAGTCTGCTGAGGGAATTGTCCCGCAGCCACCTCCCTCCCCCGTGGAATCCCGGTCCGAACCGTGGCCGGTCGGTCCACGTCAGTCCGCGGCCGCGACCAACTCCGCCTCGCGTTCGTCCGCTTGAGCGGCGGGCGGCTTGCCGGGCAGGAACAGGGCCGTCACCACGGCGCCGATCAGCGCGACACCCACTCCGCACAGGGCGGTGACGTGCATGGCGTGCAGGAACGCGTCGTCGGCCGGGGTGACCAGAGCCTTGCCCCGCGGGCCGAGCTTGCCGGCGATGCCGAGGGTGGCCTCGATGGACTCGGCCGCCTTGTCGCGCAGGGCGGGCGGCAGCATGCCGAGCTTGCCCTCGATGCCGTTCCGGTAGGACGTGGCGAGCACCGAGCCGAGTACGGCGATGCCGAGTGCGCCGCCGACCTGGCGGAAGGTGTTGCTGAGCGCGGAGGCGGAGCCCGCCTTCTCGCGCGGCAGCGCCTGCATGATGACGACCGAGGTCGGCGTCATGATGTGCGCCATGCCGGTGCCCATGAGGAAGAAGACGACCTCCAGGATCCAGATCGGGGTGTCGGCCTGGAACGTGGCGAACGCGGCCAGCGTGGCGGCGATCAGCACCAGGCCGGCGGTGGTGGTGGCCTTGTTGCCGAACCGGTCGACCAGCAGCCGCGCGCGCGGCGCGAAGATCAGCTGGGAGCAGGCGAGCGGCAGCATCAGCACACCGGACTCCAGCGGCGAGTAGCCGCGCACGCTCTGGGTGTAGAAGACACCGAAGAACGTGACGCCCATCAGCGCGAAGAAGACCAGCGCGATGGCGCTCATGGCGGCCGAGAAGGCCTTGTTCTTGAAGTAGGTGACGTCGAGCGACGGGTGGTCGCTGCGCTTCTCGAAGATGACGAACCCGGTGAGGACGGCGAGACCGGCGACGATGGTCGCCAGCACCTTGGCGTCGGTGAAGTCGGCGAGTTCGCCGCCCTTGATGATGCCGTAGACCAGCAGGACCAGGCCGACGACGGACAGGACGACGCCGACGGGGTCGAGGCGGCCGGGCTTGGGGTCGCGGGAGTCGGGCACCAGCCAGGTCATCAGGATCAGCGCGACGATCACGATCGGCACGTTGACGAAGAAGACCGAGCCCCACCAGAAGTGGTCGAGGAGCGCGCCGCCGGTGATCGGCCCGATGGCGATGGCGAGGCCGACGCCGCCGGCCCAGATGCCGATGGCCCTGGGCTGCTCCTCGCGCTCGAAGACGTTCATCAGGACGGCGAGGGTGGCGGGCATGACGAAGGCGGCGCCGAGGGCCATCAGGGCGCGGAAGGCGATCAGCTGGCCCGGCGAGCCGGACTCGGCGGCCAGGGCGGAGCCGATGCCGAACACGGCGATGCCGCCGAGCAGCACCTTCTTGCGGCCGAGGCGGTCGCCGATGAGGCCCGCGGTGAACAGCAGGCCGGCGAAGACGAGGGTGTAGGCGTTGATCGCCCACTCGATCTGCCCCTGGGAGGCGCCGAGGCCGGTCGGCGCGGGACTGGAGATGGTCTTGATGGCGACGTTCAGGATCGAGTTGTCGAGCACCACGATCAGCAGGCTCAGCATCAGCACGCCGAGGATCGCCCAGCGGCGCCGGTGCACCGCTTCCGGTATCCGGGAGGCAGGGACGGGACTTGTCATGTGATCGAGCCTACGACCATTTCGATACGGAACGGTCTCGTATCTTAGTTCTTTACCAAGGCCTTACACAGCTCGGTCTCAGCCACGGTTGTGGATCACAGGCGGTCCCCCTGGCCCTGACTGGCACGAGGTGCCACCATGGAGGCGATCCGGGGACGCCGTCAGGGCGCCTCGAGATGACTGAAGGAGCCGTTGCCATGACGCAGCTTTCGGCTGCCCAGAACAAGCCCTCCGACGGCAGCAAGACGCTGTACGGGGGGAAGGGCACTCGCCGCATCACCGTCCGCGACATCGCCCTCGCCAAGGAGCGGGGCGAGAAGTGGCCCATGCTCACCGCCTACGACGCGATGACCGCGTCCGTCTTCGACGAGGCCGGGATCCCGGTGCTCCTGGTCGGCGACTCGGCGGGCAACTGCCACCTCGGGTACGAGACGACCGTGCCCGTCACCCTCGACGAGATGACCATGCTGTCGGCGGCCGTGGTACGCGGCACGCAGCGCGCCCTGATCGTGGGCGACCTCCCCTTCGGCTCCTACCAGGAGGGCCCGGTGCAGGCGCTGCGCTCGGCGACCCGGCTGGTGAAGGAGGCCGGGGTCGGCGCGGTCAAGCTGGAGGGCGGCGAGCGGTCGCACGAGCAGATCCGGCTGCTGGTCGAGTCCGGCATCCCGGTCATGGCGCACATCGGGCTGACCCCGCAGTCCGTCAACGCGATGGGCTACCGCGTGCAGGGGCGGGGCGAGGAGGCGGCACAGCAGCTGCTGCGCGACGCGAAGGCGGTGCAGGACGCCGGCGCCTTCGCCGTCGTCCTGGAACTGGTCCCGGCGGAGCTGGCGGCCGAGGTGACGCGCGTGCTGCACATCCCGACGGTCGGGATCGGCGCCGGGCCCGAGACGGACGCGCAGGTCCTGGTCTGGACGGACATGCTGGGCCTGACCTCCGGCCGGGTGCCGAAGTTCGTCAAGAAGTACGCCGACCTGCGTGAGGTCATGGGCGACGCGGTGAAGACGTTCGCCGAGGAGGTCGTCTCCGGGGCGTTCCCGCTGGAGGAACACTCCGTCCACTGAGCCATCGCGGCAACACCCCGGCAGCCCCGCTGATCTTCCCCCGTCAGCGGGGCTGCCCTTTTTGCGCCTGAACCGGCGCCGCTCTCGGGGAGGTGGTTGCTCGCCGTCGTGGTTCCTCAATTGATGGTTGCGGTGGTCGTCGGTGAGTTGTCGGTGGCTGTCGGCGGCCTGTCGGTGGTTTGTCGGTGGCCCCTGGCACCGTCTTCCGCATGACGCGAATCCATGAAAACCCCGTCGGCGCGAGCCACGCAGTGACGGTACGGGGACTGGTCAAGCACTACGGCGAGACCAAGGCGCTGGACGGTGTCGATCTGGACGTGCGCGAGGGCACCGTGATGGGCGTGCTCGGTCCGAACGGCGCCGGCAAGACCACCCTCGTACGGATCCTGTCCACCCTGATCACCCCGGACGCCGGCCAGGCCACCGTGGCCGGCTACGACGTCGTACGGCAGCCCCGCCAGTTGCGCCGGGTCATAGGGCTCACCGGCCAGTACGCCTCCGTCGACGAGAAGCTCCCCGGCTGGGAGAACCTGTACATGATCGGCCGGCTGCTGGACCTGTCCCGCAAGGACGCCCGCGCCCGTGCCGACGAGCTGCTGGAGCGGTTCTCCCTCACGGAGGCGGCCAGGCGGCCGGCGAGCACGTACTCCGGCGGTATGCGGCGGCGACTCGATCTCGCCGCCTCGATGATCGGGCGCCCGGCCGTCCTCTACCTCGACGAGCCGACCACCGGACTCGACCCCCGCACCCGCAACGAGGTGTGGGACGAGGTGAAGGCGATGGTCGGCGACGGCGTCACCGTGCTGCTGACCACCCAGTACATGGAGGAGGCCGAGCAGCTCGCCTCCGAGCTGACCGTGGTCGACCGCGGCAAGGTCATCGCCACGGGCGGTATCGAGGAGCTGAAGGCCCGCGTCGGCGGCCGTACCCTCCGCGTCCGGCCCGTCGACCCGCAGCAACTGCGCCCGCTCGCCGCCATGCTGGACGAACTGGGCATCACCGGGCTCGCGACCACCACCGTGGACACCGAGGCCGGGACCCTGCTGGTGCCGATCCTCAGCGACGAGCAGCTGACCGCCGTGGTCGGTGCCGTCACCGCGCGCGGCATCACGATCTCCGCCATCACCACCGAACTGCCCAGCCTGGACGAGGTGTTCCTGTCCCTCACCGGCCACCGTGCCAGTGCCCACCAGGACACCACGCCCGCCGACTCCCGCGAGGAGGTCGCCGTATGAGCGCCGCCGCCCCTACGATCACCGCCACCGCCGACGTCCGGATCCCGCTGCGCGGGCATCTGCGGCACACCGGCGCCCTCATTCGCCGCAATCTGCTCTGGATCCGCCAGGACCCGGAGTCGATGTTCGACGCGCTGCTGATGCCGGTCGTCTTCACCCTGCTGTTCGTGTACGTCTTCGGCGGGTCCATCGGGCAGGCGCTCGGCGGCGGCCAGGGCCAGTACGTGCAGTACGTCATCCCGGGCATGATCGCCATGATGAGCATGACGCTGTCCCAGGGCGTGGGCACCGGGTTCAGCCAGGACTTCAACAGCGGTGTCATGGACCGCTTCCGGTCACTGCCGATCGGGCGCGGGTCCGTGCTGTTCGCGAAGATCGCCGTCGAGCTGATCCGGATGCTGTTCGCCACGGCCGTGCTGATGGTCGTCGCCGTGCTGGTCGGCTTCCACATCCACCACTGGGCCGGCCTGTTCGCGGCCGTCGGACTGTCCGCGCTGTTCGCCTCCTCGATCATGTGGGTGTTCCTCACCCTCGGCGTGATCCTGAAGAACGCGCAGTCCGTGCAGGCGATGGGCTTCCTGGTGCTGTTCCCGCTGCAGTTCGGCTCGTCGATCTTCGCGCCGACGAAGTCGATGCCGGGCTGGCTGCAGCACTTCACCGACTACAACCCGCTGTCCACGCTCGCGGACGCGGCCCGCGGTCTGATGATCGGCGGCCCGGTGGCACACGACCTGTGGGTGACCGTGGCCTGGTCGGTGGCGATCACGGCGGTCATGGGACCGGTCGCGATCCACAAGTTCCGCACCAAGACCTGAGCCGGCCCGCGCCGTGCGTCAGACCAGGGCGGTGGCCTCCGCGAGGGAGAGGCCACCGCCCTCGGCGTACGCGGCCCGGTAGTCGGGTTCGTCCAGGATCTGACGGATCCGGGCCTCGGTCAGGTCGCGGCACCGCAGCTCGACGCCGGAGAGGATGTGGCCGGCCGGCAGCAGGGCGTGGGCGGCGCCCAGGCAGCGGGCGGCGTCGGCGGCGCGGTTGCCGCCGTCCAGGGCCGCGAGGGCCATCGCCGCGGCGGTGAGGCACACGGAGTGCAGGTGCGGGGCGATGGTCTGGGTCAGCGGGTCGCGGGCGAGGCGCATGGCCCGCCGGGACCGGTCCAGAGCGGCCTCGGCTTGGCCGTCGAGAGCGTCCAGCCAGGCCTCCTGGCAGAGGATCATGGAGTCGAAGACGACGAAGTGCGCGATCTTGAATTCCTCGCGCAGCAGCCGCAGTTGCTCCCGGGCCTCGGCGGTACGGCCCGTCAGGCCGAGCCAGCAGGCGAGGAACAGCCGGGCGGCGGGCATCGCCTCGTTGTGGGAGCCCTCCTGGCTCGCGACGACGTCCCGGAGCAGTTGCTCGCCCCGCTCGAGGTCACCCGTCTCCATGAGGACGCTGCCGAGGCGGGCGTGCAGAATGGCCACCTGGCCGCGGGCGCCCAGGCGTTCGGCGTGTCCGATGGCCGCCCGGTAGTCCGCGGCGGCCTCACGGTAGGCGCCCTGGCGTTCGTGGGCCTCGCCGCGGGCGGACAACGCCTCGGCGAGGCCCCAGATGTCCCCGAGGCGGCGGAAGATCTCCAGCGATTCCTCGGCGTCGCGGGTGGCGTTGCCGGCCCATTCGGCCCGGTTGGCGAGGAGGTTGGCGCGCAGCTGCAGGGTATTGGCCAGGTCCCACTCGAACCCGGGGGTGTCGCGGCAGGTCTGGACGCAGGCGTCGATGGCGGCCCACATCTGCTCGGCGCCGCCGGTCAGCATGACGGCGAAGAACCAGAGCAGGCCGGGCACCCGGCAGGTCTGCGGCAGGCCGGGCTCGTAGGCCTCCGCGATGGCGCGCAGCTTGGCCTGTGCCTCGGGCGTCTGCCACGACTCCAGGTCGTGGTCCATGCAGGCGAGGTGGGCGAGGTGGACACCGCGCCGGGCCTCGGCGAGGACCTCGCCGGTGTACGGGGGCGGGGCGTCGGTGCAGCGCTGCCACAGCGGCAGGGCCGGCCGTACGGGTGCGGCGAAGGGCTCGGGGCCGAGCGCCATGACCTCCTCGCACCAGGCGCGGGTCTCGATGCGCTGGTCCCGCATCTGCCAGAAGACCACCAGGGACAGCACCAGGCACAGCGCCTCCTGCTCGTCCCCCGCGGCGACGGCGTGCCGCAGCGCGGTGCGCAGGTTCTCGTACTCCAGCTGGAACCGGTCGATGGCGGTGCGCTGTTCGGGGCCGCGCAGCAACAGGTCGGTGGTGCGGGCGAGTTCGCGGTAGTACGTCAGATGGGCGCGCTCGGCCTCGCTGCGGCGCCCGGTCTCGTCGAGCCGTTCGCCGGCGTACTCGGCGACGGTCTCCAGGAGCCGGTAGCGCATCCCGGCGTCGGCCGAAGGGGCGGCCACCACCAGGGACTTGTCGACCAGGGAGCCGAGCGCGTCCAGCGCGACGGGCCCGCACACGGCCTCGGCGGCGGCCAGGTCGCAGCCGCCCGCGAAGACCGACAGCCGGGCGAGGACGTCCCGCTCGTCCGCGTCCAGCAGCTCCCAGGACCAGTCCACGACGGCCCGCAGGGTCTGCTGGCGGGGCAGGACGGTGCGGCTGCCGGAGGTGAGCAGCCGGAACCGGTCGTCGAGGCGGTCCGCTATCTGGCGTGGGCTCAGCATCCGCAGCCGGGCCGCCGCCAGCTCGATCGCGAGCGGGAGTCCGTCGAGCCGCCGGCAGATCTCCGCACAGGCCCCGGGGTCGTCCTCGACGCGGAATCCGGGCCGGGCCGCCGCGCCCCGGTCGGCGAGCAGCCGCAGCGCGACCGGCTCCGGCAGCGGCTCCACCGGGCGCACCAGCTCCCCCGGCACGCCGAGGGGTTCTCGGCTGGTGGCGAGGACGGTCAGCTCGGGGCAGCGGGCCAGCAGCCGCTCGGTGAGGTGGGCGGCGGCCTCGATCACATGCTCGCAGTTGTCCAGGACGATCAGCATCCGGCGCCGGGCGCAGTGCTCCACGATCCGTTCGAGGGGGTCGTCGTGCCGGTCGGTGACCGCGCGGATGCTCTCGGCGCCGGCGCCGTGCAGCACGGTGTCACGGGCACCGATGGCGGTGAGCACGGCCTGCGGTACGGCCTCGGGGTCGTCCACGGGAGCGAGTTCGGCCAGCCACACCCCGTCCCGGACGGTGTGCCGTACCGCCTCGGCGGCCTCCTGGGACAGCCGGGTCTTCCCTGCGCCGCCCGGACCGAGCAGGGTGACCAGGCGGGCGGCGGCCAGATCGGCGCCGATGGCCTCGATGTCGGTCTCCCGGCCGACGAAGGAGGTGAGCCGGGCGGGCAGATTGCCCACGGCCGCCGGCCCGGGCCGCGGCGCCGGGGGTTCCTCGGCGGCCAGCAGCTCGGCGTGCAGGGCGCGCAGTTCGGGGCCTGGGCCGGAGCCGAGCCGGTCCGCGAGCAGCCGTCGTACGTCCTCGTAGGCGGCGAGCGCCTGGGCCGGGCGGCCGGCATCGCGCAGGGCCCGCAGCCGCAGCGCCTGGAGCGGCTCGTCCAGCGGATGGTCGTCGCACAGGGCGGTCAGCTCGGGCAGCACCTGCTCGGCGTGGCCGAGGGCGAGGGCGGCGGTGTGCCGGGCGCGCAGCGCGTCCAGCCGGCGGGTCTCCCAGCGGGCCGCCTCGGCGTGGTGGTCGGGCAGGTCGGCGAGCGCGGGGCCGCGCCACAGGCCGAGCGCGTCGTCCAGGACGGTGGCGGCCTTGGCCGGGTCGCCGTCGGCGAGGGCCCGAAGGCCGTCGCCGGTCAGCCGCTCGAAGCGGGTGAGGTCGACGTCGTCGGGCGCGGCGGTGAGGCGGTAGCCGCCCTCGGCGGAGGCGACGGCGTCCGCGCCGAGGGTACGGCGCAGCCGGCCGACCAGCGCCTGGAGCGCCCCGGCGGCGTCGGCGGGCGGGTCCGCGCCCCAGACCTCGTCGACCAGCACGCCCACGGGCACGGTTCGCCCCGGCCGGAGCGCGAGCACGCCCAGCAGGGCACGCAGCCGCGCCCCGCCGACCGGGACGGCCGTGCCGTCGGGGCGGAGTACCTGGGTGGTGCCGAGCAGCGAAAAGCGCACGGGGTCCATTCTCGCCGGTGCGGTCACCGATGGTCACCGGGTTGCGGCGGCGTGCCGTCGGGGACGTCCAGGGTGACGAGAGCGCCCCGGGTGCGGCGCACCCTCCCGAGGCCGTCCACCGTGCCGCGGTCCACCTCCTCGAACCACCTCGGACAGCTGTCGGAGGACTCCAGCGTGAGAGTGCCGGGCACCGGTTCGAGGCCGCGTCCCGTGCTCCGGAGCACGACTCCCCGCGGCGGCTCCACGGGTTCGGGCTCCGGATCGGGCAGGCGGAAGCGGTACTCCTCGCGGACCAGGTCGACGGCGTGGACCCTGCCGGTGGTCGGCCGGTCAGGACCGCCGTGGTTCTCCACCCACGCCTCGGCGCCGTACCCACGGCCCTCCCGGACGGCTTCGGCGTCGTAGGCGACCAGCTTCCAGGACACCTCGTCGCCCACCGCGAACGGGGCGCCGCAGCACTCCATCTGCCAGTCCTCGTAGAACACCCTCATCCGTGGCATCCCCCCAGGGTCCAGGAACCGGACGGCGAGTGCGAGACGTTTCCCCCGCGTGGGCGCGGCCGGTACGGTCGCACTCCGCACCGTCCCCACCGCACAGGAGCCCGCCGATGACCACCGCCACCACTCGCCGCGGCGACCGCCGGGTCAGTCCCGTGTTCGTCGGGATCCTGGCCGTGACGGCGGTGACGGGCTGGGCCACCTGGACGGGGTATGCGGCACAGCCGGGCATCGCGGTGTTCCTGTTCGTGACGGCCGCCTGGATCGTCTCCCTGTGCCTGCACGAGTACGCGCACGCTCGCACGGCCCTGCACAGCGGCGACATCACGATCGGCGCGAAGGGCTATCTGACCCTGAACCCGCTGAAGTACACGCACGCGCTGCTGAGCATCGTGCTCCCGGTGCTCTTCGTGATCATGGGCGGTATCGGTCTGCCCGGCGGCGCGGTGTTCATCGAGCGCGGCCGGATCCGGGGCCGCTGGCGGCACAGCCTGATCTCGGCGGCGGGCCCGCTGACGAACGCGCTGTTCGCGGCGGTGTGCACGGCACCCTTCTGGCTGCACGCGCTGGACGGCGTGCCCGCCGGCTTCCAGTACGCGCTGGCGTTCCTGGCCCTGCTCCAGGTGACGGCGGCGATCCTGAACTTCCTGCCGGTGCCGGGCCTGGACGGCTACGGCGTCATCGAGCCCTGGCTGTCGTACAGGGTGAAGCGGCAGGTGGAGCCGTTCGCGCAGTTCGGCCTGCTGTTCGTGTTCGCGCTGCTGTGGGTGCCGTCGGTCAACACGGTGTTCTTCGACCTGATCGACGCCATCCTGCGTCATCTGGGCGTGGGCGACTTCCCGCGCTACTGCGGCCAGGAGCTGTACCGCTTCTGGCAGGGCACGCCCGAGATCTGCCAGGTCAGCCCGTGACGGACTTGCCCTGCGCGGCGCCGGCCCGGTCGCGCTTGACGTAGTACCAGGTCATATTGGACGTCAGGCCCGCCAGCAGCACCCAGACGATCCCCAGCCAGCTGCCCTGGACGAACGAGACGACGGCGGCGGCCACCGCGAGCACGCAGACGACGAGGGTGCAGAGGGCGATGCGGGGCATGGGGGTCGGCTCCTTGCGGGGGACACTGCTACGACGAACAGTGTCCCCCATCCGCTCAGACGTCGGTGACGCGGAGCCCGGCGTGTGCCTTGTAGCGGCGGTTGACGGAGATCAGGTTCGCGACCAGCGACTCGACCTGGTGGGCGTTGCGCAGCCGCCCGGCGAAGACGCCGCGCATGCCGGGGATGCGCCCGGCGAGGGCCTGCACGATCTCGACGTCGGCCCGCTCCTCGCCCAGCACCATCACATCGGTGTCGATCTGCTCGATCTCCGGGTCCTGGAGCAGCACGGCGGACAGGTGGTGGAAGGCGGCGGCGACCCGGGAATCCGGCAGCAGGGCGGCGGCCTGCTCGGCGGCGCTGCCCTCCTCGGGCCTGAGCGCGTAGGCGCCCTTCTTGTCGAAGCCGAGCGGGTTGACGCAGTCCACGACGAGCTTGCCGGCCAGTTCGTCGCGCAGTGCCTTCAGCGTGTCGCCGTGGCCGTCCCACGGTACGGCGACGATCACGATGTCGCTGCGGCGCGCGGCCTCGGCGTTGTCGGCGCCCTCTACGCCGTGGCCGCACTCCTGGGCGGCGGCCTGGGCGCGGTCGGCGGACCGGGAGCCGATGATCACCTTCTGGCCGGCCCGGGCGAGCCGGTAGGCGAGGCCCTTGCCCTGCGGCCCGGTGCCGCCGAGCACGCCGACGACCTGGCCGGAGACGTCGGGCAGGTCCCAGGGGTCCTTGGCGGGGGCCTTGGCCGGGGTCTGTGCACTGTCGGTAGAGGTCATGGGGCGAGCCTACGTCCGTGGCGCTTGCGGCACGCTCAAGTGAGGCGCCCACGGGCACCCGGCGGAAGGTGATGGTCTCGTAGGCGGTCAACTACTCGGCCGTCAGGGGCCGAGCGTGTTGGCTTGGTCCGGCAGAGCTCCGTTTATGCCCCCGACTGCCCCTGACCCCGGCGACGACATCGGCCGGCCCAGCGAGGCCGCACCGACGACAGCGGAAGGTGTCCCGGCATCCGGTACGAGCTTGACCTGCACCACCAGCTTCACGATTACCGAACGTACACATCCGTGCGACGTCCCACCACACGTTCCAAACCCACCACCCCAAGGAGTGAACCCGGCGCCTGGATAGTTGGGCGAGTTCGGGGTGAACTCCGCGTCAAGAGTGACCGGTTGCGGCAGGATGCGGGCGCATGGACGCCGTACGGGTCGCGCTGCTGCGGGAAGTGCTCGCCGGGACCGAGTGGCTGATGGCCACCCGGAGATTCGCGGGGGTGCTGCGCGGGTCGGTGGTGGCGCACGGGGGCGGGCTGCTGCTGGTGGGCACGCCGGAGTACGAGCCGTGGCATCTGGCGGCGCATCTGGTGGACGAGGCCGCGTGGTCGGGGACGCCCGAGCTGGCGCCGACCCTGGTACGACATCACGCGCGCCCCTGCGACCCGGCCCATCTGGCCGTGGGGCCCGGCCGGATCGAAGCGGCGCGACGGGGTGAGACCCTGCTGGTCGTGGCTCCCTCGGAGCCCGCGCCGCTCCTTGAGCGGGTGCACGACGCCCGCCGGGCCGGGGTGACCGTGCTGGCCCTCGGGCCTTGCGCCGGCGACCTCGCGGCGCTGGCCCATGACTCCCTGGCCGTACCGGAGGGGGCGGAGCTGGACCTGGACACCGTCCAGCACCTGGTCAGCGCGGCGGCCGGCGAGAACGGGGGCGGGGCCTCTCCGAGGGTTCGGCGGAGCTTCCGGGACCGTCTGTCGAGGCTGGCGGAGATCCTGACGGCCCCGCCACCTGCCCCCTGGTGACCTTGCTCGGCCGGCCGTGCCGTCGGGGAAAAACAGTTGCCCGGTGATCCCGGCCCGCAGAACATGCCTCAGTGACCCGCGCCCTCCTCCCCGACCTCTCCCCCTGGAAGGCCTCCGCGGACTTCCGCCGCCTCTGGAAGTCGGGCCTGATCAGCAACTTCGGCAGCTTCCTGACCTTCGTCGCGCTGCCGGTCCAGCTGAAGGACCTGACGGAGTCGACCGCAGCGGTGGGCGCGATCGGGGCCGTAGAGCTGCTGCCGCTCATCATCTGCGGACTCTACGGCGGTGCCCTCGCCGACGCGCTCGACAAGCGGAAGCTCATCGTGTGGACGGAGGCCGGGCAGGGCCTGCTCAGCGCAGCCCTGCTGGTCGACGCGCTGCTCCCGCACCCGGCGGTCTGGCCGCTGTACGCCGTCGCCGCCCTCTCCTCCGCCCTGGTCTCCGTCCAGCGCCCGGCCCTCGACTCCCTGTGGCCCCGGATCGTCGCCCACGCCGACATGCCCGCCGCGGCCTCGCTGAACTCCCTGCGCTGGACCGTCGGCGGAGTCGCGGGACCGGCCGTCGCGGGCGTGGTCGTCGCCTACGCGGGCCTCGGCTGGGCGTACGGCGCCGACCTGCTGACCTTCGTCGTCTCGCTGGCGTACATCGTCCGGATCGCCCCCTCCCCCGCCTCCCACGAGGCCTCGAAGCCCTCTCTGCAGGCGATCCTGGAAGGCGCCCGGTACGCCTGGAGCCGCAAGGAGCTCCTCGGCACCTACGTCGTCGACCTCGCGGCGATGTTCCTGGCCATGCCGCTCGCGGTGCTGCCGTTCCTCGCCGACGAGCTGCACGCCGACTGGGCGCTCGGCCTGATGTATGCCGCCGTGCCGGCCGGCGCGATGCTGGTGAGTCTGACCAGCGGCTGGGCGTCGAGGATCCACCGGCACGGTCTGATGGTGGTGCTGTCGGCGGCCGGCTGGGGTCTCGCGGTCGCGGCGGCCGGCCTGTGCGGGAACGTGTGGCTGGTCCTGCTCTTCCTGACCGCCGGCGGTGGCTTCGACATGGTCAGCGGGATCTTCCGGTCGGCCATGTGGAACCAGACGATCCCGGACGAGCTGCGCGGCCGGCTCGCCGGGATCGAGCTGCTGTCCTACTCGGTCGGCCCGCAGCTCGGCCAGGTCCGGGCGGGCGGCCTGGCCGCCTGGGCGGGCGTGCGGACCTCCGTCGTCTCCGGCGGGCTGGCGTGCGCGGGCGTGATGGGACTGCTCGCGCTGTGCCTGCCGGGACTCATGACGTACGACGCCCGCACCAACGAGCACGCGGTACGGATGCGCGAGCGCCGTGCCGCCGCCGTACCCACTCAGGCGTGATCACTCCTCGTCGCTGCTCCCGCCGTCCGGCGCGTCGTGCCAGCGCGGGTCGTTCTCCCACTGGAGGTTGCGCTCGGCGGCGGTCTCCATCGCGTGCCGGGCCTCCTCCGGGGAGGCGTACGGCCCGAACCGGTCCTTGCCCGGGCACTCCGGGCCCTCCTCGACCTTCTTGTGCTCCAGGCAGTAGAACCACTCGCCCGGCTTGCCGACGGTGCGCTTCTTGAACAGGGGCATGGACAGCTCCTCTCGCCAACGACATGATCCCCCAACTCCGCTCGATAGACTCGCCGCATGTCTGGCCAGTCGCTGCTCGTACCGGGGGAGCTGTCCCCCACCCGCTCGGTCCCCGGAAACATCCGCCGCCCCGAGTACGTCGGCAAGCCCGCGCCGGCGCCGTACACCGGCCCGGAGGTGCAGAGCCCGGAGACCATCGAGGCGATGCGGACCGCCGGCCGTATCGCCGCGCAGGCGATGGAGGAGGCCGCGAAGATCATCGCGCCGGGGGTCACCACGGACCAGCTGGACAAGGTCGCCCACGAGTACATGTGCGACCACGGCGCCTACCCGTCCACGCTCGGCTACCGCGGCTTCCCGAAGTCCCTGTGCACGTCGGTCAACGAGGTCATCTGCCACGGCATCCCGGACTCGACGGTCCTCAGGGACGGGGACATCGTCAACCTGGACGTGACGGCGTACATCGGCGGGGTGCACGGCGACAACAACGCCACCTACCTGGTCGGGGACGTGGACGAGGAGTCACGGCTGCTGGTTGAGCGGACCCGGGAGTCCCTGAACCGCGCGATCAAGGCGGTCCGGCCGGGCCGGCAGATCAATGTCATCGGCCGGGTCATCGAGTCCTACGCCAAGCGTTTCGGCTACGGAGTCGTCCGTGACTTCACCGGCCACGGCATCAGCACGTCCTTCCACTCCGGGCTGATCATCCCGCACTACGACAGCCCGCACGCGACGACGGTGATGCAGCCGGGCATGACGTTCACGATCGAGCCGATGCTGACGCTGGGCACCCATGAGTACGACATGTGGGACGACGGCTGGACGGTCGTGACGAAGGACCGCAGGCGGACGGCCCAGTTCGAGCACACGCTGGTGGTGACGGAGACCGGCGCGGACATTCTCACCTTGCCGTAGCGCCGCGCTCGCCTCTGCCACGACCGCACGGCCCGCCCTCTGCGAGGGCGGGCTTTCTCTTGTACTCTTTTACCGACAGGATGTCGGCAAGATGGGACGGCCTGATGGACTCCTCCTTCTCGACCCTCATCCGCACCGCGTCCCATGAGGCGCACGTGGAGGCGGAGACATCGTCGTTCATGAGCGACCTGCTGGGCGGCCGGCTGGGCGTGAGCGCCTACGCGCGCTACACCGAGCAGCTGTGGTTCGTGTACGAGGCGCTGGAGAGCGGCGCCGGACGGCTGGCGGCGGACCCGGTGGCGGGGCCGTTCGTCCGGCCCGAGCTGTTCCGGCTGGCGGCGCTGGAGCGGGACCTGGCGCATCTGCGGGGGCCGGAGTGGCGGGCGACCCTGAGCGCCCTGCCCGCCACGCGGGAGTACGCGGCCCGGGTCCGCGAGTGCGCCGAGCGCTGGCCCGGCGGCTATGTCGCCCACCACTACACCCGGTATCTGGGCGACCTGTCCGGCGGCCAGATCATCCGCGACCGGGCGGAGAAGACCTGGGGCTTCGCGAAGAAGGGCGACGGCGTCCGCTTCTACGTCTTCGAGGCCGTCTCCAACCCGGCCGCGTTCAAGCGGAGTTACCGTGAGCTGCTGGACGCCGTGGACGTGGACGAGTTGGAGAAGCAGCGGGTGGTCGGGGAGTGCCAGCGGGCTTTCGCCCTGAACACGACGGTGTTCCGGGCGCTCGGGGACGAGTTCCCGCTGAGCGCCTAGCGTTCGGGGGCGGCTAACGCTCCAGGAACACCCGGCCCCCGACCTCCACCCACCCCTCCGGCTGGGGCGCGGTCAGGATCTGGGAGCCCTTGCCCTGGGTGATGTTCAGGGCACGGCCCAGCCGGTCGGTGAGGAGGAGGGCGGCGGCGCCGGTGGCCTCGTCCTCGTCGATGCCGTCGTTCCGGCCGGGGAAGGCGCGGGCGCGGATCCGGCCGGCCGCCTCGTCCTCCCAGGCCCAGGCGTAGATCCACTCCCCCGGCGGCGGTACGTCAAGGGCGTCGACCTCGGCGGCGCTGCCGTACTGGCGCAGGGTGCGCGGCGGCGCCCACTCCGCGCGCGCCTCGATCCAGCTGAACTCGCCGTCCAGCCGGGCGCCGACGATCCCGGCGGGCGTGACCAGTTCGGGCACGTCGAGCAGCCAGGCGGTGCCGACGCAGGGGTGACCGGCGAAGGGCAGCCGCAGGGTGGGCGTGTAGATGTCGATCACGCCGCGCTCGGGGTCGTCCACGAACACGGTCTCGCTGAAGCCGAGTTTGGCCGCCAGCTCCTGCCGGTCGCTCCGCTCGGGCAGCACCGAGCCGTCGCGGACGACGCCGAGCTCGTTGCCGTAGCCACCGTTCGGTCCGCAGAAGACGCGGAGTACGTCGTAGTCAGTCACGGGGGAATTGAAACATCGCGGCAACCGCGAGCGCGTCCCAGGCGGGGGCGCCGCCGGGCAGGGGCCAGGAGTAGGTGCGGGCCGGCTCGTAGGGCAGCGAGGACAGGGTGTCGGCGTACGTCCGCAGCATGGTCTCCCGCTGCCGCTCGACGCCGGGGGTGGCGGGGCGGGCGGCGAGCCGCGCCAGCCTCGTCTCGTGCCAGTCGGCCACTTCCTCGGCGGTGCGACGCCAGTCCTCGTCGTCCGGCAGACGGGTCAGCACCACGCAGGGCGGCGTCCGCCCCTCCGCGAGCGCCGCGACGGCCCGGTCGTGCCCGTCCAGGAGCAGCCAGCCGTCGAGGGCGGTGACCCACCACAGCAGAACCGGCGCCAGGGTGCCGTCACGGGCGTGCTTGCGGTAGGCCTTCACCCGCCCGGCGTCCGGCGGCGAGAGCGGGCGCAGGGGTACGACACCGTGCCAGCTCATGCCGGACCAGTCGAGATGGCAGGCGGGCCAGTCCCGGACGAAGTCCTCCGCATGCCAGACGTACGGCGGGAACTCGTCGCGCGCCCGCAGGTGCCAGCGCGAGTCGTGCAGGGGGCCTTCCTCCGCCTCCTCCATCCACCGCGCATACATGTGCACCCAGTTGACGGAACCTCGCATCGCCGCTGAGCGAATCGGCGGCAGGGCTGGGCGGTAGTTCTCGTACCGGTGCAGATGCACCCCCTGGTTCCACTCCTCGACCCGGCCCAGCAGTACGACGCGCCCGCCCTGCCGCAGCAGCATCCTGCCGCCGTCGGCCGCTTCAAAGCGGAGCGGCGGCGGTCCCGGACGCTGCCGCACATCCAGCACCAGGCCACCGGCCCCCAACGGCTCCCTGCGCGCGCTCCCCATGCCGGCCACCCTCCCACCGTCGGCGCTGTCAGCGCACGCGCCCGGGGTGGATCACGGACACGCGGATCTGCCGGTCGCTGACCTCGTACATCACGCGGTAGTCGCCACCGCCTTCCTGGCCGTCGGCCGGGAGGGCCTGGAGACCGCGCTGTTCGTATGGGCCTCGGTGCACGCGGCGTCCGACGGCACCCCGCGCCCGCTGATCGGCGTGGCGCTGGGCCTCGCCACGGCCGTACTCCTCGGCTGGCTGTTCTACCGGGGCGCCCTGAGGATCAACCTGGCGAAGTTCTTCACCTGGACCGGCGGCATGCTGGTCGTGGTCGCGGCGGGCGTCCTCGCCTACGGCTTCCACGACCTGCAGGAGGCGAACTGGCTGCCCGGCCTGACCAGCCTGGCCTTCGACATCGGCGGCACCATCCCGCCGGACAGCTGGTACGGCACCTTGCTGAAGGGCGTGTTCAACTTCCAGCCCGACCCGACCGTCCTCCAGGTCACGGTGTGGCTGCTGTACCTGATCCCGACGCTCGCGATCTTCCTGGCCCCGGTAGGGTTCGCCTCCGGAAAGGGGAAGGTGAAGGGACCGGATGAGCAGGGATCGCAGCCCGCGCAGGCTCCGCAGGCGTGACCGGAACGCACTCATAGCGGCCTCGCTGACCGCTTTGTCGCTGACGGCGAGCGGATGCGTGGTGGTGCACGGGGAGCGCGAGGTGCTCCCCGCCGCCACCCGCGCCGAGGCCGCCAAGGCGCTCACCGCGTTCACGGCCGCGTACAACAACGCCGACAAGGCCTACGACAACTCCCTGGACGCGCCCTACCTCACCGGCCCGTTCGGCGACATCACCGCCGCGCGGCTGAAGGCCGGGCACGCCAACAGCCCCTCGGGCAACCCGAATCACGTGCCACTGAAGCTGTCGGACGTGAAGATCACGATCCCCAAGAAGACGGGCTGGCCGCGCTGGTTCGTCGCCGACGCCCAGGGCAACAAGACCGGCACGGCGCGCTGGCTGATGGTGTTCACCCGGGGCGACCTGGGCCAGCGCTGGCGGGTGGCGTACATCACCCTCGTGGCGCCCACCGCCGTACCGCAGTTCAAGACGGACCAGGACGGCTGGGCCGAGGCGGTGCCGGCCGGGTCCGCTCAACTCGCCGTCGCGCCCGGCAAGCTGAGCCAGGAGTACACGACGTACCTGAAGAAGGGCGGCCAGGCCTTCGCCGCCGGCAGGTACACCAGCGTCGAGCGTGCCGACCGGGCCAAGCGGGCCCGCAAGCCGGGCCTGGTCACCCAGTTCATCGACGCGCCGCTGACGAACGGCGGCTACGCACCGGTGGCGCTGCGCACGGCGGACGGCGGGGCGCTGGTGTTCTTCACCACCCACCACTACGAGAAGCAGACCGCGGCCACCGGCACGACGGTGCCCCCTCAGGGCAAGGACGTCCAGGCCCTGACCAAGGGCGAGGTGAATCAGTCCCTGACGCTGGAGTTCATGTCGGCGGAGGTGGCCCTGGACCCGGCGGGCAGCGGCAAGGTGTCGGTGCTGGGGCGGGTGCCGGGTCTCACCTCGGCGCAGGGCGAGTAGAGCGCCCCGCCCGGCACCCCGGTCGGCGCCTAGTGCCGCAGTGGCCAGGCCGCACCCTGATGGCCGGCGCCCGTGGCAGCGAACCGCGCACACGCATCGGTGAGCGCTTCCAACAGGCTCAGGGGATCGGGCAGCGCATGCTCCGGCCCGCGCGCCCACCGCACCTGCTGATCGTCACCGGGCAGCCGAGCGGGCGGCACCAGGACGTACGACCCCCGGCAGTGCCAGCGCAGCCCCGGGTGCTCGTCCATGGTCTCCGGGTGGCAGTCCAGCTCGCACGGCCACCACTCGTCCTCGTCCTCGGGGGTGCCGCGGGTGAGGGTGAAGAACAGCATGCGGCCGTCGTCGCTCTCGGCGACGGGACCCACCTCGACGCCGGAGGAGAGCAGCCGCTCCAGGGCCTCCCGCCCGGCTGCCAAAGGGACGTCGAGGACGTCGTGGACCATTCCGGTCGCGGTGATGAAGTTGGCCTGCGGCTGGTGCCGGGACCAGCGCTCGATCTGCGCGCGATCGGTGGTGGACTGCGTCTGCCAGGCGAACGACACCGGGTGCCGGGCCGGGGTGGGACAGCCGACGCGGTCGCAGGAACAGCGGTAGCCGGGGGCGGGGTGCGCGGCGGGGGCGAGCGGCAGGCCCGCGGCAGCGGCGGCCAGCAGCAGGGCCTCACGGCCCCCGTCGTCGGCGGCCTCCTTCGGGCGGCGTCCGCGCAGCCACTGGGAGAGTTTGCCCTGCCGGCCGGACCGGCCGCCGAACGTCGCGCTCATCTATCCCCTCAGTCTGGTCGTCGCCTCGCTGGTGTGCGGACAGTGTGCCTTATCGTCCCATCTTCGTGTGCTTGGGGGTGTCTGGGGTCCCGATTCCATGCACCGCGTAGTCGACCAGCGTGTCCGTGTAGTCGTAGGAGATCGGCCCGGTCCGTTGCAGCCAGCGTTGCGCGAGCGGCGAGACGAACAGTTCCAGCGCGATCCGTGGATCGACGTCGGCCCGTACCGCCCCGGCGTCCTGCGCGGCGCGCAGCCGGTCGACGTACAGCTGGAGCTGGGGTTCGAGGAGTCCCGCGACGACCTGGCGGCCGAGCGGCTCGTTGACCAGGCCCTCGGCGGCCAGAGCGCGGGCCGGTACCGCGAAGCGCGGGTCGAGCAACTGGTCCACCGTGATCCGCAGCACCGCCTTGAGGTCGGCGGCGAGGTCGCCGGTGTCCGGGATGGTGTACGGCACCTGTCCCGCGTCCTGGGCCGCCTGCGTGGAGAGGTCGAGGAACGCCTCCAGCAGGACGTCCGCCTTGGAGGACCACCAGCGGTAGATCGTCTGCTTGCCGACCCCGGCCCGCGCGGCGATCCCCTCGACGGTGGTCCTCGGGTACCCGAACTCGCCGACCAGGGCGAGGGCGGCGGCGTAGATCGCTCTGCGGGACTTCTCGCTGCGGCGGGTGGCGTCGGGGGCCGGCTTGTTGACCATGGGGCGACGCTAACAAGCCCCGGCGGCTACGCGGACGGCTCCTGGGAGGAGTCCTCCGGCGGCCACCGGTCTCCCCACTCGGCGTCCCGGGCGGCCTTGTACAGGGGGCCGTGGCGTTTGGTGACGGTCGTACGGTCCAGCCGTTCGCCGGCCTCGCACAGGTCCAGGAGCACCTGGCCCTTGCGGATCTGCGGTCGCCGGATCACCCGGGAGGGAGCCGGCGCGGCGGGCAGGCGGGTGGCGGCGACGTACGAGAACTTCTCGTCCTCGTACGGCAGGGTGCCGCCCTTGACCTGGCGGTGCAGCGAGGAGCGGGCGACCCGGGCGGAGAAGTGGCACCAGTCCCGGCCGGGCTCTATGGGGCAGGCGGCGCTGTGCGGGCAGGGGGCGACGACGTGCAGTCCGGCACGGATCAGACGGTCGCGGGCCTCGATGACGCGGGCGTAGCCGGCCGGGGTGCCGGCCTCCACGATCACCACGGCCTGCGCGGCGGTCGCAGCGGCGTCGACGAGGGCGGCGCGGTCGGGCGCGGAGAGTTCGTTGAGGACGTACGACACCGTGACGAGGTCGGTGTCGTCCAGGGTGAGGTCGGCGCCGATCCGGGCGCGCTGCCAGCGGGCGCCGCGCAGGGCCGGGTTGGCGGCGGCGATCTCCCGGCCGAGGGCGAGGGCGGGCTCGGCCCAGTCCAGCACGGTGACGCCGCGCTCGCCGGGCCAGGTCGCGGTGACGGCCCAGGTCGCCGCGCCGGTGCCGCCGCCCACGTCGACATGGCTGCCGGGTGTCCAGTCGGGGACGGCCCGTGCGAACGCCTCCAGCGCCGAGTGGACCGCTTCGAAGGTGGCGGGCATGCGGTAGGCGGCGTAGGCGGCCACGTCGGCGCGGTCGCGGAGGATCGGGGCGTGGGTGGGGGTGTCGCCCCGGTAGTGGGCGATCAGCCGTTCCACCGCTCCGGCGGCCTGGGTGGGCGGGAGTCCGTCGAGAAGCTCCGCGAGTGCGCTACGGAGGGTGTCGTTCACCTGCCGATTGTATGGCTGGGCGGTGTGGGGCCGGGCCTGCTCCGCCCCCAGACCCCCGACCGTCGGCCGGAGGGCCGGACTCAGATCACCGCCCTCGCCAGCCGTGTCGCCAGTCTCGCCCTCGGCCCGCTGTCCGCAGGCCTGCGCCGCGGATGCACCGTGTTGGCCAGCAGGATCAGGAACGTGTCCGTCCTCGGGTCGAGGACGAGCGACGTACCCGTGAAACCCGTGTGCCCGGCCGCCCCGCTGCCCGCGAGTTCGCCCATGAACCACGGCTGGTCGACGGCGAAGCCCAGCCCCGGCGGGGTGAGCAGGAGCTCGACGAAGTCGGGGCCGAGGATGCGGGCGGGGCCGTAGGAGCCGCCGGCGAGCAGGGCGCGGCAGAAGACGGCCAGGTCGCGGGCGGTGGAGAAGAGCCCGGCGTGCCCGGCCACGCCGCCCAGCGCCCAGGCGTTCTCGTCGTGCACCACGCCCCGCAGCATCCCCCGGTCCGCCTTGGCCCAGGGCCGCCGCTGGTCCTCGGTGGCGGCCGCGCCGGGGCAGGGTCCGAAGCCGGTCGCCGTCATGCCGAGCGGCCGGGTGATGCCGTCCTGGACGAGGACGTCGAGGCTACGCCCGGTGATGCGCTCCAGCACGGACTGGAGGACGAGCATGTTCAGGTCCGAGTACAGATGGCGGCCCGGCTCACCCGTCGGGGCCTCGGCGCGCAGCAGGGCCAGCCGGCTCGCGTCGTCGGGGCAGTCGTACAGCGGCAGCTCGGGGCGCAGCCCGGAGGTGTGGGTGAGCAGTTGCCGCACGGTGATGCCGTGCGCGGCGGCGGCGTGGAAGTCGGGCAGGTAGTCGCCGACCCGGGCGTCCATGCCGAGGGTGCCGCGCTCGATCTGCTGCACGGCGGCGACGGAGGTGAACAGCTTGGTGAGGGAGGCCAGGTCGAAGGGCGTGTCGACGGTGGCCGGGACGCGGGCGGCGGGCGGCAGTTCGACACCGTTGTCGGTCTCGGGGTCGTAGCCGGAGTAGCGGACGGCCCAGCCCGCGGCCTCGGCCACGGCGATCACGGGTCCGCGGGCGGCCAGCACGACGGCGCCGGCCGCCCAGGGGCGGTCTCCGGCGGTGAGTGCGTGCACCTCGCCGACCAGGTGCCCGAGTTCGGCGGGGTCGAGCCCGGCCCGTTCCGGTGTGTCGGCGCGCAGTCTCGGTGCGCTCAGTTCTCGTCTCCCTCCGACCCCGCACGTGTGTTCCCACGTGTGCTCCAGGGACGGCACATTCCCATGAAGCAGGCTCCCGCGACCAGTGCTCCCACCAGTTGGACCACCGCCATGGGTACGGCGGTGTGCTCTCCGGCGACGCCGACGAGCGGTGAGGCGACCGCTCCGACGAGGAAGGAGGAGGTGCCGAGCAGGGCGGAGGCGGAGCCCGCGGCGTGCCGGGTGCGCAGCAGGGCGAGCGACTGGGCGTTGGGGAGGGTGATGCCCATGGCGGACATGAGGACGAAGAGCGCGGCGGCGACCGGCGGCAGAGCGACCTCGCCGAGGGCGCCGGTGGACATCAGCAGCAGGGCGGCCGCGGCGAGCACGATCACCGCGAGGCCGCAGGCCAGCACCTTCTCCAGGGCGACCCGGCCGACCAGTAGCTTGCCGTTGACCTGCCCGGCGATCACCAGGCCGACCGAGTTGAGGCCGAAGAGCAGGCTGAAGGTCTGCGGGGAGGCGCCGTAGATCTCCTGGATGACGTAGGGGGAGGCGGATATGTACGCGAACAGCGCGGCGAAGGCGAAGCCGCCGGTCAGCATGTAGCCGGTGAAGGGCGGGTCGGCGAGCAGGCCGCGCATCGCGCGCAGGGCCGCCCCCACTCCCCCGTCGTGCCGTTCCTCCGGCGGCAGGGTCTCCGGCAGCCGCAGCCGGACGAGCACGGCCAGCGCGACACCGACCATCGTCAGGACGACGAACACGCCCCGCCAGTCGGTCACCCGCAGGATCTGCCCGCCGATCAGCGGCGCCACGATCGGCGCGACCCCGGAGATCAGCATCAGGGTGGAGAAGAAGCGGGCCATGGCGTCACCGTCGTACAGGTCGCGTACGACGGCCCGGGCGATCACGATGCCGGCGGCGCCCGCGAGGCCCTGGGCCAGCCGGAGGGCGACCAGCGTCTCGACGTCGGGGGCGAGGGCGCACAGGGCGGTGGCGAGGAGGTAGACGGCGAGACCGGCGAGCAGCGGGCGGCGGCGGCCCCAGCGGTCGCTCATCGGGCCGACGACCAGCTGCCCGAGGGCCATGCCCAGCAGGCAGGCGGTGAGGGTGAGCTGGACGGTGGCGGCGGGTGCGTGCAGGGACCCGGTGACCTCCGGCAGGGCCGGGAGGTACATGTCCATCGCGAGCGGTGGTGTCGCGGTGAGGCCGCCGAGGACGAGCGTGACGAGCAGGCCGGTGCGGCGGGTGGCGGCGGACGGCCGGGCGGGCACGGACGTGGGCCGTGCCTGAGGTGTCGATGCCGCCGCGGGCTCGCGCATCCGTCCCCTCCCTCTGGTGAAGCGGCCGCCTGGCGAGAGCGACCGGCACCTATGCTCTCAGCTCGTACACACTGCCAGGGCACACATGACCGATGGGTGGGGCGATGGTGGAGCGGAAGGTGCGCTGGGGGATCCTGGCGACGGGCGGGATCGCGGCGGCGTTCGCGGCGGACCTGGTGGATCTGGCGGATGCGGAGATCGCGGCGGTGGCCTCGCGGCGCCGGGAGTCGGCGGAGGCGTTCGCGGAGCGGTTCGGGGCGGCGCGGGCCTACGGCGACTGGGAGTCGCTGGCGGCGGACCCGGACATCGATGTCGTCTACGTCGCCACTCCGCACTCGGCGCACCGCGCGGCGGCCGGGCTGTGCCTGGAGGCGGGCCGGAACGTGCTGTGCGAGAAGCCGTTCACGCTGAACCTGCGCGAGACGGAGGAACTCGTCGCGCTGGCGCGGCAGCACGACCGCTTCCTGATGGAGGCGATGTGGATGTACTGCAACCCGCTGGTCCGGCGGCTGAAGGCGCTGGTGGACGACGGGGCGATCGGCGAAGTGCGCACCGTGCAGGCCGACTTCGGCCTTGCCGGTCCCTTCCCGCCGGCGCACCGGCTGCGGGATCCGGCGCTGGGCGGCGGGGCACTGCTGGACCTGGGCGTGTACCCGGTGTCGTTCGCACAGTTGCTGCTCGGTGAGCCGGACGCGGTGGCGGGGAGCGCGCTGCTGTCGCCGGAGGGCGTCGATCTGCAGACGGGCGCGGTGCTGTCCTGGGAGAGCGGGGCGATGGCCGCGCTGCACTGCTCGATCGTCGGCGGTACGGGCGGCACGGCTTCGGTGACCGGTTCGCGCGGCCGGATCGATGTGCCGTCCGGCTTCTTCCACCCGGAGCGGTTCGTGCTGCGCCGCGACGGCCGCGATCCGGAGGAGTTCGCCGCCGCCCCGGCCGACGGGCCGCGCACCACCCTGCGGCACGAGGCGATCGAGGTCATGCGGGCGCTGCGGGCGGGCGAGAAGGAGTCGCCGCTGGTGCCGCTGGAGGGTTCGCTCGCGGTGATGCGGACGCTGGACGCGGTGCGGGAGCGGATCGGGGTGCGGTATCCAGGGGACGCGGTAGCGGTGACGGTGTGAACCGGTATCCCGGAGCGGCGGTGGCCGCCGCCGGATAACCGTATGGCGGACATGGCATTCCGCATGACGGACTTGCCGCCTACGCTGCGGTGCCATGACCGACAGGCAATCGAAGATCGCGGTGGTGACCGGCGCCGGCTCCGGCATCGGGCGGGCCGTCGCCCTGGAACTGCTGGGGGCCGGCTGGTCGGTGGCGCTGGCCGGCCGGCGCACCGAGACACTGGAGGCGACGGCGGCGCTGGTGCCGGAGGGCGCCTCCCTCGCCGTACGCACCGACGTGTCGCGGCCCGAGGACGTGGACGCGCTGTTCGCGGCGACGGTGGACCGGTTCGGCCGGGTGGACCTGCTGTTCAACAACGCGGGGACGTTCGGGCCGGGCGGGGTGCCGGTCGAGGAACTGTCGTACGACGCCTGGCGGCACGTGGTGGACACCAACCTCAACGGGGCGTTCCTGTGCGCCCAGGCGGCGTACCGGCGGATGAAGGAGCAGGAGCCGCAGGGCGGCCGGATCATCAACAACGGCTCCATCTCGGCCCACACGCCGCGCCCGCTCTCGGTGGCCTACACCGCGACCAAGCACGCCCTGACCGGCCTCACCAAGTCGCTGTCGCTGGACGGGCGGCCGCACCGCATCGCCGTCGGGCAGATCGACATCGGCAACGCGGCGACCGACATGACGGCCCGGATGCAGACCGGTGGCTTGCAGGCGAACGGCGAGGTGGTCCCGGAGCCGGTGATGGACGTGGCCGACGTGGCTCGGACCGTGCGGCACATGGCCGAGCTGCCGCTGGAGGCGAACGTGCAGTTCGCGACGGTGCTGGCGACGGCGATGCCGTACATCGGGCGGGGTTGACCCCATTACCACAACCGGAATTCGAACATCCGCGGTATTGCGGCCCGTCGGGCCTATATGCTCAACTTCCCTTCACGAGAGCTTCACAGTTGAAGCGCAACGGTTCCACAGCCACCGCCGAGGGGGGAAGGCGGCGGCCGTTCCACCCGACCGGAGTTGGGGGTGGACCTCGCCACGGGACGCGAGGTGCACGCCGGTCGGTGGAACGGCCGCCGCACTGTTCAGCGCCGGTGCCGGCCGCCGGGCTCCGCGCCCCCCTCGGCTCCCTCGGCCCCCTCTGACCTCTGCGCCGCCTCGGCCGTCGCCGCCGCGACCGCCCTGCGCCGCCGCTTGACCACCAGCGCCCCCGCCGCCGCAAGCAGCAGCGCCGTACCTCCCGCGCCCTCCACCAGCCGACCGGTGGAGGGGCCACCGGAGCCCGAGTCCGGCGCGCCGGTCGCCGCCTCCCCCGAGGGCTCCGGGCTCGCCTTCGCCCCGCCCTCGCTCAGCGGATCGACCAGCGTGCCCACCGCCCGCGCCGAACGCCCGCGGTCGAAGCCCCAGTCGAACAGCGCGGCGGTCTGCTCGTAGACGGCGTTGCTGCCGGTGGCCGGATGCATCACGGTGACCAGCAGGGTGCGCCCGCCCCGGGTGGCCGCGCCGGTGAAGGTGTTGCCGGCATGGCTGGTGTAGCCGTTCTTGACGCCGATCAGGCCGTCGTACGTCTTCAGGCCCCACGCCCCGGTCAGCAGGCGGTCGGTGTTCTGGATCTGGAAGGTCTTCTTGCCGCCCGCCGGGAAGTCGGCGGTCCGCGTGCCGCAGTAGCCGCGGAAGTCGGCGTTCTTCAGGCCGTGGCGGGCGAACAGCGTGAGGTCGTACGCCGAGGAGATCTGACCCGGGTGGTCGAAGCCGTCGGGGCTGACCACATGGGTGTCCAGGGCCTGCAGGTCCGCGGCCTTCGCCTGCATCTCGGCGACGGTCCTGGCGATGCCGCCGTTCATATGGGCGAGCACGTGCACGGCGTCGTTGCCGGAGCGCAGGAACACGCCCTGCCACAACTGCTCGACGGTGTAGGTGATGCCGGGCTTGATGCCGACCAGGCTGGAGCCGAACGGGATGTCGGCGACATCGGAGTCCTTGACGGTGTACCGCTGGGTGCGGTCGAACTTCTTCAGCACGGTGTCCGCGAACAGCATCTTCAGCGTGGACGCGGGCGGGAGCCGCCGGTGCGCGTTGAACGCGGCGAGCACCTCGCCGCTCGCGCAGTCGGCGATCAGCCAGGAGCGGGCGGTGAGCTTCTGCGGCAGCCCGGAGGCACCGCGCACCTGGACGCCGGTAAGGGCCAGTTGCTCGCCGCCGATCACCGTCGCGGCGGACGCGGGGGTGGTCGCGGACAGAGGGAGGGCGGCGGCCGTCAGTCCGAGGACGGCACGTCGGCTGAGCCGGGAACATTCGCGCACCCGGGGACGGTACACCGCGCCCAGCAGCGGATTCCGCACCGCGGGCCCGCCATCGCCGTGGAATTTGCCACCTTATGAAATTGCGATGAGTTACCCGCATTTCTCAGCACTCGCACACCTTTTGCCCAGGGCGGCTCAAAGGTTCCTCCCTGGTTCTGGCAGCGCCCACAGCGGGCGCCAAGAACCTTCGAGGAACGGGAGGTTTGGCATCTGTCTCAAGCGCGAGCTGAGCCGCCGCAAGTAGGCCGCTCTGGTCATCGCGATGGGTCTGGCGCTCGGTAGCGCGCTGGTCATCACCGTCAACTCGGTGTCGGCCGGCATGACGCAGGCACAGGACAAGGTCCTGAAATCGCTGTACGGCCTCGGCACCGACATGACCCTCACCAAGGCTCGGTCGGCGCCGACAGCGGGCAGCTCGCAGGGGCCGAGATTCGGGAGGCGCGCCAGCTCCTGACCCCCCAGTGCCGGGGCGCCGCCTCCGATTCCCCCCGGGAGGCGGCGCTCCACCCCATACCTTGTGGAGAACCCATGTACAGACTCACCGGCGTCACCAAGCGCTACACGCGGGGCAAGGAGACGGTGGAGGCGCTGCGCGGCATCGACCTCACCATCGCCGACGGCGACCAGTTGGTCATCCAGGACCCGACGGGCGGCGGCAAGTCCACCCTGCTGCAGATGATCGGCGGCCTGGACCGCCCGTCCTCCGGCAGCGTGGAACTGGACGGCGTCGACCTGGCGACCATCGGCGAGGCCCGGCTGACCCGGCTGCGCGCCGAGAAGATCGGCATCATCTTCCAGGCGTTCAACCTGATCCCGACGCTCACCGCGCAGGAGAACGTCGAGACCGCCCTGGTCCCGCTGGGCGTGAAGCCCGCCGAACGCCGGGAACGGGCGGCACAGGCCCTGCGCTCGGTCGGCCTCGGCGAACGCCTGACCCACGTTCCCTCGGAGATGTCCGGCGGCCAGCAGCTGGGGGTGCCCCCAGGCCCTTAAGGCACTGGGGGAGCGTCGCGATCGCCCGCGCGGTGGTGAAGAGGCCCACAGTGCTGCTCGCCGACGAACCCACCGGCAACCCCGACGAGGGCACCCGCGACGACATCGTGGCCCTGCTGGAGGGCCTGTGGCGGGAGCACGGCCTGACCTTCGTCATGGTCACCTACGACTCCTCCATCGCCCGCCGCGCCCCGCGCCTGGCCACGATCAAGGCGGGGCAGATCACGCTGACCGAGCAGCCGCAGTACAGCGGCTTCTACTGAGACCGGCTGGGGCGGGGTCGCTCACCTGCCGAGGATCCGATCGATCTCGGCCAGTTGCCCGGCGGTGAGCGGCCCCTTCCCGATCGCCCCCGCGTTCGCCTCGGCCTGCGCGACCGAACGGAAGCCCGGGATCGGCACGGTGCGCGGGCTGCGGGCCCAGATCCAGGCCAGGGCGCCCTGGGCGAGGGTGCGGCCACCGCTGGTGAGGACGTCCCGCAGGGCGTCGATCCGGGTCAGCCAGTCCTCGTCGGCCCCGGAGCCGTCACCGTCGTACCCCTGCATCCAGGCCGGCGGCCGGCTCCGGATGTCCCCGGCCTCCAGCGATCCGCTCCGCCTCCCGGCGAGCAACCCCATGGCCAGCGGGCTGCGGTTGATGCTCGCAAGCCCCATCCGCTCGCACAGTTCCAGGAGTTGCGGCGCGTCCTGCAGGACATTGAGGGCGTGCTGTACGGCCGTGCAGTTGGGCCCCTCGGCGAAGACGGCGGCGCGGTCGGGGTCGTCGGTGCTCCAGGCGTAGGCGCGGATGAGCCCTTCCTCGACCAATTCCTCGCACAGGTCCCGGAGTTCGGCGCCCCGCACCGGATCGGCGTCGGACAGATGGAACTGGTACAGATCGATGTGGTCGGTGCCGAGGCGGCGCAGGGAGGCGGTGAGGGCGCGCCGGGCGTACTCCGCGGTGTCGTCGCTGCCGGTGAGGGTGCGGGTGTCCGGGTCGAAGACGTTGCCCCACTTGGTGGCCAGCACGACGTCGTCGCGCCGCTTGCCGAGGGCACGCCCGAGGACTTCCTCGCTGTGCCCGGTGCCGTAGACGTCGGCGGTGTCGAAGAAGGTGACACCGAGATCGAGCGCACGGCGTACCGCCCGCACGGACTCCTCGTCGTCCACCTTCCCCCAGCCGAGCGGCTGTCCGTCGGCGGACTGCCACTCTCCGCCGATGGCCCAGCAGCCGAAGCCGAGCGGGCTGACGTCGATACGGCTGCGTCCCAGGGTCCTTGTGGTCTCCATGCCTGAGGACGGTAGGAGTTGGAGCGCACGCGAAGACAAGCCCTGGGACCTTTTACGCCTGCCCGGTCTCGAACCGCGAGATCCGCCCGTCGTCCTCCACGGTGAAGATCCACTTGGTGCGCATCTCGCCCCAGGTGTCGTTGCGGTAGCGGGCGATGAGGGCGCGGCCACCGGAGGACTCGTTGTCGACCTCCATGTGGCCGTGGGAGGCGAAGATCTCCTGGTCGATCCACTCGGCGAGGTCACGGTCGGAGCCGTCGTCGGCCATGGTGGCGCCGGGGGCGAGCAGCGCCATGAAGCCTTCTCTGTCGTGCGAGTTGACGGCGTGCACGAAGGCCCGGACGGCCGGATCGCTGAGCTTGGCTGGCTGAATCGTCATGGCGCCAGAGTCACACCGCCGCCCCGGCCCCGCCACCCGAACGCCATCCACGGCGGGCCGACGGGTGTCGGACCTGCGACGGTGGAAACACGAGCCCCTGCGCCTCTCCGTCTCTCCGCTTCTCCGCTTGGGAGTCACCGTGAGCTGTTTCGACCGACGTGATCTGGGCCTGCTGCTGCTCCGGCTGGGGACCGGCGGGGTGCTGGCCGCGCACGGCGCGCAGAAGCTGTTCGGCTGGTTCGGCGGGCACGGACTGGAGGGCACCGGCCAGTTCATGGAGTCCGTCGGCTATGCGCCCGGCAAGGCGAGCGCCATGGCGGCAGGCCTCGCGGAAGCCGGCGGCGGCACCCTCCTCGCCGTGGGCCTCGCGACCCCGGCGGCGGGTGCGGCGGCGGCCGGCGCGATGGCCGGGGCGGCGATGGTCCACATGCCCCACGGCTTCTTCGCCCAGGAGGGCGGCTACGAGCACGCCGCGAGCCTGGGCCTGGCGGCAGCCGGCCTCGCGGTGACAGGCCCCGGCCGCCTCTCCCTCGACCACGCCCTGGGCCACGTCTTCGACCGGGGCTGGATGGTGCCGGTGGCCCTCGGCGTCACGGCGGCGGCGACGGCGGTGGTGATCGGGGCACGCAACCAGCGGGTACGGGCGAAGGTGGAGGGGGAGCAGGAGGTGCTGTTCGAGGAGTAGCCGTACGGCGCAGTGACTCGAATGGGTGGCCGGTACGGCGGGGCGCCGGGACAGGGCGGCGGGTACGGCGCAGGGCCGGGGGCAAGGCGGCCGGTACGGCGCAGGGCCGGGGACAAGGCGGCCGGTACGGCGCAGGGCCGGGGACAAGGCGGCCGGTACGGCGCAGGGCCGGGGACAAGGCGGCCGGTACGGCGCAGGGCCGGGGCATGGGAAGCTGCCCGGCATGACCGATCAGGACACCACCGGCACCGCCGCCGCCCTCTGGCCGACGATCGACGAACTCTGGTCCCGCCTGGAGGCCACCCGTACCCACCCGGGCACCGAGGGCCTCCTCCTGCGCGTCCTGAAACTCTCGGAGGAGGTCGGCGAGGTGGCCGAGGCGATCATCGGCACGACCGGCCAGAACCCCCGCAAGGGCATCACCCACACCTGGGAGGACGTCCAGGCGGAACTGTGCGACGTGGTGATCACGGCGCTGGTGGCCCTGCGCACGCTGACACCTCAGGCGCGGGAGGTGTTCGAGGGACATCTGGCGCGTGTGAGCGCACGTCCGCTGCGGCCCGGCAACTCGGCGTGATCCAGGCCCGTCGAAGGCTTCGCCACATCCCGCCGCGACCCAGTGGCGGGTGGACAGTGCGCTGTCGCCCCGCCGGGCGATCCGGTAGACCACCTCCAGCAGGGGCTGGGCAGCGTGCGCGCGGCGCGCCCACGATCGAGTTCGACCCGCAGGTGGCGGCACGCGCCGATGCCGCCCTGGAAACCGTCGGCTTTTCGACGTGGACGGTGACGGACTCTGACCGGTGTTTCTACTGGTCAGAAGCCCTGAGTGGCAGACGAGTCGGGCTGTACGCCGGGTTCTGTTCCCCGGGGGCCTCGCGGCCCCCGGGGCGACGACCATCCATCTAGGGCCGGTGTTGCCACCGGCCTCGTGCGGTCTACCCGCGGACTCGGGCGGGCAGCCCTCGAGCGTCCGCGCAGAAACACCGGAGTGTTTCCTTTTGACCTTGCTCCGGGTGGGGTTTACCTAGCTGCCCAGGTCACCCTGGGCACTGGTGGTCTCTTACACCACCGTTTCACCCTTACCAGGGGCCGGAGCCCCGGGCGGTCTGCTTTCTGTGGCACTGTCCCGCGGGTCACCCCGGGTGGCCGTTAGCCACCACCCTGCCCTGTGGAGCCCGGACGTTCCTCGGGAAGCCCCCTAGGGGGACTCCACGCGGCCGTCCGCCCGGCTCGTCTGCCGTGTCGACCATGGTACCGGGCGCCGGGGGCGGCGCGGACCCGCAGCCGCCGTCGCCAGGACCGAGCCCGTCAGGATCAGGGCGAAGGCCATCAGGACCGTCGCGGTCAGGCGTTCGTTCAGGAAGATCGCGCCCGCTGCCACCGCCACCGCCGGGTTGACGTACGTGATCACCGTCGCCCGCGTCGGGCCCGCCTCCTTGATCAGTTCCAGGAACGCCACGAACGCCACCGCCGTGCAGAGCACGCCCAGGCCCGCCAGCGCCGCGAGGACCGAGGAGGAGGGGACGGAGGACGGGCGCGTCGCGATGGCCACCGGGGCGTAGACCACCGCCGCCAGGGTCAGGCAGGCCGATGTCAGATGGAGCGACGGGACGTCCTTCATCCGGCGCGCGGCTATCAGCGGAGCCGTCGCGTAGCCGACGACCGTCGCCAGGACCTCCACCAGGGAGCGGGCGTCGCCGCCGGTCAGGTGGGGCAGGGTCAGCACCGTCACGCCTGCCAGGCCGAGGGCGAGGCCCGTCAGGCGGCGGGCGCCCAGGTGTTCGGTGTCGCCGAGGAGCCGGACCGCGATCACGCCCACGATCGGCACCCCGGCGATCAGCAGGCCCGATGTCGAGCTGGACAGGTGCCGTTCGGCGTCGGTGAGGGTGAACCAGGGGATCATGATCTCCAGGCACGCGAAGGCCAGCATGGGGCGCCAGTGGGTGCGCACGCTCGCGAGCAGGCCCCCTTGGCGTACGGCGAACGGGAGCAGGAGGGCCGCGCCGAGCGCACAGCGTGTGAACACCAGCACCGGCGGGGACACCTCGGCCACCGCCACCTTGATCATGAGATAGGGGATGCCCCAGATCACTCCCATGAGGGAGAACAGGAACCAGCCGCGTGCAGTCATACGCCGAGTTTCGGCCGGTCCCTCACCTGGCGTCTTGAACGCTGTTGCGGTACGCCGCCGGCGTCACCCCGAGCACCCTGCGGAACCAGCGGGTCAGGTGCGCCTGGTCGGCGAAGCCCACCAGTCCCGCCACCTCCGCCGGGCGCAGGCCCGCCTCCAGCAACCCCCGTGCCCGGTGCACCCGGTACTGGGCCAGCCAGGCGTACGGCGGTATGCCCATCGTCGTACGGAAGGCCCTCAGGAGCTGGTAGCGGGACAGGCCCAGCTCGGCGGCCAGGCCGGCCAGCGATGGTGGCGCGGTGAGTTCGTCGGCGAGCCGGTCGCGCACTGTCAGGGCGATCGCGCCCGCGCCTGGGATCTCGTCGGACAGGGACCTGGCGGTGGAGTGGCGGCGGGCCAGGGCCGTCAGCAGCCAGGGCAGGCGGGATTCGGCCTCCAGCGGGTCGGGGCAGGCGCTGAGTTCGGTGTGGGCGAGGCGGAGGGCCGTGGCCAGTTCGGGGTCGTCGAGGAGTGGTTCGCGGAAGTGCGGGAGGCCGCCGAGGGTGCCGTCGGCCAGCAGGGACGGCTCGGCGTACAGGGCCCGGTAGGCGTAGCCGTCGGTGGCGTTGCCGGGGCCGCCGGTGTGCATCTCACCGGGGTCGAGGACGACGATCGTGCCGGGGCCGGTGCGGATGTGGCCGCCCCGGTAGTCGATCACCTCGGAGCCGCCCACGCAGACGCCGATCGTGTACTCGTCGTGGGCGTGCGGGGCGTAGGTGTGCCGTCGGAAGTTCGCGGTCAGCAGGTCCAGCGGCGGGCCGCACCGGCCCAGTCTCGCCCTGGTCCACCGTGCCTGTTCCGTCATGCGGCACCACCCCTTCCCTGGCGGTGCAACGCCTTCAGGCCCCGCTTCCATGCCGCGTCCAGGTCGGCGTCCGCGGGAAACCGGCCGTGGATCTCCAGGATGACCATGCCGTGTACAGGGTGTTCACCCGGCGGTGCGCCTCCGTGTCCAGCGCTCCACCGGGTACGACGAAGACGGCGACGTCGGCGATGGCGTACCGGACCCGGTAGCCGGTGCCCTGCCGGGCGAGGTGGGTGGCCCGGTCGAGGTCGGTGGCGGCCGGGGGATCCAGCGTGAAGAAGGGGATGTCCGTGGCGTCGTACGACGGCAGGGCGGGCGGCGTCTTCGCGGCGCGCTCGGCCTCCGCCTGTACCTGAGACGGGAAGGCGTCCGGGATGCCGAGTTCGGCGCGCAGGGCGGCCACGACGGCCACGACGGCCACGACGGCCACGACGGCCACGACGGCCACGACGGCCACGACGGCCACGACGGCCACGACGGCCCGCAACGGCGCCTCGGAGGCACCGGTCACGCGGATCTTGCGGCAGGGCATACAGCGAGCGTGGGTCGGGGGCGCCGGGGCGGCACGCCGTACCCTGTCGCGGAGGTCTACGTAAGGAGTACGTGTTGCTGGTCCTGCTGCCGCCCTCGGAAGGCAAGGCGAACTCGGGCGAGGGCGCCCCGCTGGAGCTTTCCTCGCTGTCCCTGCCGGGGCTGACCGCCGCACGGCAGGCAGCGCTCACCGAGCTGGTCGAGCTGTGCACCGGTGACGAGGAAAAGGCGCGCGAGGTGCTCGGGCTGAGCGAGGGGCTGCGCGGCGAGATCGCGAAGAACGCCGGTCTGCCGACGGCCGGCGCCCGCCCCGCCGGGGAGATCTACACCGGCGTGCTCTACGACGCCCTCGGCCTGGCCACGCTGGACGCGGCGGCGCGCGGGCGCGCGGCGGACTCGTTGCTGGTGTTCTCCGGGCTGTGGGGCGCGGTGCGGGTCACGGACCCGATCCCCTCCTACCGCTGCTCGATGGGCGTGAAGCTGCCGGGGCTCGGCGCGCTGGCCGGGCACTGGCGGGCGCCGATGGCTGACGTGCTGCCCGGGGCGGCCGGGGAGGGGCTGGTGCTGGATCTGCGTTCCTCCGCGTACTCGGCGGCCTGGAAGCCGAAGGGCGAGCTCGCGGGGCGCACGGCGACCGTACGGGTGCTGCACGCTCCGACCCGGAAGGTGGTCAGCCACTTCAACAAGGCGACCAAGGGCCGGATGGTACGGAGCCTGCTGACGGCCGGCGCCGCTCCGCAGGACCCCGCCGAGCTGGTCGGGGTGCTGCGGGAGCTGGGGTACGTCGTGGAGGCGGAGGCGCCGGGCAGGGCGGGCAGGGCGTGGTCGCTGGACGTCCTGGTGGAGGAGATCCACTAAGACCTTCACGCCATTGCAGCATGCGCAACGCTCATTGCGTGTGGTGCACCTGCTGGGCACGATGAGGCCATGACCTCACCGCTGCCCTCCTCTTCGGCTGCCTCCGTGCTGGATCTCGCCCCCGTCGTGCCCGTGGTGGTCGTCTCCGACGCCGCCGACGCCGTACCGCTGGCGCGGGCTCTGGTGGCGGGCGGGCTGCCGGCGATCGAGGTGACGCTGCGGACACCGGCGGCGCTGGACGCGATCCGCGCGATCGCCGCCGAGGTGCCTTCGGCGGTGGTCGGCGCGGGCACGGTGATCACGCCGGAGCAGGTGAGCGCGGGTACGGCGGCGGGGGCGCGGTTTCTGGTCAGCCCCGGGTGGACGGACGTGCTCCTGGCGGCGATGCGCGGGTCCGGGGTGCCGTTCCTGCCCGGGGTGTCGACCACCTCGGAGGTCGTGGCGCTGCTGGAGCGCGGGGTGCGGGAGATGAAGTTCTTCCCGGCTCAGGCGGCGGGCGGTGCGGCGTATCTGCGGTCACTGGCCGGGCCGTTGCCGCAAGCGCGTTTCTGTCCCACGGGTGGGATCGGTCCGGCGAACGCGCCCGAGTATCTCTGCCTTCCCAACGTCGGCTGTGTGGGCGGCAGTTGGATGGTCCCGGCGGACGCGGTGGCCGCCGGGGACTGGGCGCGGATCGAGGAGCTGGCGCGGGGCGCGGCGGGGCTCGCCGGACTCAGGGACGCAGGTGGGACGTGTCGTTGAAGAGCCGTACGCTCGCGTTGCCGTCCGCGTAGTACGCCACCGCCGACAGGGAGGCCGCCGACAGTTCCATCCGGAACACGGACTCGGGCGGGGCGCCGAGGGCGAGGCGGACGAAGGTCTTGATCGGGGTCACATGGCTGACCAGCAGGACCGTGCGGCCGGCGTGGGCGGCGACCAGCTTGTCGCGGGTGGCGGCGATCCGGGTGGCCGTCTCGGCGAAGCTCTCACCGCCGCCGGTGGGGTGGGCCTCCGGGTCGGCGAGCCAGGCGTTCAGGTCGTCGGGGTAGCGGTCGCGGACCTCGCCGAAGGTGAGGCCTTCCCAGGCGCCGAAGTCCGTTTCGCGCAGGCCGTCTTCGATCGTCACCTCCAGGCCGAGGCGGGCGGCGACGACGGCCGCGGTCTCGCGGGTGCGGGTGAGGGGGGAGGCGATGACGGCCTGGATGGTGCCGCGCCGGGCGAGTGCCGCGGCCGTGCGGTGGGCCTGTTCGCGGCCGGCGGCGGAGAGGGAGGGATTGGTGCCGCCGCTGCCGGAGAAGCGCTTCTGGGGGGTGAGGGGGGTTTCGCCGTGCCGGAGCAGCACGAAAGTCGCCGGTGCGCCGAGGTCGGGGGCGCTGCCCCAACCCGGTGTCGAGACGTGCTGCTCGTCGGGGGTGGTCGGGCGCTGCTCGCTGGCAGGTGCGGCGGCGCCCGACGTGGTCTCCAGCGCTGCCGTCGACTCCGAGGGCGACCACTGTTCGCCCCTCGACCCCGCGTCCATCGCCTCGTTCGCCAAGCGGTCCGCGTGTTTGTTCTGCTCGCGGGGGATCCACTCGTACGTGACCTGCTCCGGGGGGAAGATCGACTTCGCCTCCGTCGCCAAAGGCTTCATGTCGGGGTGCTTGATCTTCCAGCGGCCCGACATCTGCTCGATGACGAGCTTGGAGTCCATGCGGACGTGCACCATCGCGGCCGGGTCGAGGGCGTGGACGGCGCGCAGACCGGCCACGAGGCCCCGGTACTCGGCGACGTTATTGGTGGCGACCCCGATGTACTCGGCCACCTCCGCCAGCGGCTCGCCCGTGGTCGCCTCACGGACCACCGTGCCGTAACCGGCGGGCCCGGGGTTGCCCCGTGACCCGCCGTCCGCCTCGACGATGAACTCCCGCACCCCTGAAGCCCCTTACCGACTCTTACAGACCCGACTCGGCCGTACGCACCAGGATGCGGCGGCAGTTCTCGCAGCGCACCACGGTGTCCGGGGCCGCCGAGCGGATCTCGTTCAGCTCGGTGATCGCCAGCTCCTGGCGGCAGCCCTGGCAGGTGCGGGCGTACAGCTTGGCGGCGCCGATGCCGCCCTGCTGCTCGCGCAGCTTGTCGTAGAGCTTGAGCAGGTCCGCGGGGATGCTGCCCGCGATGACCTCGCGCTCCTTCGTCACCGTAGCCATCTCGCCGTCGATCTCCTCGAACGCGGCGTCCCGGCGGCCGCTCGCGTCGTCGATCTTCGACTGCACCGACGCGACCCGCTCGGTCAGCTCGGTCACCCGCTCCTGCGCGGCCTCGCGGCGCTCCATGACCTCCAGGACCACGTCCTCCAGGTCGCCCTGGCGCTTGGCGAGGGAGGCGATCTCGTGCTGGAGGTTGGACAGGTCCTTGGGCGAGGTGACCGCGCCGGAGTCCAGGCGCTGCTGGTCGCGGGCGGCGCGCTGGCGCACCTGGTCCACGTCCTGCTCGGCCTTGGTCTGCTCGCGGGCGGTGTCGCTCTCCTCGGTCTGCGCGGCGACGAGCAGGTCGCGCAGCTGGATGAGGTCCTTGTTCAGCGAGTCGATCTCGGCGTGCTCGGGCAGCGACCTCCGCTTGTGCGCGAGCTGCTGCAGGCGGACGTCGAGATCCTGGACGTCGAGGAGTCGGATCTGGTCGGCGGGCGCGGCGTTCAGTTGGGGGCTCCTGTTAGTTAGACGTGGTGGTGGACGCCGCGTGGGCGGTCCAGGGGTCGGTGACCGTCTTGGAGACGTGGACGCGAAGGTCCCAGCCGTGGCGGTCGGAGATCTCGTCGAGCTGGCTCGCGGCCAGCTCGCACCAGGGCCATTCGGTGGCCCAGTGCGCCGCGTCGAGCAGCGCGAGGGGGCTGTGGGCGACGGCCTCGGAGGCCGGGTGGTGACGCAGGTCGGCGGTGAGGAAGGCGTCCACCCCGGCGGCGCGCACCTCCTCGAAGAGGCTGTCGCCGGAGCCGCCGCTGACGGCGACCGTGCGGACGACGGCCTCGGGCTCGCCGGCCACCCGGATGCCCTGGGCGGTGGCGGGCAGCCGTTCGGCGGCGCGCGCGGCCAGTTCGCGGAGGGTCAGCGGGTGGTCCAGCTCGCACACGCGGCCGAGACCGCGGCGGCCCTCGGGGTCGGTGGGGTCCGGCACCAGGGGTCGTACGACACGAAGGTCCAGCGCGCCCGCGAGGGCGTCCGAGACACCCGGATCCGCCGTGTCGGCATTGGTGTGGGCGACGTGCAGCGCGATGTCGTTCTTGATCAGTGTGTGCACGACACGGCCCTTGAAGTGGGTCGCCGCGACCGTGGTCGTCCCCCGCAGATAGAGCGGGTGGTGGGTGACCAGCAGGTCGGCGCCGAGCTTCACCGCCTCGTCGACGATCTCCTGCACGGGGTCGACGGCGAACAGGACCCGGGTGACCTCCTGGCCGGGGTCGCCCACGACCGTGCCGACCGCGTCCCAGGACTCGGCCCGCTCGGCGGGCCACAGGTTCTCCAGTGCGGCGATGACTTCAGACAGACGGGGCACGAAGGTAAGGCTACCTGGCTGGTCCGGGCGGCCGTACCGCATCCGTCCGGTCTGGCCCGGCTCAGCACAAAGGCCCCGCTTTCCTCAGGTGAATCGCTTCTGCACCACCCGTATGTGTGAAGCCGGACCTGGCCGTCCCACGTCTGTGCGGGCGAAAACTAGCTTCGTGACCGGAGGTGACCGAACGATGACGGCCTGTGCGATCGAACCCGCGGCCACGGGCGGGGCCGACGGGGTACCGGGGACGGCGTTCGCCGTGACGGCGGACGGCGCGTACGCGGCCCGGCTCGCGCCGGCCGGCGACTGCTGGTTCCCGGAGCGCTGGACGCTGGACGGCCCGGAGCCGTACGCGGTGCCGCTGCCCGGCAACCAGCCGGAGGAGCCCGGCACCGAGGTGCAGCCCCTGTCCGACGGCCGGGTGCTGATCCACCGGCTGGTCGAGCGCCGGCACGCCTTCTCGCTGCTGTACCCGACCGGCCCCGGCACCGGTGAGCTGCCGCTGGGCGCGGTGGAGTGCCCCGAGCCCGGCACCCGGCTCACGCTGCTGCCGCCCGCCCCTGGGGGCGTGCGGGCATACGCCCTCGCGGTCGGGCCGCGGTCGAGTGTGGTGTGGCTGGTGGCGGGCGGGCCGTTCGGGCCCGAGGGGGTCGCCGAGGTGCCGGGGCGCTGCTCGGGCGGGGTGTGGCTGGACCGCGCCGGGCGGATGCTGGCGCTGGACCGGGATCTCGGCGGCGGACCGGTCAAGACGGTCGTGGTGGACCTGGAGCGCGCCGAGGTCTCGCCGCTGCTGCAGATCGCGGCCGGGAGCGACGACCGGCTGCTGCTCGCCGACCCCGACAGCGGGCTGCTGCTCCTCTCCTCGGACGCGCCCTCGCCGGGGCAGGAACGATGGGGCTGGGGCGTGCTCGGCAGCACGCTGCCGGTGCGCTTCCCGGAGAGCCTCAGGGTGCCGGACTGCACGGTGACGCCGTTCGCGATCCAGCCCGGGCAGGCGCTGATGCCGGAGAACTGCGCGGTGGCGCTGCGCGTCGACGGGCCGTTCGGCAACAGCTGGGTCGGCATCTGGCAGCCGACGGGGCGGCGGCTGACCCATCTCCCGGCGCCCGAGGGGTGGCTGACCGGGGCCGGGCTCTGGACACGGGACGGGGTGCTGCGGCTGCCGTACGCCACGGAGGAGACTCCCTGCGGCGTGGCGGAGCTGACGGTGCCCAGGGGGGAGACGGCCGCGGGGAGCGGTACTGCCGCGGCGCGGGGGGAGGCGGGCCCGGAGGGTCCGGTCCGGGACGGCACGGCTGCGGGGGCGCCCTGGGCGCCGCCTCAGCCGCCGGAACCGGACCCTCCGGGACCCGCGGACCCGCAGGCTTCGGAGCCTGCGGGGCAGGGCACTTCGGAGCCTGCGGGACCGGAGATTCGGGAGGGTGTGGAACCGGGGATTCCGGAGCCCGTGGTGGCCCGTCCGGTGCCGTTGCAGGAAGCGCCTCTGGGACGTCTTGTAACGAACTAGTGCCGGTTGGCGTGTGCGCCTGGATTCGGCCCGTGGAGCGCCGGTTAGACTCGCCCGGCTGTACGAAAGATCATGTTGACGGGGTGAATACTTCCGATGAGCGACACCAGCACGACGGACCAGCTGTCTGCCGACTCTCTGGAGGCTGCCGGCCACGGCCGGCACCGGGGCCCGGTCGCGGCCCAGGAGAGCGAGTCGGCTCCGCACGGTCGGCACCGCAAGCCGTCCCAGCAGACCGCGGAGGCGGCTGCCTGACGGTGGCAACGAGAAGAGGGGGCGTCCGACGGGCGCCCCCTCTTTTCTCGTCCGGAAGTCTGCTCGGCGGCCCCCTCAGCCCCGTCCGAGTCCCAGCACCTCCGCCGCCGCGAAGGTCTCCCCCGGCGCCCGGTCCGCGTAGTGCGGGGTGAGGAGCGCGTCGAGCTCGTCGTAGCTGAACGTCTCCTGCTTGCTGTCGAACTTCGCCTGCACCCGCGGCCGTTCGACGATCGCGACCATGCCGCCGTGCACGACGAGCAGCTGGCCGTTGATCCCGGCGGCGGCCGGCGAGGCCAGGTAGCCGACGAGCGGGGCGACATGCTCGGGGGCCAGCGGGTCCAGGCCCTCGGCGGGCCGCTCGAACCCGGCGAAGACGTCCTCGGTCATGCGGGTCCGGGCGCGCGGGCAGATCGCGTTGGCCGTGACGCCGTACTTGGCGAGGGCGAGGGCGGTGGAGGTGGTCAGGCCGACGATCCCGCCTTTCGCGGCCGCGTAGTTGGGCTGCCCGGCGGAGCCGGCGAGGAACGCCTCCGAGGAGGTGTTCACGATCCGCCCGTACACGTGCTCTCCCCCGGCCGCCTTGGACCGCTCCCGCCAGTGCCGGGCGGCGAAGTGGGTGGTGTTGAAGTGCCCCTTGAGGTGGACACGGATCACCGAGTCCCACTCGTCCTCGGTCATGGAGAAGACCATGCGGTCGCGCAGGATGCCCGCGTTGTTGACGAGGATGTCCAGCTTGCCGAACTCGCCGATCGCCAACCGTACGAGTCCCTCTGCCTGTTGGAAGTCCGCGACGTCCCCGGTGTGGGCGACCGCCCGGCCGCCTTGGGCGCGTATCTCGGCGGCGACCTGTTCGGCCGGTCCCGCCGAGGCCTCCCCCGAGCCGTCCCGTCCGGGCCGCCCGTAGTCGTTCACGACGACGGCCGCGCCGAGCCGGGCGAGTTCCAGGGCCTCGGCCCGGCCGAGCCCGCGTCCGGCGCCGGTGACGACGGCGGACAGCCCCTGCAACGGCCCCTCGGATGGCAGTGCCATACCCGCCCCCGTCCTCAGATCTCGATGCAGGTACGCAGGGCCGTCCCGGTGCGCATCTGATCCAGCGCCTCGTTGATCCCGGCCAGTTGGACCCGGTGGGTGATCAGGCCCGCCAGGTCGACGCGGCCGGCCCGCCACAGGGCGATCGTGCGCTCGTAGGAGCGCAGCACGTCGCCGCCGCCGTACATGGACGGCAGGATGCGCTTCTCGTCGAAGAACAGCTCGAACATGTTGAGCCGCAGGAAGTCGTCCATGGCACCGGCGCCGACCACGACGAGGGTGCCGCCGCGCCGGGTGTTCTCGTAGGCGGTGCGGGCGGTGGCCGACCTGCCGACGACCTCGAAGACGTAGTCGAAGCCCTCACCGCCGGTGACCTGCTGTTTGGCGTCGGCCAGCTCCTCCGGCGCAACCGCCTTGGTGGCGCCGAACCTGAGCGCGGACTCGCGCCGGGAGGCGACCGGGTCCACGGCGACGATCTCGGCGGCGCCCTTCAGCCGCGCCCCCTGCACCGCGGAGATGCCGACGCCTCCGCACCCGATGACGGCGACCGACGAACCGGCCTCCACATCGGCGGTGTTGAGGGCGGCGCCGAGACCGGTGGTGACCCCGCAGCCGATCAGCGCCGCGATGTCGAAGGGCACGTCGTCCGGGATCGGCACCGCACACCCGGCGTCGACCACGACCTCCTCGGCGAAGGTGCCGGTACCGGCGAAGCCGAAGACGTCACCGCCGGAGCGCCTGAAGTTGGGGGTGCCCGCGTTCATGAACCCGGCCAGGCACAGCTCGGTCTGCCCGCGCCCGCAGGCCGGACACGCACCGCAGGCGGGCAGCCAGCAGATGACGACCCGGTCGCCTGCCTTCAAGTGCCGTACCCCGTCACCCACTTCGAGGATCTCGCCCGCGCCCTCATGCCCCGGCACGAACGGCGCGGGCTGCGGCAGCACCCCGTTCATCGCGGACAGGTCCGAGTGGCACAGCCCGGTCGCCCGCACCCGGACCCTGACCTTGCCGGGGCCGAAGCCCACCGCCTCGACGTCGTCGAGGACCTCCAGCTTTTCCTGGCCGATCTCGTGCAGTACGGCTGCGCGCATGGTGCGGCTCCCCTCGATACTGGTTTCAGGAGTGCTCTACGACGGTGTCCGCGAGGACCGGCGCGTCATCCCGCTCGACAGCGCTCACGGCCACCCGCACGCTCCCCTCCTGCCGCCACATGCGGATGCGCAGGGTCTCCCCCGGGTACACGACGCCCGCGAACCGGGTGGTGTACGACCTCACCCGGCTCACATCCCCGCCGAGCAGCGTGTCCACGACCGCCTTGAGCGTGATGCCGTAGGTGCACAGCCCGTGCAGGATCGGCTTGTCGAAGCCGGCGAGCTTGGCGAACTCGGGGTCGGCGTGCAGCGGGTTCCAGTCGCCGGACAGGCGGTAGAGGAGGGCCTGGTCCTCGCGGATCGGGCGCTCGACGGTCCGGTCCGGCTGGCCGACGGGGGGTTCGAGCCGCGTGGACGGACCCCGGTCGCCACCCCACCCGCCCTCGCCCCGTACGAAGATCTGGGCGTCATTCGTCCACAGCGGCCCGTCGGCGTCGGCGACCTCGGTGCGCAGGACCAGGACGGCGGCCTTGCCCTTGTCGTAGACGGCGGCGAGCCGGTTGGTCGCACTCGCCCTGCCCTCGGCCGGGATGGGGCGGTGGATCTCCAGCGTCTGTCCGCCGTGCAGGACCTTGGAAAGCTCGACCTCCACGCCGGGCATGGACAGCCCGCTGATCACGCCGGGTGCGCCGGAGCCAGCGACGGTGGCGAAGCTCGGCAGGACGTGCAGCCGGGACTCCAGGGTGTAGCGCAGCTCGTCGGGGTCGGTGGCGGGGGCGTTCTTGTCGGGGTCGGCTCCCGCGCCGATGCCGAGGTGGTAGAGCTGGACGTCCTTGGTGGTCCAGGAGATCTCGCCGGTCCGGGGTTCGGCCGCGAGGGCTCGGCTTGCGTCGATGGGCATACGGCTCCTGACACTGGCGGTTCAAGACCCCGGCGCGGACGTCCGCACCGTCGGCCGCACCGAGGTCGCTACGGGCCGACCTAGAACGCGTTCCAGTCCGGCGCCCTCTGTATAGCCCAGCGCTCCACAGTTGTGAAGGCTCCTGACGATGTGTCAGCTTCGGGGCTGGCTCGGTGGGACAGTGACATTTGTACTGCCCGAGTCCGTACATGCGCCTCTGCCGGGGCGGGGCCGCGATTCCCTAGCGTCGTAGGCATGACACAGACGGAGAACACCGCCGTGTCCTTCACGGGGGCGGTCAAGACGTACGGCGCGGTGCGCGCCGTGGATGAGGTGGACCTGCGGATCGGGCGCGGGGAGACCGTGGCCCTGCTGGGCCGCAACGGTGCAGGCAAGTCGACCACGATCGGACTGCTGCTCGGGCTGCACGAGCCCGACGCGGGCGCCGTGGAACTGTTCGGCGCGGCGCCCGAGCGGTCGGTGCGCGCGGGGCGGGTGGGCGCGATGCTCCAGGACGCCCGGCCGGTGCCCCGGGTCACCGTGGGCGAGCTGGTCACCTTCCTGGCCTCCTGCTATCCCGCGCCGATGCCGGTGGCGCGGGCCCTGGAGCTGGCCGGGATCGCGGACCTGGCCGGGCGCCGGGTGGACCGGCTGTCCGGCGGGCAGGTCCAGCGGGTGCGGTTCGCTCTCGCGCTGGCCGGGAACCCGGCGCTGCTGGTCCTGGACGAGCCGACGGCGGCCTTGGACGTGGAGGCCCGGCACGCGTTCTGGGAGTCGATGCGCACGTACGCCCGGCGCGGCCACACCGTGCTCTTCTCCACGCACTACCTCCAGGAGGCGGGCGCGTACGCCGACCGGATCGTGGTCATCGACCGGGGCCGGATCATCGCCGACGGCACGGGCGAGGAGCTGCGGCGCACGGCGGGCGGCAACCTGGTCCGCGTGGACCTGGCGGGGCGGGACCCGGAGCCCCTCGGCCTGCTGCCCGGGGTCCGCTCGGTGGAGGTGCACGGCGAGAGGGCACGCCTGCGCACGGACGACTCGGACGCGACGGTGATCGCGCTGGCGGAGCTGGGCGCGATCAGGAACCTGGAGGTGTCTCCGGCATCACTGGACGACGCTTTCCTGGCCATCACGGCCGGGGCAAACACCCTGGGCGGACCCCGCTCCTCTCACGCCCCGGAGACAGTCTGATGCTCGCCTACATACGACTCGAAACCCGCCGCACCCTGCGCGACACAGGCTTCGTCATCGGCGGCATCGCCATGCCCGTGATGATGTATCTCCTGTTCACCAACCTCGGTGAAAACGATGGGAGTTGGAAGACCGCAGCCATGGTCGGCATGGCCGCCTACGGCGCCGTGGGCTCCGCGCTGAACACCGGAGGTGCCGTCGCCGAGGACCGCGCGACCGGCTGGCTGCGACAGCTCCGCGTGACCCCCATGACCCCACGCGAGGTGGTGACCGGTCGGGCCCTGACCGGCGTGGTGACCGTGCTGCCCTCGATCGTCGCAGTGCTGGCGGCGGGCGGACTGTTCAACGGCGTACGGCTGGCGGCCGGCCAGTGGGTGGCGATCGCGCTGCTGCTGTGGCTCGGTTCGATCCCGTTCACCCTGCTCGGCCTCGGCAACGGCTACCGGCTGACCGGGCCGAGCACCGGGGTGGTGAACATGGTGTGCAATCTGGGGCTCGCGGTGCTCGGCGGCCTGTGGTTCCCGATCAGCCTCTTTCCCGGCTGGCTGCGGGCCGTGTCGGCGTACACCCCGACCCATCGGTTCGCTCAGCTGGGCACCGCCGTATCCGAGGGGCACGCACCGGACACCGGTGCGATCATCATGCTGACCGCTTGGCTCTTTCTGTTCGGTTCGTACGCTGTGCTGTCGTACCGCCGTCGGGCGGGGACCATTTGACCGGGGGAAACATCAGACATGACGTGGGCATGGGGAGTTCGGTGCCAGCTACAGGCCTTTCGGGCCGAGCGGCGCCAGTGGAAGGCCGAGCACGAGCGCTTCAAGGCCGCGCAACTGGCGGCCCGGCAGGCGGGCAAGGCGCCGGACGTCGACCATCCGGGCCCGCCGCCCACTGGCTTCGCCCTGCTGCCCTGGCTGCTGATGGGGATGGGGTCCTTCTCCAATCTCCTCCAGGGCAGGACCTCGAACCCGTGGATCGGCGGCCTGGGGCTGGTGACTTTCAACAGCCTCTACATCTACGTCACCTTCCGCTCCTTCGACCGCGAGAAGCGGGCCGCCGCCTCCACCCGGGTGGCGCTGCTCCTCATGGTCCTGGTGACCACGGGCCTCGCCCTCGGCTACGGCGGCAACTGGCTGATGTTCTTCCCGCTCCTCGGCCTCGCCGTGGGTGCCGCCCTGCGCGGGCCGTGGCTGGGCCGCACGGGTCTGCTGCTGACGGTGTACGCGGCCTGCGTCTCCGCCGTCCGCGGCGGCTGGGGGGACGCGACGAACATCGGCTACGCCACCTTCCTGTCCAGCATGGTGACCGCCGCCATCCTCGGCCTGTCCGAGGCGGTGCGGGAACTGCGCGCCGCCCGCGAGGAGCTGGCCCGGCGCGCGGTGGAGAAGGAGCGGCTGCGCTTCTCGCGGGATCTGCACGATCTGCTGGGGCACACGCTGTCGGTGATCGTGGTGAAGTCGGAGGCGGCCCGGCGGCTCGCCCCGCGCGACATGGACGCGGCGCTGGGCCAGATCACGGACATCGAGTCGGTGGGCCGGCAGGCGCTCACCGAGATCCGCGAGGCGGTGACCGGCTACCGGGAGGGAAGCCTCGCCACCGAGCTGACCCGGGCCCGCTCGGCACTGTCGGCGGCGAGTGTGGAGCCGGTGGTACGGCAGTCGGGGGTGCCGCTGGAACCGCAGACGGAGGCGCTGCTGAGCTGGGTGGTGCGCGAGGCGGTGACGAACGTGGTGCGGCACAGCGACGCGGGCCGCTGTGAGATCACCGTCGACAGCGGCGCCGAGCAGGTCCGGCTCACCGTCACCGACAACGGCAGCGGCAAGGCCGTCAGCCGGCCCCAGCAGGGCATCGGCGGCACCGGACTGAAGGGGCTCACCGAGCGCCTCGCGGCGGCGGGCGGCTCGCTCACGGCCGGCCCGTCGCCGCGCGGCGGTTTCACGGTGACCGCCGAACTCCCGGTGGAGTCGGCGGAGTTCGCGGAGGCGGTGGCTACGGCGCCCAGGGCGCGCTGACCGCCCAGCTGACGTCGTCGGTCCAGGACGTACTGCTGTCGAAGGCGTTGGACCCGCCGTCGCTCGCTATGTAGAGGTTGTAGTCGTAATGGCGCAGGTATCGCGTCGGGTAGTTGTACGAGGCGAACGAGGTGCCGGTGCCGCTCTTGCCGGTCTGCGGACAGAAGGTGGCGTCGGCCCGGAACTGGGCGGTGCCGTCCATGGGCTGCCGGTAGAGCTTGTAGTTGTAGTGGCGCAGGTAGTCGCCGGGGTAGTTGCGTGACTCGAAGGAGACGCAGGAGCTGCTCGCGAGTCCCTTGCGCACGATCCAGGTGGCGTCGTTCTTGTCCAGGCTGGAGCTGCTGGAGGTGATGGCGGACAGGACGCCGGCGTTGTTCTGGTGGCGGACGTAGTCGGCGGTGCAGCAGGAGGTGGTGGCGCGCAGCGAGATCTCCGAGCCGGCGCTCAGGGTGCCGGTGCTGCCGGTCGCGCCGCCGTAGCCGACGGAGACGATGTCGGCCTGGACGGCGTTGTCGGCGGCGTCGGTCGGGATGCCGGAGGTCATGACGCCCTCGAAGAACGAGCCGATGGAGCCGTTGCTGTTGTCGCCGCCGGTACCGAGGACGATCGCGCCCTCCTGGTGCATGGGTGAGTATCCGCTCCTGGTCGGCTCACCACCGGAATAGGTGGTCGTGAGCCCACCGGATTGTGCATTCCCCCATTTGAGCGCGAAATGGTTCTGGCCGTTGTTCTTGAGCAGCGCGGTCACGAACGGCAGGGGTCCGGTGCCGGTGTTGGCGGAGTTCTTGCTGTATCCGGCGTCGGACTGGAACAGCCCGTTCTCCAGGTCGGCCTGCACCCAGGGGCCCTGCCCGTAGCAGGGGGAGAACCAGCACTCGGTGCCGAAGTTGATGGCGTCCATGTGGCCGTTGCCGGTGTCCTTGTTGTTGGTCTCGGCGTTGCCGTAGTCGAAGCAGCAGGCGCCGTTGACATGGGTGCCGGAGGTCACCATGTACATCCCCTCGGCGGCGCCGTTGGTGGCGACGCCGGAGGTGGCGTCGTTCCGGTAGCCCATGCCGGCGGAGATCTCCAGGCCGTAGACCTGGTGGCCGCCGACGGTCACCGGCAGCGCGTCGGCGGGCGCCCCGACATCGGCCTTCCCGGCGCCGCCCGCACCCTCGACGGTGAGGTCGTTGTGCCGGGAGGACTGGTCGTAGATCTTGGTGATGATGCAGGTCGTGCCGGAACAGAAGGAGTCCTGGGCGGCCGCGTTCGCGTATCCGCCGGCGGCCAGCAGCCCGATGTCCTTGGTGGCGCCGTCCGAGGCCCGCTGCACCTGGTAGAGCGAGCCGTTGTACGACGAGTACAGCGCCCGGACCATGCTGTGCGCGGCGACGCAGGGGGTTCCGGCGGCGGCGTAGACGTCACAGGGCAGGGAGCTCGCGGCGGCGGCCTGGGGCGCGCCGACGCCGAGGAGCAGCGCGGCGAGGGTCGCGCAGACGGCGAGCACGGACAGGGCGGCGCTGCTCAGCCGCGGGGGGACGTGGGGGGATCTCACGGGCACGGTGCACCTCGGATTCTCTCGTTCGATATCTCGGACGCTGTTCGATCGAAATACCGAACCTATTCGACGGTGGAAATTGCGCGGATTCCTGGAAATGCAGGGGCGATTGTTTGAGTACCGCCGGAGACCGTCAACCCCCGCCGCACCGGACAATGCCAAGTCTTTAATCGAGGGCGGCTGCCCGCGCCACGAGCAACGGCTGGAAGAAACCCGTCTCTTCGGGCATCAGCCAGGCGATGTCCGTGAATCCCGAACCGGCGGCGAACCCGGCGAGCCGCGCCCGCCCGAGCGCCCAGTAGGTGGCCCGGCGCACCCGGACCCCCCACTGCCCCTCGCCCGGACGCAGCTGGAAGTGCTCCAGGTCGTAGTGCTCGCCGTCCGCGTGCCACTGCCAGAGCTGGAAGCTGACGGTCCGCTCGGTGCCGTCGGCGGACTCGTGCACCTGCGGGGGCGTCGAAACCGGCCGCTCGCGCAGCAGCTCGTCATAGGGCCGGGTACTGACGAGCAGCCGCCCGCCGGGCCGCAGCACCCGGCGCATCTCCCCCAGCGCGGCGCGCACGTCCGGTTCCGTCAGGAGATGGGGCAGCGAGTTGTCGGCACAGACCACGGCGTCGAACCGGCCTCCGCGGAAAGGCAGTTGGCGCATGTCGGCACCGGCGGTGGGCAGAGTCGCTCCGCGCCGGGCTGCCTCCCGGCGCGCACGGGCGGCGGCCCGCACGCTGAGGTCGGTCCCGACCACCCGGTGACCCTCCAGGGCCAGCCCGATGGCCTGCGTCCCGATGCCGCAGGAACAGTCCAGCACGGCCGCACCCTCCCGGCCGACCAGGGAGTCCAGCGCGGCACCCTGCCTGCGGAGGCTCGTCTCCCAGTCCGGGTAGATCAGGTGGTAGTCGTCGGCCAGCTCGTCGTAGAAGCGCGCGGTCGAGAACTCGGGCATGCGGGCGAGGTTAGCCCGCCGGGAGCTGCGCTGGGCCGGAGTTTCCGGCCGTAACCTGAGCCCATGAACGAGATGCCCCGGGAGCACCGGACCACCAAGTCCATTCGGGTGCTGCTCGCCGAGGACCAGGGCATGATGCGGGGTGCGCTCGCTCTGCTGCTCGGCATGGAGGAGGACATCGAGGTGGTGTCCCAGCTGGGCTCGGGCGACGGCATCGTGGACGCCGTGCTCACCCACCGGCCGGACGTGGCCCTGCTGGACATCGAACTGCCGGGCATCAGCGGACTGGACGCGGCGGCCGAGCTGCGGGAGCAGGCGCCCGACTGCCGGGTGCTGATCCTCACCACCTTCGGCCGGCCCGGCTATCTGCGCCGGGCCATGGAGGCCGGGGCGGCCGGGTTCCTCGTCAAGGACGGGCCCGTGGAGGAACTGGCCGCGGCGATCCGGCGCGTGCTCACCGGGGAGACCGTCGTCGATCCGGCGCTGGCCGCCGCCGCGCTCAGCGCCGGGCCCAGTCCGCTGACGGCCCGGGAGTGCGATGTGCTGAAGGCGTCGGTGGACGGGGCGACCGTCGCCGACATCGCCGGCAAGCTGCATCTGTCCGAGTCCACCGTCCGCAACTACCTGTCCTCGGCGATCGGCAAGACCGGCACCCGCAACCGGGCGGAGGCGGTACGGGAGGCCCGGCAGCAGGGCTGGCTGTGAGCAGGACCCGGCCGTCGACCGGACCGGGTCCTCGGCGGCGTGCTGCTCCCCGTGAGGAGAAATGCCGTACGCATCAGCCGCGGCCGGCGGCTGGGCGGCCCGGACCGTTGCCTCACGTCGAAGAAGTTCTCCGCGGCAGCCACAGCAGCATCAGCACCGCCCCGCCCAGCAGCACCGCCGTACTGGCCCGGAACGCCAGCGCATAGCCGGCGGTCAGCGCCTCGGGGCCGTGCCCGCTGCCCGTGCCGGCCGCGGCGACGGTCGACATCACGGCGAGCCCGAGCGAACCGCCCATCGTGCGCGAGGTGTTGACCAGCCCCGACACCACACCGGCCTCGCCCGGTGCCGCCCCGGACGTGGCCAGGGAGGCGAGCGGCGTCGCCGCGAGGCCCGCACCGAGCATCATCAGGATGCCCGGGATCATGATCGCGGTGAGGTACGCCTCGTGCGCGCTCATCGTCGACTGCCAGCCGAAGCCGGCCGCGGCCACCAGCGTGCCCAGCGCCGCCACGGTCCGCGGGCCCGCGAGCCGCATCAGGCGCGGCGCCAGCTTGGAGCCCACGACCACGGACAGCGAGCTGGGCACCAGGGCGACTCCGGCCTCCAGCGGCGTGTAGCCGAGGACGTTCTGGGCGTAGAGGGTCATGAAGTACCACATGCAGAACATGGCCGAGCCGCAGAGGAACATCGCCGCGTTCGCCGAGGCGACCGAGCGCAGCCGGAGCAGGCCGAGCGGCATCAGCGGGGCCGCCGTACGCGCCTCGACCAGCAGGAACAGGGCGATGAGCGCCAACCCGGCGAGCAGCGGCAGCAGCGTGGCGGCGGCCGTCCAGCCCTCGGCCTCCGTCTGCGAGATGCCGTAGGCGAGGGTCGCGAGGCCCGCCGTCACCAGCAGCGCGCCCGGCAGGTCCAGGCGGCGTCCGTCGCCGGCCCGGCTCTCGGTGAGCCACCGCACCGAGCCGGCCAGCACCAGCGCGCCCACCGGCACGTTGATCAGCAGCACCCAGCGCCAGGAGAGCACGTCCACGAGCACCCCGCCGACCAGTCCGCCCGCGGCGCCGCCACCGGCGCCCACCGCGGTCCAGGTGGCGATCGCGCGCGCCCGCGCCGCCCCCTCCGGCACCGCGGATGTCAGCAGGGTCAGCGTCGAGGGGGCCAGTACCGCCGCGCCCAGCCCCTGCACGGCCCGCGCCAGCAGCAGCTGCCAGCCCTCCTGGGCGAGGCCGCCGCCCAGCGAGGCCAGCGTGAACAGGCCGAGGCCGACGAGGAACATCCGCTTGCGCCCGTACAGGTCGCCGGCCCGGCCGCCGAGCAGCATGAACCCGGCGAAGGCGATGGCGTACGCGTTCACCACCCACTGCAGGCCGGACGGGGTCAGGCCGAGACCGGACCGCATGGACGGCAGGGCGACGTTCACCACCGACACGTCGAGCACGACCAGGAACTGCCCGGCGCAGGCGAGCGCCACGACCAGCCAGGTCAGCGCGGTCGTACGGCGGGATATGACAGGCGTGGTGTCGGCGGCTTCCAGCATGGGTGTCATGCTCTCAACCCGGTTACGGTCCTTGCATCAGCATTTCGGACCACGGGTGCCTAGGTCCTGGGGCCTACACCGCTCGCAGCATCGCCCTGACGCGCGATCAGAAACCCATGACCTGGTCAAGGATTCATTAGAGGCCCAAAGCAACGGAATAGTTGCCTGTGCATACGAGGTTTACCCAGCACTTATCGCTACGGGGAGGCCTCGATTCCATGACCCACACGACGACCGACCAGCCGGCCCGGAGGGCGAGCGGCGCCGTGGTCCCGGTGCTCGCCTTCGCGGGCATCGTCGTCGCGGTGATGCAGACCCTGCTGGTGCCGGTCATCAAGGACCTGCCACAGCTGCTGCACACCGCGCCCAGCAACGCCACCTGGGTCCTCACCTCGACCCTCCTGTCCGGCGCCGTGGCCACCCCGATCATGGGCCGGCTCGGCGACCTCTACGGCAAGCGGCGGATGCTGATCCTCAGCCTCGCCGTCATGGTGGTCGGCGCCCTGGTCAGCGCGCTCACCAGCCAGCTGCTCACCATGATCGTCGGCCGTACCCTCCAGGGCTTCGCCATGGGCGCGATCCCGCTCGGCATCGGCCTGATGCGGGACATGCTGCCTCGCGAGCGGCTCGGCTCGGCCATGGCCCTGATGAGCTCCTCGATCGGCGTCGGCGGCGGCCTCGCACTGCCCGCCGCGGCCCTGGTCGCCCAGCACACCGACTGGCACGTCCTGTTCTACGGCGCCGCCGGCCTCGGCGTGCTGTCCATCGTCCTGACCCTCCTGGTCGTACCCGAGTCCCCGATGCGGGCGGAGGGCTCCTTCGACCTGCTGGGCGCGCTCGGCCTGTCGACCGGCCTGGTGCTGCTCCTGCTGCCCGTCACCAAGGGCAGCGACTGGGGCTGGTCGTCGGGCACGACGCTCGGTCTGTTCGCCGCGTCGGTCGTGGTCCTCGTCCTGTGGGGCCTGTTCGAGCTGCGGATCAAGGCGCCCCTGGTCGACCTGCGCACCACCGCGCGCCCGGCCGTCCTCTTCACCAACCTCGCGTCGATCATGGTCGGTGTGGCGTTCTACGTCGTCTCCCTCGTGCTGCCCCAGCTGCTCCAGCTGCCCAGGGCCACCGGCTACGGCCTCGGCCAGTCCATGGTCGTCGCGGGCCTGTGCGTGGCCCCGCTGGGCCTGACGATGATGTTCACGGCTCCGGTGTACGCCCGGCTGTCCGCCAAGTACGGCCCGAAGACCACCCTCATCATCGGCCTGCTGATCATCGCGCTCGGCTACGGCGGCGGCCTCGGCCTGATGGACGCGGCCTGGCAGACCATCGTCACCTCCGTCGTCCTCGGCGCCGGCATCGGTCTCGCCTACTCCTCGCTGCCCGCGCTGATCGTCGGCGCGGTCCCGGCCTCGGAGACCGGCGCGGCCAACGGCCTCAACACCCTGATGCGGTCCATCGGTACGTCGGTGTCGAGTGCCGTCATCGGCATGGTCCTCGCCAACACCGCGAAGAACGTGGGCGGTATCGCGATCCCGACCATGCACGGGTTCCGGGTGTCCTTCCTGATCGCCACCGCCGCGGTCGCGGTGGGGCTGCTGATGGCGCTGTTCCTGCCGAAGGCCTCCCGGCCGGCTCAGCAGCACACTCAGCTGCGGGCCAGCAGCGAGGAGGACGCCGTGCTGGAGCGGGCCGAGGAGGTGCTGCGGGGCTTCCGTGGCCGGGTCCTTGCTGCCGACGGCGCTCCGGTCGCCCGGGCCAAGGTCACGCTGATCGACCGACGGGGACGGCAGGCCGGGGCGACCGTCTCCGACGAGGACGGCAGCTATGTGCTGGCCGTGCCGGCGCAGGGGGCGTACGTGTTGGCCGCGAAGGCCTCCGGCCATGGGCCGCTTGCCTCTGCTGCCACGCATTCCGGGGAGGAGCGGGCTGTCGATCTGGATCTTTCCTTGCCTGAGGAGATTGTGAACGCGTAGAACTCGGGGGGACTGCCGGCCGCCGGCTGCGGCTTCGTCGTGGCTGGTCGCGCAGTTCCCCGCACCCCTTTGGGGCGCTGTCACAGCCGTACGACCGAGAGGCCCGCGATGCCGACCACCCCCAAGCCCGAGATCCTGGCCGCTTTCGAGGCTGCCAAGGGGTTCATGCCCGTGGACGAGGGGCTGGCGCTGTACGGGGCTGCCGTGGAGGCGGGGCGGCTGGGGCTGCCGTTGCTGGAGGTCGGGACCTACTGCGGGCGGTCGACCGTGCTGCTCGCCGACGCGGCCCGTGCGGCCGGGGTCACGGCGTTGACCGTGGACCATCACCGGGGCAGTGAGGAGCAGCAGCCCGGGTGGGACTACCACGACCCCGAGACCGTCGACCCCGAGGTCGGGCTGATGGACACCCTGCCGGCCTTCCGGCGGACGCTGTTCAAGGCAGGCCTGGAGGAGCACGTGGTCGCCCTCGTGGGCCGCTCCCCGCAGATCGCGGCCATCTGGAACTCCCCGCTCGGCCTCGTCTTCGTCGACGGCGGCCACACCGACGAGCACGCGGGCGCCGACTACGAGGGCTGGGCCCCCCATGTGGCCGAAGGGGGACTGCTGGTCATCCACGACGTCTTCCCGGAGCCCGAGGACGAGTTCACCGGACAGGCTCCGTACCGCGTGTACCTGCGGGCACTTGAGTCCGGCGCGTTCACGGAGATCTCGGTGACCGGCTCGCTGCGTGTCCTGCGGCGAACGGGAGCGGGGATCTGAGACCCCGGTTAGAGTCGCAGACGTGTCGTACCTAGGCCCGGAGTTCGATCCCCCCCAGCCGCGCCGGCCCCGGCGGGGCCCGCTGACCGTGGCGCTCGCCGCGCTGGTGCCCGGTGCGCTGCTCGGCTGGGTGGTGTACGAGGCGGTGGGCGCCGGTGCCGGGGACGGCGGTGTGCGTACGGCCTCCGCCGCTCCGGCGTCCGGCACGTCCGCCGCGCCCTCCGCGTCCGCGCACTCCGCCTCCCCTTCCGCGACGGACGACGGCAAGCGGCCCTCGGGAGGTGCCGCGTCCGGTCCGCTCGCGGGCAAGGTCGTCGTCATCGACCCCGGGCACAACCCGGGCAACTTCCAGCACGCGGCCGAGATCAACCGCAAGGTGGACATCGGCACGAACCTCAAGGAGTGCGACACCACCGGGACGTCCACCAACGACGGTTACACCGAGGCCCGGTTCACCCTGGACGTCGCGCACCGGCTGCGCGCGCTGCTGGAGAAGCAGGGCGCCACGGTGAAGCTGACCCATGACGGTGACAGCCCGGCCTGGGGGCCGTGTGTGGACCAGCGGGCCCGGATCGGCAACGACGCGCACGCCGACGCGGCCGTCTCCATCCACGCCGACGGCTCGGCCGAGGGCAACCGCGGCTTCCATGTGATCCTGCCGGGCTCGGTGCACGCCGGTGCCGCCGACACCCGCCGCATCGTCGGACCCTCGCACGACCTCGGTACCCGCATCGCCGGAAACTTCCTGCGCGACACCGATGAGCCGCCGTCCAACTACCTCGGCAACGGCACCGGTCTCGTCACGCGCACGGACCTGGGCGGTCTCAATCTGTCAACGGTTCCGAAGGTGTTCATCGAGTGCGGCAACATGCGCGATAGCAAGGACGCGGCACTGCTGACCAGCGGCGCCTGGCGGCAGAAGGCGGCGCAAGGGATCTCTGAGGGAATCGTGAGTTTCCTGCGCGCTTCGTGACCGGCGGGCGGAACCGGCCGGACAGCCGGATCTTGCGGACGGTAGTGTCTACCGACGACGAGACGACTCACTAAGGACCTGAAGTGAACATCCGCTCCCTCACTAGAGGCGACGGCGTGGTGATCGGAGCAGCGGTGTTGCTGTTCATCGCGTCGTTCCTCAAGCTCTACTCCTACTCGGTCTCCGGCTTCACCGACAGCCAGAGCGTGTGGGACAGCCTCGGGACGGGCCTCGGCACGTACATGGGGGCCGTCATCGGTGCCGCGCTGATCGTCCTCAACCGCTGTCTGCCGCAGCAGCGCAAGGTGTTGGGCCTGGACCTCGCCATGGTGGGCACGGGTTTCACGATTCTGTCCGCGTGGACCCTCTTCTGGACGCTGGTGGACGTCCCTGACCACGTCGACGCCGGCTCCGGCCTCATCCTCGGGTTCGTCGCGGCCCTCGTTCTCGCCGCCGCCGCCGTCGCGACCCCCCTGGTCCCGGCCCTCCAGGGCGCGCTGCTCCCGCCCGCCAAGCCGGTCGCCCCGCAGCCCTACGGCGCCCAGCCGCCCGGTGGTTACGGGTACCCGGGTGCGCAGCCGCAGCCGGGCCAGCCGTACGGTGCCCAGCCGCAGCCGGGTCAGCCGTTCGGGCAGCAGCCGCAGGGCGGTCCGGCGGTCGCGCAGCCGCCCGTCGCGGACTTCTCGCCGTTCTGGTTCGCGGTGCCGGTGACCCGTCCGCTGTTCGCGGAGGACGGTTCGCCCACCCCGATCGCCGAACTGGCGCCGGGCACCTGGTATCTGGCCGTCGAGCAGCGCGGTGCCGCGCTGGTCGCGCAGACCCAGGACGGCCGCCGGGGCGTGCTGCAGGACACCTCCGGCATCCAGCGCGGCTGAGCCCCGCGCGCCCTCGCACACGGCCCCTCGCCCTTCCGGGCGGGGGGCCGTTGTCGTACAGTCGCCTCCCGGCAGTGAACTGACGGAGCGTCAGGAGGCAGGCGCATGCGGCTCGGTCTCGCACTCGGCTACTGGGGACGCGGCCCGGATGCGCGTCATGTGCCGCTCGCGAGGGAGGCGGAGCGGCTCGGGTATCACTCGGTGTGGACGGCGGAGTCCTGGGGCTCGGACGCCTTCACCCCGCTGACCTGGATCGCCGCACGGACATCAAGGATCCGGCTGGGTACGGCCGTTGCCCAGATGGCCGCCCGCTCGCCGACCACCACCGCGATGCAGGCGCTCACCCTGGACCATCTCTCGGGCGGGCGGATGATGCTGGGGCTCGGGCTGTCCGGGCCGCAGGTGGTGGAGGGCTGGTACGGCCGCCCGTTCCCGGCGTCGCCGCTGACCGCGACCCGGGAGTACGTGGACGTCGTACGGCAGGTGCTGCGGCGGGAGGCGCCGGTGGCCTCCGGCGGGCGGTTCCATCCGCTGCCGTACCGGGGGCCGGACGGCACCGGGCTCGGCAGGCCGCTGAAGTCCGTCACCCATCCGCTGCGTCCGGACCTGCCCCTGCTGCTCGGCGCCGAGGGCCCGAAGAACGTGGCCCAGACCGTCCGCATCGCCGACGGCTGGCTGCCGCTGTACTGGGCGCCGAGCCGGCCGGAGGTGTACGGGGACGTGGTGCACGAGCTGCCGGAGGGGTTCGTGGTGGCTCCGATGGCCCGGGTGAAGGTGTGCGACGACGTGGCCGAGGGGCTGCTGCCCGTGAAGGCCATGCTCGGTTTCTACATCGGCGGGATGGGCCACGCCTCCCGCAACTTCCACGCCGACCTCATGGCGCGCATGGGGTACGAGAAGGAGGCCCGGCGGATCCAGGAACTGTTCCTGGCGGGGCGGCGGGAGGAGGCCGTTCTGGCCGTGCCGGACGCCTTCGCCGACGAGATCTCGCTGGTAGGGCCGCGGGAACGCATCGCCGAGCGGCTTCAGTTGTGGCGCGCCGGCCCGGTGACGGACCTGCTGGCCCTGTCACCGGACCCGCACACCCTCAGAGTGCTGGCGGAGCTGAACTCCTAGCCGCTCTTGCTGCCCTGCGAGAGCTGGGACGCCGACGGCACCTGGTTCTTGACCGGGGCGCCGGCGCTGCTGCCCGCGTCCTTGACCTTGTCGATGACGTCGTTGAAGGAGTTGGCCGCGTTCCCGTCGCCGCTGCGGAGCTTGGCCGGCAGGTTCTTCAGGCCCTCGATGGCGGCGCCCAGCGGGGCGAGCGCCTTGGACAGCGCGGGGTCGCCCTGGGCGTTGCGGACGGCCGCCTTGAGCCGGTTGTAGGTGAACGCGCCGGCCAGACCGGCCTTCACCAGGGTCATCTTGCGGCCGTGGGCGCCCTTCTTGAACTTGCCCGCCTTCCAGGGCTTCACGATCCACTGGTAGGTGGCGCCTGCGGCGAGACCGGCGTTCGCCACGAACCGGGTCTTGGCGAACTTCTGCCGTTCGGCCGAGGTGGTCGGGCTGGGGGTGGCGGCGGGGGCGGCCTGGAGCGCCGCGGCGTCCTTCGTACTGGTCTTCTCGCCGCTGCCACAGGCGGTGGAACCGGCCAGCAGGGCACAGCACAGGGTGAGCGCCACGGCTAGGCGGCGTATGGGTACGGGCACGGGGTCCTCCCGGCGTGTCCTCCCCGAGCGGTCTGCTTCCTCCGGCAGCGTCACCCGGGACGGCCGGATACGCCACTCGGCCGCCGCCGAACGGGTTTCACCGGCCGCCGCCCGGCAATCCGGAAGGTATGTTCGCTCGATATCGCAATAGTGCGAATCAGGCCGGGACGGTCATCGCGGTCGTCGCCGACATCATGGCGCTGATCCTCGGCCTGTGGATCCTGATGTATCTGCTGGACGCCAACCGCGCCAACAGCCTGGTCCAGGTCGTCCACCAGGCCGCCGCCTGGCTGGCGGGCTGGTCCCACGACCTCTTCACCTTCAACGAGGCCTGGGCCCGCGTCGTCGCCGGCTACGGCCTGGCGGCGGTGGTGTACCTGTTCGTGGGCCACGCCATCGCCAACCGGATACACCGGCGCTGAGCCCCTCGGGCTGACGACAGGGCCTAGCCGCAGCAGTCGGGGTCCAGGCCGGTCGGCAGGTGCTCCCCGCCGAAGACCGCGCACGTCGCCTCGTGCCCGCCCAGCGCGGCTACGGCGAGGAGCAGGGAGCCTGCCGTCCACGTGGTGAGTTCGCGGGGCCAGATCGCGTCGTCCTCGAAGACATAGCCCGTCCAGTACAGGCCGCTCTCCGGGTCGCGCAGGTGCTGGATGGACTGGAGGATCTCCAGGGCGCGGTCCGACTCCCCCACCGCCCACAGGGCCAGGGCGAGTTCGCTGGACTCGCCGCCGGTGACCCAGGGGTTGGGCACGACACAGCGCACGCCGGCGCCGGGTACGACGAAACGGTCCCAGGACTCTGCAATCCGGGCCCTGGCCTCCTCGCCGGTCAGCGCGCCGCCGAGGACCGGGTAGTACCAGTCCATCGAGTAGCGGTCCTTGTCGAGGAAGCGCTCGGGGTGCCGGCGGATCGCGTGCCGCAGGCCCCCCACCGCCAACTCCCAGTCGGGCTGCGGCTCTTCGCGCTGCTCGGCGATGGCGAGCGCGCAGCGCAGCGCGTGGTGGATCGAGGAGCTGCCGGTCAGCAGGGCGTCCGCGGCGGGCGTGCCGTCGTCCTCGCGGCGCCAGCCGATCTGGCCGCCGGGCTGCTGGAGGGCGAGCACCCACTCCATGGCCGCGTACACGCGGGGCCACATGCGGTCCAGGAACGTGTCGTCGCCGGTGGAGAGATAGTGGTGCCACACGCCCACGGCTATGTAGGCGACGAAGTTGGACTCGCGGGCGCGGTCGGTGACGTCGTCGTGGGCACCGTCGGCGTAGGCGGCGTACCAGGAGCCGTCCTCGTGCTGATGCCGGGCCAGCCACTCGTACGCCCGCTCGGCGGCCTCGTGCTCGCCGGCCGCGTCCAGGGCCATCGCGGCCTCGGTGTGGTCCCAGGGGTCCAGGTGATGCCCGCGGAACCACGGGATCGCGCCGTCCTCCCGCTGTGCGGCGAGGATGCCGCGGACGGTCGCGGCGGCCTGCTCGGCGGTGAGGACCCCGGGCAGGACGAGGTGTTCTGTCCGGGGAGTGGTCACTTGGCGGCCGCCTCGGCGGTCTCGTCCAGGCGGGGCAGGTGCGGCTTGGTCGCGTAGACCACGAAGCTCTTGCCGATCAGCGGGTTCAGCGCCTGCTCGGCGACCCGGGTGGCGAGGGGCTTCTTCATGATGTCCCAGACCAGCAGCTTGTGGTACGCCCGCACCGGCAGCGCCTTGTCGTTGTCAACGCCGAACGCGCACTTCAGCCACCAGTACGGCGAGTGCAGCGCGTGCGCGTGATGGCTGCCGTACGGCTTCAGGCCCGCCTCGCGGACCTTCGCCACGAGTTCGTCGGCCTTGTAGATGCGGATGTGGCCGCCCTCGACCTCGTGATAGGCGTCGGACAGCGCCCAGCAGACCTTCTCGGGGCCGTAGCGCGGCACGGTGATGGCGATGCGGCCGCCCGGCCTGAGCACCCGGACCATCTCGGCGAGCACGCCCTTGTCGTCGGGGATGTGCTCCATCACCTCGGAGATGATGATCACGTCGAAGGACTCGTCCGGGAAGGGAAGGGCGAGCGCGTCGCCCTCCATGGCCGTGGCGGTGGCGCCCTCCGGCGCCTCCCCGGCCTCCTTCATCGCCGCGAACCACTTGGCGACCTCGCGGATCTCCTCGGCGTTCTGGTCCAGGGCCACGACCTGGGCGCCGCGCCGGTAGCACTCGAAGGCGTGCCGGCCGGCCCCGCAGCCGAGGTCCAGGACACGGTCGCCCGGGGCGAGCGGGAACCGGGAGAAGTCGACGGTCAGCACGTGGCCCTGCTTTCGGAAGAGACGCCTGCAACAGTTGCCGGGGCCGCGGAAGCAACGCTGTGCGGCGCCGCGGGAGCAACACTCGGTGAGGCCGCGGAGCGGCCGGGAGTCCGGGCCGCGGTGGGGGTCCCCCCGCGCGGGCCTGTTCCAGCGTGGGTTCGGCTGGGGTCCTCGGCACGGGCGGGACCCGCAAAGCGGGCGGCGCGGGCGATGGCCTCGCGGTAGTGGGCCACCGTGCCCTCCGCGGCCCGCGCCCAGGTGAAGTGCCGCAGCACGCGCTCGCGGCCGGCGCGGCCGAGCCGCACCCGCAGCTCACGGTCCCCGAGCAGCCGGCCGAGCCCGGCGGCCAGCGCCCCCGCGTCGCCCGGCGGTACGGCCAGGCAGGTCTCGCCGTCGCGGCCGGTGACCTCGGGGATCGCGCCGCCGGTCGTGGCGAGAAGCGGGGTGCCGGTGGCCATGGCCTCGGCGGCGGGCAGCGAGAACCCCTCGTACAGCGAGGGCACGCAGGCCACCTCGGCCGAGCGGATCAGGTCGACCAGTTCGGCGTCGGAGATGCCCTTGACGAACTCGACGGCGCCTTCGAGGCCGTACCGCTCGATCGCCGCCGCGACCGGCCCATCCTCGGGGCGCTTGCCGACGACGACGAGATGGGCGGCCGGGTGCTCGGTGCGCACCTTGGCCAGCGCCTCGACCAGGAACACCAGTCCCTTGAGCGGCACATCGGCGCTGGAGGTGGTGACGATCCGGCCCGGCACCTCGGGCACGGCCGGATTCGGCGCGAACAGATCGGTGTCGGCGCCGATGTGGACCACGTGCACGCGGTCGTCGCGGACGCCGAGGTGGTCGACGATCTCCTGCTTGGAGCTGCCGGAGACGGTGAGGACGGAGGGCAGCCGGCGCGAGACGCGCTTCTGCATCCGGGTGAAGGAGTACCAGCGGCGCACCGAGTAGCGGCGCTGCCAGCCCTCGGCCGCGTCCAGCTCCAGCTGCCGGTCGACGGTGATGGGGTGGTGGATCGTGGTGACCAGGGGCGCGCCGATGTCGCCGAGGAGCCCGTACCCGAGGGTCTGGTTGTCGTGAACGACGTCGAACTCGCCGCGCCGGGCCCGCAGATGGCGGCGGGCGCGCAGGGAGAAGGTCAGCGGTTCGGGAAAGCCGCCGGTCCACATCGTGGCGACTTCCAGGGCGTCGATCCAGTCGCGGTACTCGTCCCGTCCCGGGGTGCGGAAGGGGTCGGGCTGGCGGTAGAGGTCGAGGCTGGGCAGCTCGGTGAGCGTGAGCCGGGGGTAGCCCTCGTCGAGCACGGGGTACGGCTGCGAGCCGATGACCTCGACCCGGTGGCCGAGGCGGGCCAGCTCACGGGAGAGATGCCGTACGTAGACACCCTGGCCGCCGCAGAACGGGTTCCCTTTATAGGTGAGGAGCGCGATGTCGAGCGGTCGCTCGCCGTCGGCAGCGGGGTCCTGCTCGACGCCCGCCACACGGGCCTCAGCGGTCACTCCGTGCCCCCTTCTGCCTGCACTGTCCCGCGAGACTACGTCGGGACGCTAATCTAGAACAAGTTTCAGACTTGATCGTTCAAGAGGCTCTGAATCTACCGGCAGGTAGGGGCGCTGGGAGCAGTGGATCAGGTGATTCACGCCACGGCGGACCGGCCTACCATGCTGTCTGATCACACGCCCCAACAGACGCCTTCACCGACTGTCACGGACGGGACCATGCCTGCGGAATCCAAGGTGGAAGCCAGTACGGTCCGGCCCTCCTCGGCGCCGCTCACCGAGCGCCAGGAGGCCCGCCGCCGCCGGATCCTGCACGCGAGCGCCCAGCTGGCCAGCCGGGGCGGTTTCGACGCCGTGCAGATGCGCGAGGTCGCCGAGTCCTCCCAGGTGGCACTCGGCACCCTGTACCGCTACTTCCCCTCCAAGGTCCATCTGCTGGTGGCGACGATGCAGGACCAGTTGGAGCACATGCACGGCACCCTGCGGAAGAAGCCCCCGGCCGGCGACACGGCCGCCGAGCGGGTCGCCGAGACCCTCATGCGGGCCTTCCGTGCCCTCCAGCGCGAGCCGCACCTGGCCGACGCGATGGTCCGCGCCCTGACCTTCGCCGACCGCAGCGTCTCGCCGGAGGTCGACCAGGTCTCCCGCCAGACGACCCTGATCATCCTGGACGCGATGGGTCTGGAGAACCCGACCCCCGAGCAGCTCTCGGCGGTCCGGGTCATCGAGCACACCTGGCACTCGGCCCTGATCACCTGGCTCTCCGGCCGCGCGTCCATCGCCCAGGTGAAGATAGACATCGAGACGGTGTGCCGCCTGATCGACCTGACGGAACCGGGTGCCGGGCACTGACGTGCCGGCCTCGGGGACCGGTGCCCCTACTCCTCGGGCGGGTACACCGCCTCCCCGCTCTCGGCCAGCGTGATCACGATCGCCTCCACCGGGCAGCTCTCGGCCGCCTCCAGGACGGGTTCGCCGGCGTCGGTGTCCGCCTGCACCGGGTGGGACTGGCGGGCGGAGTCCAGGCGGAAGGCGTGCGGGGCGTGATGGAGGCACTGGGCCGAGCCGATGCACACCGACCGGTCGACCTCGACGTGCCAGCGGTCGCCCATGGCCTACGCCCCCGCCGGCAGGTGGATCATCTTGTGCTCGAGGTAGGCGCCGTAGCCCTCCGGGCCGAACTCCCGCCCGAGCCCTGAGTTCTTGTAGCCGCCGAACGGGCCCAGCATGTCCAGGCTGAAGGTGTTGACCGAGTAGGTGCCGGTGCGGACCTGCCGCGCCACGTCGATGCCGTGCTCGACGTCGGCCGTCCACACGCTGCCGGACAGACCGTAGTCCGAGTCGTTGGCGATCTTCACCGCATCCTGCTCGTCGCCGTACGGCAGCAGGCAGATGACCGGTCCGAAGATCTCCTCGCGGGCGATCCGCATCGAGTTGTCCACGTCTCCGAAGAGGGTCGGTTCGACGTACCAGCCGCGGTCGAGTCCCGCCGGCCGGCCGCCGCCGGTGAGGATCTTGGCGCCCTCCTCCTGACCGATCCGGATGTAGTCGAGGTTGCGTTGCTGCTGGCGGCGGGCGACGAGCGGGCCGACCTGGGTCGCCGGGTCCAGCGGGTCGCCCACCTTCAGCGCGCCGGCCGCAGCCGCGAAGGCGTCGGCGAACTCGTCGTAGCGGGCGCGCGGGACGAGGATGCGGGTCTGGGCCACGCACGCCTGCCCGTTGTTCATCCAGGCCGCCGGGACGATCCCGGTCACCGCGGTCTGCACGTCCGCGTCCGGCAGGACGACCGCCGCCGACTTTCCGCCCAACTCCAGGGTCACGCGGGTGAGATGGCGGGCCGCGACCTCCATCACCCGCTTGCCCGCCGCGACCGAGCCGGTGAAGGAGATCTTGTCGATGCCGGGGTGCCCGACCAGGTACTCGCTGACCTCGCGGTCGGCGGGCAGGATGGAGAGGACACCCTCGGGGAGTCCGGCCTCCTGTGCGATCTCCCCCAGGAGATAGGCATCGAGCGGGGACTCCGGGGACGGCTTCAGTACGACCGTGCAGCCGGCCAGCAGCGCGGGCGCGAGCTTGGCGGCGGCGACGAACTGCGGGACGTTCCACGGGACCACGGCCGCGACCACGCCGACCGGCTCGCGGCGGACGAGGATCGGACCGAGGACACCCTCCCTGCGCTCCTCGTACGTGTAGTCCCGCGCGACCCTGATCGCGGCGTCCCACACCATCATCGCGCCGAGCGCCTGGGCGAGGACGCTCCAGGAGTACGGGGAGCCGTTCTGGGCGGAGATCACCCGGGCGATCTCCTCGTGCCGGGCCGCGATGCCGTCCTTGATGCGGGTGACGACCTCGATCCGCTCCTCCAAGGTCGCCCGCGGCCACGGCCCCTCGTCGAAGGCGCGGCGCGCGACGGCCACGGCCCGGTCCGCGTCCTGCCGGGAGGCGTGCGGCACCCGGCCGATGACCTGCTCGGTGTGCGGGGAGATCACCTCGATGACGTCCTTGCCCAGGGGCTCGGTCAACTCCCCGCCGATGAACAGCTGTCCGTGTTCCACGAGCTCGGTCATGGCCGACTGCCTCCCACCGCACCGCATGTTTCTGACGCTGTTTCAGAAACTGATATCAGGTCTGGTCGAACTAGGCCAGACCTAGCGCCGGATAGGCCCTCACCAGCGGATTTGCGGTCCTCTGCGCAGCATTCCGGGGTTCCCGTGCGGGCGTTGTTAGGGTCGGGTGGTGTTCTCCCTCCGTGAGCCCGTCTTCTTCAGCCGCCTGCGCGAGGCGCGCCGGATCCTCGTCGCCGGTGCGGGCGGGGGTTTCGACGTCTACGCCGGCTTGCCCCTGGCTCTCGCGCTGCGGTCGGCCGGTGCCGAGGTTCACCTGGCCAGCCTGTCCTTCTCCGACCTGTACGGCCTGGACCTGGACTCCTGGGTCGCGGAAGACGTCGCCGCCGTCCGCCCGGACACCCCACTGCGTGGCGACTACTTCCCCGAACGCTCCCTCGCCCGCTGGCTCCACTCGCGGGAACTGCCCGACACCGTCTACGCCTTCCCCCGCACGGGTGTCCAGCCGTTGCGCGCCGCCTACCGGGCACTGCTGGAGCATGTGGGCGGGGTGGATGCGATCGTGCTGGTGGACGGCGGGACCGACATCCTGATGCGCGGGGACGAGCACGGGCTCGGCACTCCGGAGGAGGACATGGCCAGCCTCGCGGCCGTCGCCGGGCTGGACGAGGTCCCGCAGCGACTGGTGACCTGCGTGGGCTTCGGTGTGGACGCCTATCACGGTGTCAACCACTCTCTGGTGCTGGAGAACCTGGCTCGCCTGGACCGCGCCGGAGGCTATCTGGGTGCGTTTTCGCTGCCCCGCGAAAGCCCTGAGGGGGCCGCCTACCTCGACGCGGTGGCCGATGCCCAGCGCTGTCACGCGAGTCATCCGAGCATCGTGCACGGGTCCGTCGCCGCCGCGGTGCGGGGGGAGTTCGGTGACGTGAGGTTCACCGAGCGCACCCGCGGCAGCGAACTGTTCGTCAACCCGCTGATGGCTCTGTACTTCTGTGTCGACCTGCCGGTCCTGGCGCGCGCGAACCTCTACCTCGGCCGGCTGGAGGACACGGTTCTGATGCGCCAGATCAGCTCCGCCATCGCCGCCTTCCGCGAGGAACTGCCCAGGCAGCGGCCACCGCGGGCATTCCCGCACTGAGCCCGGCGGCAGCACGAAGGCTCCTTGTACCGATGAGCGAGGTTCCGATCCTTTCGCACAGCGGCACAGGAGCCCTACATGTCCTTCATGGAGTTCAGTCCGTCGGCCCGAACGGTCCAAAGCGGGAGGGCGTCATGGAGTTCCCCTCATCTTCGTGCCATTGACAGTGGGTCGCATGGACATGGCCAACCCCGCCGTTGACGATGAACCATTTTCCTCGCGGGCTCTCGATCTCCACCCCCGGCATGGCGAACTGATCGTCCTCGTGCACCTCGAACCGGTCGAAATCCGTAGGAACGTGCATGAAGTTGACGTTCGAGAAGAGCACATCCACTCGAGTCGGGGAGTACTCGGTGAGGCTGCGCAGGAGCAGCCGCTGATAGCTTACCGAGTAGTGCCATACCCGAAACCTGCGTTCCCATCGGGCAGAAGGCATTTCAAGAACCCCCTAGGTATTTGGATCCCGAAAAGACTTCGTCGGTGACATCTTTTCCTCCGAGGTAGAAGGTGAGCCTGTTCCGGGGCAGCTCACCTACAGGTCCCGCTGGATCTGATCCGCGTTCGGATAGGCGTAGCCCTCCACCGCGGACGGCGGTGTGGCCCCGGCAGTTCCCCCTGTCGGCTGCGGGTCGGCGGACGCGAGCATCGGCGTGCCCGCCAGCGCCAGAACGGCAGCAACCCCCGCGACGGGGAGCATCCTGCGCATACGAGGAGTCACCCGAATTCCTTTCCAGGCCCGGGTGACGGCATGACGAAATAACATCTGCAGCCCCCCGTGCACACAGACGTAAAGCAAAAATAAGTGGTCGAGTGCGACGCTAATGCGGTGCGAGAAACGAAGGCAACGTGACTATGTTCACGAGCTGTTCACGGAACCTCGGCAGATGAATCACAGTTACGCGATCATGTGAACCGCGGGCCACTCGGGGGCACTTGGAGCTACCTGACGTACCATCAGTTGCCGTTGGCAGTTGTGAGGGGCGGAGGGCCGATGGTGACGACGTTCGAGCACGGCGGGGGCGTACGGTCCGTGGCGGTGCCCATCCCGGACAACCCCCTCGGTCACACGCTGGTCTACGTCGTGGCCACCGACCGCGGCCCGGTGCTGGTCGACACCGGGTGGGACGATCCGGCGTCCTGGGACACGCTCGTGGCGGGACTGGCCGCGTGCGGTACGGCGGTGGCGGAGGTGTACGGCGTCGTCATCACGCACCACCACCCGGACCACCACGGCCTGTCGGCCAGGGTGCGCGAGGCCTCCGGTGCCTGGGTGGCGATGCACGCCGCCGACGCCGCGGTCGTACGGCGCACCCGGGAGGCCCGGCCCGAGCACTGGTTCAGCTACATGAATGCCAAGCTCGCGGCGGCCGGCGCGCCCGAGGAACACCTGGCGCCGCTGCGAGCTCCGCGCAGCCCCCGCACCCTGCCCGGCCTCTCCCCCGCCCTCCCGGACCGGGAGATCGTCCCCGGCGAACTCCTCGACCTGCCCGGCCGCAGACTGCGCGCGATCTGGACCCCCGGCCACACACCGGGCCACGTCTGCCTGCACTTGGAGGAGCAGCATCCCGACCACCGACTTCCGGGTCATGGGCGACTGTTCAGCGGTGACCACCTCCTCCCCCGGATCACCCCGCACATCGGCCTGTACGAGGATCCCGACGACGCGACCGTCACCGACCCCCTCGGCGACTACCTCGACTCCCTGGAGCGGGTCGGCCGCCTCGCACCCGCCGAGGTCCTCCCCGCACACCAGCACGCCTTCACCGACGCACCAGGCCGGGTAAGGGAGTTGCTCGCGCACCACGAGGAGCGGCTGGCCGGCCTGCTCGCCCTGCTCGCCGAGCCGCTCACGCCCTGGCAGCTGGCCGAGCGCATGGAGTGGAACCGCCCCTGGGCGGAGATCGGTTACGGCTCCCGGAACATCGCCGTCTCGGAGGCCGAGTCCCATCTGCGCCGCCTGGTGAAACAGGGCCGGGCGGAGCCGGTGGCGGGGAGCGAGCCGGTGGCCTACGTGGCGGTGTGACCGGTGGCTCACGTTGGTCCCGCCGGGAGACGGGCGCCGGGTCCAGGGCCGACGGGCCCTGCGCGCCCACTTCGGCTCCCGCCCCAGTCACGGTCGTGACCCTGGTCACCGCATCCCCGTGTGCACAGCCACTCCTCAGCCCGCCCGGGGCGGCCGGTAAAGTGGCGGGGTCGTCATCACACCCGTTCGGGGGGAAGCCGGTGCAATTCCGGCGCTGACCCGCAACCGTGAATCGTTCGTCATCGAACGGTGAGCCGGAACGCCCCGGGCGGGACGTTGACCGGCTCGCGTGCGTCGGTGGTCCGCCGCGCACGGCACCGTCGAGGTTTACGGAGCCGAGCCGCCCGGGGTGTCTCCCGTGCGCTGCCCGGCTCCCCGCAGGAGAGGCAGTCGCCGACCATGAACGTCCGCCGCAGTGCCGCGGCTCTCGCCGCCATAGGCGTGCTGGCCGCCGCCGCGCCCGCCACGGCCGCCGGCCAGTCCCCGTCCCCCTCTCCGAAGGTCGCGATCCCGTCCGGGCTGTACGGAAAGTCCGACCCGACCTACGACGGCGTGTGGCGCCAGTCGCTGACGCTCATCGCCCAGCGGACCCTCGGCTACCGGCCGGCGGCGAAGGCCGTGGACTGGCTCACCGGCCAGCAGTGCGCGAACGGCGCCTTCCCGGCGTTCCGCGGCGCCCCCGCCAAGGCCTGCGACGCCAAGGTCATGGTGGACACCAACAACACGGCCGCCGCCGTCCAGGCCCTGAAGGCGGTCGGCGGGCACGACGATGCCGTCGCCAAGGCGGTGGCCTGGCTGAAGTCCGTACAGAACAAGGACGGCGGCTGGGGCTACTCGCCGGGCGGGGAGAGTGACACCAACTCCACCTCCGTCGTCATCGGCGCGCTCGCGGCGGTGGGTACGGATCCGGCGAGCGTCGGCAAGGCGGGCAAGTCCCCCTACGACCTCCTCGCCGCCATGTCCCTCCCCTGCGACCAGGACGGCGGCGGCGCCCTCGCCTTCCAGCCGGACAAGAAGGGCAAGCTGGCCGCCAACGCGGACGCCACGGCGGCCGGGGTGCTCGGCGCCCTCGGCAAGGGGTTCGTGGCGACGGCCGCCAAGGCGCCCGCGCAGGACGCGTGCGCCAAGGCCGCCCGTCCGGCGCAGGTCGCCGACAACGCCGGTGCCTATCTGGCCGCGGCCGTCGGCAAGACCGGGCACCTGCAGTCCGCCCTCCCCGGCGCCAAGGACCAGCCGGACTTCGGCAACACGGTGGACACGGTCGTCGCCCTCGCCGCGGACGGCCGGACCGAGCAGGCCAAGAAGGCGTACGGCTGGCTGGAGAAGAACGCCGGGCAGTGGGCGGTGCAGAGCGGTCCGGCGGCGTACGCCCAGCTGATCCTCGCCGCGCACGCGGTCGGCGCGCAGCCCGGTGACTTCGGCGGCACCAGCCTCGTCCGGTCCCTCAACGAGCTGGGCCCGGCCCCGGCCATGGACTCCGCCGCGCACGAGACCAAGAAGGCCGAGAAGTCGGAGAAGTCCGACAGCGGCTCGGGCTTCGGTGTCTGGTGGTTCGTCGGCGTCTGCCTCGTCGCGGGCATCGGCATCGGCTTCCTGCTCAGCGGCCGGAAGAAGCGGCAGCCGTGAGGGCCGTCCGCCGCGCCGCGAGCCTGCTGTGCGCCGCGCTGGTCCTGCTGGCCGGGGCGGGTCAGGCGCACGCCACCGGATACCGCTACTGGTCCTTCTGGGAGCGGTCCGGCGGGCGCTGGACGTATGCCACGCAGGGCCCCTCGACCGCCCGTCCCGACGACGGTGCCGTGGAGGGCTTCCGGTTCGCGGTGAGCGCGGACTCGGCGGACGCGAGCCGACCGCGCGGGGCGGCGGACTTCGGCACGATCTGTTCGGGCACACCCGCAAAGTCCGGTACGAAGCGGGTGGCTCTCGTTCTCGACTTCGGCACCCCCGCCGACGCGTCGTCCGGCGAGCTGCCGCCTGCCCGCCGCACGGCGTGCGCGCGGGTCCCGGCCGACGCGACGACCGCGGACGCCCTGGCGGCCGTCGCCCCGCCCCTGCGCTACGACACCAACGCCCTGCTGTGCGCGATCGCGGGGTACCCGAAGAAGGGGTGCGGGGAGCAGGTTTCGGCGGCGGCCACGGGCAAGAGGGCCCCGGCGACGACCGGCAGTTCGGACAGCGGGCCGTCCCTGGGGTTGCCGATCGGCGTGGGGGCGGTCGTCCTCCTGGGAGGCGCGGCGATGTGGCGGTTCCGACGGCGACGCGATGACTCCGTCTGACTGCGGCCCGGTGGGGGCCGGTCGTACCCACGCGGCAGAGCCGCATATCGACACGGCCCGCGCCGCTGTCCACCCCGGTGCCTGGTGGCTCTGGGCGCTGAGTCTCGGTACCGCCGCCACCCGCACCACCAACCCCCTCCTGCTCGCCCTCCTCGTATCCGCCTCCGCCTACGTCGTGGCGACGCACCGCGGCAACACCGGCACCCCCACCGCCCACGCCTACACCGCCTTCGCCAAGCTCGCACTCGCCGTCCTCCTCATCCGCCTCCTCTTCGCGGTGGCCCTGGGCTCTCCCATCCCGGGCACCCACACCCTCCTCACGCTCCCCGAAGTCCCCCTCCCGCACTGGGCACAGGGCATCCGCCTGGGCGGCAGGGTCACGGCGGAGGCGCTCGTCTTCGCCGCCTACGACGGGCTCAAGCTCGCCACCCTCCTGATCTGCGTCGGCGCGGCGAACGCCCTAGCGAGCCCCGCCCGCCTCCTCAAGTCCCTCCCCGGCGCCCTGTACGAGACCGGCGTCGCCGTGGTCGTCGCGCTCACCTTCGCCCCGCATCTCATCGCCGACGTCCAGCGCCTGCGTGCCGCCCGCCGGCTGCGCGGCCGCCCGGACCGGGGTCTGCGGGGCCTGCTCCAGGTCGGACTGCCGGTGCTGGAGGGCGCGTTGGAGCGCTCGGTCGCACTCGCCGCCGCGATGGAGGCCCGCGGCTACGGCCGTACCGTCGAGGTCCCCGCCCGCGTCCGCCGTACGACGGCCGCGCTCACCCTCGGCGGCCTGCTCGGCGTGTGCGCGGGGACGTACGGGCTGCTCACCGCGGAGGGCGGCACCTACGGCGTCCCCCTGCTCCTCACCGGTGTCGTCGCCGCCCTCGCGGGGCTGCGCCTCGGCGGCCGGCGTTCACCGCGCACCCGGTACCGCCCGGACCCGTGGGACGTACGCGCCTGGCTGGTGACCGGCTCCGGCGCCACGGTCGCCGCGCTGCTCGGCGTGGCCGCCGCCCGCGACCCGGAGGCGCTGCACCCGGGCGTCGTCCCCCTGGTCGCCCCCGGCCTCCCCCTGTGGCCCGCCGCGGCGGTCCTCCTCGCCCTCCTGCCCGCCTTCGTCGTCCCCAAGGAACCGTCGTGATCCGCTTCGAGGATGTCAGCGTGACGTACGACGGTGCGGCCGGACCCTCCGTCCAGGGCGTCGACTTCGAGGTGCCGGAGGGCGAACTGGTGCTGCTCGTGGGCCCGTCCGGGGTCGGCAAGTCGACCGTGCTCGGCGCGGTGAGCGGTCTCGTGCCGCACTTCACCGGCGGCACCCTGCGCGGCCGCGTCACGGTGGCGGGCCGGGACACCCGTACCCACAAGCCGCGTGAACTCGCCGACGTGGTCGGCACGGTGGGCCAGGACCCGCTCGCCCACTTCGTGACCGACACCGTGGAGGACGAACTCGCCTACGGAATGGAGTCGTTGGGTCTCGCCCCGGAGGTCATGCGGCGCCGGGTCGAGGAGACCCTGGACCTGCTGGGCCTGGCCGGACTGCGCGACCGCCCGATCGCCACCCTCTCCGGTGGTCAGCGGCAGCGGGTCGCGATCGGCTCGGTCCTCACCCCGCACCCGCGGGTACTGGTCCTGGACGAGCCGACCTCGGCCCTGGACCCGGCCGCGGCGGAGGAGGTCCTCGCGGTGCTCCAGCGCCTGGTGCACGACCTCGGTACGACGATCCTGATGGCCGAACACCGCCTGGAACGCGTGATCCACTACGCCGACCGCATGGTCCTGCTGCCCGCCCCCGGCGAACCCCCGCTCACCGGCACGCCGGCCGAGGTGATGGCGGTGTCCCCGGTCCGCCCCCCGGTCGTGGCCCTGGGCCACCTGGCGGGCTGGTCTCCCCTGCCCTTGACCGTCCGAGACGCCCGCCGCCAAGCCGGTCCCCTGCGAGAACGCCTGGCCGCAGCCGCCGCCGCGGGTACTCGTGGGACCGCGGCCGCGGGTGCGTCTGGGCTGGTCGCGCAGTTCCCCGCGCAGTTCCCACCTCCGGCCGGCACCAGCGCAGGGCGCCGTTCCTGGTTCCGTCGCCGCCCGACCCCCGCCCCAGGGCCCCGGCAACCGCACATCGCCGAGGTCCGCTCCCTCTCCGTCCGCCGCGCCCGCGTCGACGCCCTCCGGCACATCGACCTCACCGTCACCACCGGCGAAACCATCGCCCTCATGGGCCGCAACGGCGCCGGAAAGTCCACCCTGCTCGGCTCCCTCGTCGGCCTGGTGGCGCCCAGCGCCGGAAGCATCCGGGTCGGCGGAGCCGAACCCCACCGCACCGCACCCCCCGACCTCGTACGCCGCGTCGGCCTGGTCCCCCAGGATCCGCGGGACCTGCTCTACGCCGACACGGTCGCCGACGAGTGCGCCGCGGCCGACCGGGACGCCGCCGCCCGGCCCGGGACCTGCCGGGCCCTCGTGGCCGAGCTGTTGCCGGGGATCACGGACGACACCCACCCCCGCGACCTGTCCGAGGGGCAGTGCCTGGCGCTCGCCCTGGCCGTCGTGCTGACCGCCCGGCCGCCACTCCTCCTGCTGGACGAGCCGACCCGCGGCCTGGACTACGCGGCCAAGGCCCGCCTGGTGACCGTACTGCGCGGCCTCGCCGCCGAGGGGCACGCGATCGTGCTGGCCACGCATGACGTGGAGCTGGCGGCCGAGATCGCGCACCGGGTGGTGCTGCTCGCGGAGGGCGAGGTCATTGCCGACGGGCCGACCGCGCACATCGTCGTCTCCTCGCCGTCCTTCGCCCCGCAGGTGACGAAGATCCTCGCCCCGCAGCAGTGGCTCACCGTGGCCGAAGTCCGCGAGGCCCTCGCATGAGCGCAACGAGCCCGATGAGCCCGCTGCGCCCCGCGCGCCTCCACGCCATCCGTCTCGGGCCCCGCTCGCTCGCCGCACTAGCCCTCGTCAGCGCGGTCGGTGTGGTCGCCTTCGGCTGGCCCTTCCTCGCTCCGCCCACCTCGCAGCTGAGCGCCCACGCCCAGGACGCGCCCTGGCTCTTCGCGGGACTGCTCATCCTCCTGGTCGCGGTCGTGGCAGCGACGATCTCGGAGTCGGATCTCGGACCCAAGGCCGTGGCCATGCTGGGCGTGCTGGCCGCGACGGGGGCCGCGCTGCGGCCGATCGGCGCGGGTACGGCGGGGATCGAGCCGATGTTCTTCCTGATGGTGCTCAGCGGCCGGGTACTGGGCCCCGGCTTCGGCTTCACGCTGGGCTCGGTGACGATGTTCGCGTCCGCCCTGCTCACGGGCGGGGTCGGACCCTGGCTGCCGTTCCAGATGCTGTCGATGGGGTGGTTCACGATGGGCGCGGGACTGCTCCCGGGCCCGGTCCGGCTGCGCGGCCGGACCGAGCTGCTGCTCCTCGCGGTCTACGGCTTTCTCGCCGCCTTCGCCTACGGCACGGTCATGAACCTGGCCGGCTGGCCGTTCATGGGAGCCGCCGCCTCGGACATCTCCTTCGACGCCCGTGCCTCCGTCCCCGCCAACCTGGCCCGTTTCGTGGCCTACTGCCTGGCCACCTCGCTCGGCTGGGACCTGGGCCGGGCCCTGTGCACGGTGGCGCTGACCCTCGTCCTCGGCCCGGCCGTGCTGCGCGCGCTGCGCCGGGCCACTCGGCGGGCCGCCTTCGAGACCGCGGTCACATTCGACGGCCCGGAACGCTCACCTGACGGATCCGGCGCTTCACCCAGCGCGAGCGAGACCGTGAAGCACCCCACATGACGCAGGTCACCTACGATTCGGGGCCGTAGTACCAGATGTCCGATACGCCCCTTCGGGCACCCTCGCTGACCTGCACTTTGCGACCCACGTCACAGAGTCGACCTTTACCGCCCATCCGGTCACAACTAGTAAAAGGGGTCATTGCGGACGGCTTTTCGGGCTGCTTCTCTGGACGACGTCGCCAGGCGCCACAAGCCCACCGGGCCGAGGCGCCGACGCATGCGGCCACATCGCGTGGCCCGTCCCATGCGGGCGATCCCCTGTCCCCGACGCAAGAGGTACTCCGTGACCGTCTCCTTCATCCGCCGCATCGCTTCCCCGAAGAAGGCCCTCACCGTTGCCGCCGTGGCCACCGCCACCGCCGGCATGGCACTGTCCGCGGCGCCCGCCCAGGCCGCCTCGCACTCGGCCTCCTCCGCTCAGGCGATCGCGCACAAGATGATCCCGGACGCCGCGCAGTTCAACGCGTTCAGCAAGATCGTCTCGCATGAGAGCGGTTGGAACCCGTCGGCCACCAACAGCTCCTCCGGCGCCTACGGCCTGGTCCAGGCCCTGCCCGGGTCCAAGATGGCCTCCGCCGGTTCCGACTGGAAGACCAACCCGGCCACCCAGATCAAGTGGGGCCTGGACTACATGAAGTCCCGCTACGGCAGCCCCGTGAACGCCTGGAAGTTCTGGCAGGCCAACGGCTGGTACTGAGCCACCCGCAACGCGGCAAAGAGCCGCTGAAGGCGGCGGCCCCCGATCCCCGGGCCGTCGCCTTCGGCGTTTCCGCAGTCCCCACGTGGTCAACTGGGGCGGTGAGCGCAGCGGAAGAAGCATCGGCGCACGACACGTACGACCCGGAGGCGCACGGGATCCGGCTGGTGATCGTGCTGCTGATCCTGACCGTGGTGAGCGGTCTGATCGACGCCGTCAGCTATCTGGGGCTGGGCCGGGTCTTCACCGCCAACATGACCGGCAACGTGGTCGTCCTCGGCTTCGCGGCGGCCGGCGCGCCCGGCTTCTCCGTCCCGCACACGGCGACCTCGCTGGGGTGTTTCCTGCTGGGCGCGGTGACCGGCGGCCGGCTGGCGGCCCGCGTCGGCAAGGGGCCACGCCGTACCTGGACCCGCCTCACCCTGGCGGCCGAAGCGGTCCTGGTGGCCCTGTCGGCGGCGGTCGCCTTCGCCTGGCCGCACGCCACCGGCACGGTCTACGCCCTGATCGCCCTCACCGGGTACGCAATGGGCCTGCGCAACGCGACCGTCCGCAAACTGGGCATCGCCGATCTCACCACCACCGTGCTGACCATGACCCTGACCGGCCTGGCCTCCGAGTCCCGCCTCGGCGACGCCACCGGCCACCGCTCACCACGCCGTACGGCATCGGTGATCGCCATGCTCGTCGGCGCCTGCCTCGGGGCGTGGCTGGTGCTGCATCACGGCCTGGGCATCCCGCTGCTGATCGCGGCGGTGGCGTCGGGCGTGCTGGCGGTGGTGGCGTCCGGCCGGGAGTGACTCCGCCGACCTCGGGGGAGGCAGGAACGGGGCGTTGGGGTAGGGGTGCTCCTGCCTCCCTCGGGGTGGGCCGACCCGCACGGGTCAGCCGGTCGTGACCTGGAGTTCCTTGACCCCGTTGATCCAGGCCGAGCGCAGCCGCCGGGGCGCCTCGGCCGACCGCAGGCCGGGCATCGCGTCGGCGATCGCGTTGAAGATCAGGTCGATCTCCAGGATCGCCAGGGACTTGCCCAGGCAGTAGTGGGGTCCGCCACCGCCGAAGCCGAGGTGCGGGTTGGGGTCGCGGGTGATGTCGAAGGCGTCGGGGTCGGTGAAGACCTCGGGGTCGTGGTTGGCGGAGGCGTAGAACAGCCCGACCCGGTCCCCCTTCCTGATCCGCACCCCGCCCAGTTCCGTGTCCTGCGTGGCCGTCCGCTGGAAGGCGTTGACGGGCGTCGCCCAGCGCACGATCTCCTCGGCCGTCGTCCCGGGCCGCTCCCGCTTGAACAGCTCCCACTGCTCGGGATGGGTGAGGAAGGCGTGCATGCCGTGGGTGATGGCGTTCCGGGTGGTCTCGTTCCCGGCCACCGCCAGCATCAGCACGAAGAAGCCGAACTCGTCGGAGTTCAGGTTGCCCTCGTCCTCCGCCGCGACGAGGGTCGTGACGATGTCCCGGGCGGGACACTCCTTCCGCTCGGCGGCCATGTTCATGGCGTAGGCGATGATCTCGGCGGCCGACTCCGCGCCGACCTCCTCGGTGATGGCGTACTCGGGATCGTCGTAGGCGATCATCTTGTTGGACCAGTCGAAGATCTTGGACCGGTCCTCCTGGGGCACGCCGATCAGCTCCGCGATGGCCTGCAGGGGCAGTTCGCACGCGACCTCGGTGACGAAGTCGAAGGGCCCGGAGCGGGCGCGGGCACTCGCGACGATCGCCTCGGCACGCGCCCGGAGCCGGTCCTCCAGGGCGCGGATGGAACGTGGCGTGAAGCCGCGCTGCACGATCTGCCGCACCCGCGTATGTTCCGGAGGATCCATGTTGAGCAGGATCAGCCGCTGCGCGTCGATCGCGTCGCGCTCGATGTGCTCGTTGAAGCGGATGATCGCGGTGTTGACGGTGGAGGAGAAGAGCTCCGGGTGCGTGGAGACGTACTTGACGTCCGCGTGCCGGGTCACGGCCCAGTAGCCGTCGTCGGCGAAGCCCGCGAGGCCGTGCGGCTGCGGGATCCAGCGGACCGGCTCGGTGCGGCGCAGCTCGGCGAACTCCGGGAGGGGCACACGGTGGTGGAGCAGGTCGGGGTCGGTGAAGTCGAACCCGTCGGGCAGCGCGGGGCAGTGCATCGGCGACTCCCGTCGTCCGGTCTGAGTCCGTTCTGAGTTCGTTCCGAGTCGGTCCCGAGTCAGTTCTGACGGCCCATCAGCGGTGCGGTGAAGGTAGTAACAGGTTCTACAAGTCGCAAGAGGTACGGCAGCCCCAATCCGTGCGGAATTCGTGCAGATCGCGACTTCGGCACCTGCAAGACTCTTGCGGTGATGGACATCACGTCAGCAGACTGCTGGGCGGAACTAGAACGCGTACTAGTTCTGGTAGGAGAGCCCTCTCGGAGAGGACCCGCACCCATGGCCGCCGAACCCGTGATCGTCGAAGCCGTCCGCACCCCGATCGGCAAGCGCGGCGGCGCGCTCGCCAATCTGCACCCCGCCTATCTCCTGGGCGAGACCTACCGTGAACTCCTCGGCCGCACCGGCATCCCCGCCGACGCGGTCGAGCAGATCGTCGGCGGCACCGTCACCCACGCCGGCGAACAGTCCATGAACCCCGCGCGCACGGCATGGCTGACCATGGGGCTGCCCTACGAGACGGCCGCCACGACCGTCGACTGCCAGTGCGGCTCCTCCCAGCAGGCGTCGCACATGGTGGCCAACATGGTCGCCGGAGGCGTCATCGACGTCGGGATCAGCTGCGGCGTCGAGGCGATGAGCCGGGTCCCGCTGGGGTCGGGTTCGAAGCACGGTCCCGGCAAGCCGTTCCCGGACGAGTGGAACGTGGACCTGCCGAACCAGTTCGAGGCGGCCGAGCGCATCGCCCGTCACCGGGGGCTGACGAGGGAGAACGTCGACGCGCTGGGACTTCGCTCCCAGGAGCGGGCGGCGCTGGCCTGGGCGGAGGAACGCTTCAAGCGCGAGACGTTCGCGGTCCAGGTCCCGACCACCGAGGAGGAGCAGCACGCCGGTCAGGGCATGTGGCGCCTGGTCGACAAGGACGAGGGACTGCGCGACACGTCCATGGAGGCGCTGGCGAGGTTGAAGCCGGTGATGCCGACGGCCGTCCATACGGCGGGCAACTCGTCGCAGATCTCGGACGGTGCGGCGGCCATCATGTGGGCGTCGAAGCGGATGGCTCGGGCGCTGAAGCTGAAGCCCCGGGCGCGGATCGTCGCCCAGGCGCTGGTCGGCGCCAACCCGCACTTCCACCTGGACGGCCCGATCGACGCGACGCGCGCGGTGCTGGGCAAGGCGGGGATGTCCCTGAAGGACATCGACCTCGTGGAGATCAACGAGGCCTTCGCGTCCGTGGTGTTGAGCTGGGCCCAGGTCTTCGAACAGGACCTGGACAAGGTCAACGTGAATGGCGGTGCGATTGCTCTGGGTCACCCGGTGGGGGCGACAGGCGCCCGCCTGATCACCACCGCCCTGCACGAACTGGAGCGCGCGGACAAGGAGTTCGCGCTGGTGACCATGTGCGCGGGCGGTGGGCTGGCTACCGGGACGATCATTCAGCGGTTGTAGCGGCCCAGTTCACGAAGGTGGTGAAGGCGGCGGGGTCGAGGGAGAGGATCGGGCCCGCCGGGGTTTTGGAGTCGCGGATGGAGATGGTGGCGCAAGGGGTGTCGGCGATCTCTACACATTCGCCGCCCTGGTCGCTGCTGTACGACGACTTACGCCATGCGAGCGGGCCGAGCGGCGCGCATTCGACGCAATCGCCGCCCTGGTCGCTGCTGTAGCTGGACTTACGCCACTTGCTCCCCATAGCGGTCCTCCATCACCTGTCGGATCAGCCCCGCCGAGTCCTTGATCGAGAGTGCGGCGGCTCGTAGATGATCGTAACGGAGCGAGCAGTCCTTGACGGTGTCCGGGTTGGCGGTCGTGTGCCCACTGCCGTACCCCTCGGTGTAGACGATGGTCGGATCGCCGGCAAAGCGGAAGGCTGTGAACGAGCCTGTCAGTCCCGCGTGCGCCCCGGCCGAAAACGGCAGCACCTGGATGTTGATCAGCGGGTTGTTCTCGAAGGTCAACAGGTGGGCCAGTTGCCCGCGCATGATCTGCGGCCCGCCGATCTCCTGCTTCAGCGCGGCCTCACTGAGGACCACCCAGAAGACCGGCGGTTCCTCCTTGTCGAAGATGCGCTGGCGAGCGAGCCGTACAGCGCAGCGGTCGTCGAGGTCGGTGTCATCCAGCGCGCCGAGCACCGCACGCACGTACTCCGGAGTCTGCAACAGCCCGTGGATCATGCCCATTTGGAACGTACAGATCTCCGCCGCCCGCACCTCCAACTCCGCCACCTGCTGAAACCAAGCCGGAAGTTGGCTCCGCATCACCAGCGGGTGGAGCCGCGTCAATAACCCGCCCGTACACAGCGCCGCGTCCGCCCGCTGGCTGAAGTCGAGCGTCGGCAGCTTCCGGGCCGTCTCCACCTGGCCGACCATCGACCCCGTGTAGTTGATGATGTCCCCGAGCTGCTTCTGCGTGAGCCCCGCCGCCTCTCGGAAGCGACGCAACTCGAAGCCATAGTAGTCGAGCGGTGAGGCGCTCGGGTCGAGGGTGTTGATGTTCACCATGCCAAGTCCCCTCTCGGACCCGTTGTGTTCAAGCTGTAGCCGAGCGTAGTGATCCGAGGTCAGCCTCGTCCTGTGAACCTCAACATTCCCCGCACGCCCCAGTACCGCATGCAGCTCACCGCCGGCGAGCACTCGGTGCGCCACATCCGCCGTATCGTCCGCTCGCTGCTGCACGAATGGGAGCTGACGGAGCTGGTCTTCGCGGTGGAGCTGGGCGTGAGCGAGCTGGTCACCAACGTCGTACGGCACGTACCGGACCGCCGCTGCACGGTACGGCTCGCGCGGCTGACGGCGGGCGTACGGGCCGAGGTGACCGACGGTTGCGCCCAACTCCCGTGTCAGGCAAGCGAAGTCGACCAGGACTCGGAGAGCGGCCGGGGTCTTGCTCTGCTCGATGCCGTGGTCGACAAGTGGGGCGTGTCAGCGGCCGGCGGCGACGGGAAGACGGTCTGGTTCGAGTGCGGGACCGAGGGTGTTTCCCCGCCGCTGACTCAGACGTGACCGTGCCGAGAAGCGAGCGGCCGAACGGTCACATGCTGCCGACGCTCACCTTCTGTGCCTCCTGGGCGGCGCCCGCAACCGCCGTCACCGTCTTCGCCCGCGGGCCCTGGAAGACGTACGACAGCCCGAAGCCGGCGCTCACCACCACCGCGCCGCCCACCGCGTCGAGCACCCAGTGGTTGCCGGTGGCGACGATGGCCGAGACGGTGAGGAGGGGGTGCAGGAGGCCCAGCGCCTTCATCCACCACCTCGGGGCGATGACCGCGATCACGACACCACACCACAGGGCCCAGCCGAAGTGCAGCGACGGCATCGCCGCGTACTGGTTGGTGAGCGCGGTCAGGGTGCCGTAGTCCGGCTTGGAGAAGTCCTGGACGCCGTGGACGGTGTCGATCACGCCGAGCCCGGGCATCAGGCGCGGCGGGGCCAGCGGGAAGAGCCAGAAGCCGATCAGGGCGAGGAAGGTGGCGAAGCCGAGGGAGGCCCGGGCCCAGCGGTAGTCGACGGGGCGGCGCCAGTAGAGGACGGCCAGGACCGTCAGCGGGGCCACGAAGTGGAATGACTCGTAGTAGAAGTCGAAGAAGCTCCGCAGCCAGCCGATCTTCACGACGGCGTGGTTGGCCCAGTGCTCGATGTCGATGTGCAGGAAGCGCTCGATGTCGAGCACGATGTGGCCGTGGTGCTCGGCCCTGGCCCGGCCCCCGGACACGGTGCCGCCGGTCGCTGCCAGGCGTACCTGCTGGTAGGCGGCGTACACGACCCGGATCAGCAGCAGTTCCAGCAGCAGGTTGGGGCGGGTGAGGACGCGGCGCAGGAAGGGCGCCAGGGAGACGTGGCGGAAGCGGGGCGCCACCGGTGGCGCGTACTCCGCGGGAATCGGTCGCTGGTAGTGGGGGGACGTCCGGGACACGAACGGTACGGCCGTGGCGGCGGCCAATGCCGCGAGCAGGACGAGGTTGTCGCGCAGCGGGTGCATCACCGTCATGTTCGGCAGCAGCATCTTCGCCGGCAGTGTGGTCACCAGGACCATCGCGACCGGCCAGACGTACCGGTCGGAGGCCCGTCTGCCGACCCGGCCGACCATCGCGAGCAGCACCCACAGCAACTGGTGCTGCCAGGCGGTGGGAGAGACGGCGACGACCGCGCAGCCGGTGACGGCCACCGCGAGCAGCAGCTGGCCGTCGTGCGCGTAGTGGACGGCGCGGCGCAGGGCGAGGGCGGTGACGGCGGCGCTCAGCGCCAGGAAGAGGGTGATCTCCAGCGGGCCGGTCAGGCCCAGGCGGAGCAGGGCGCCGTGCAGGGACTGGTTGCCGAGGGCGTCGGCCTTGCCGCCGAGGCCCGTCCCGGCCATGTGGTGCACCCAGTACGTGTACGAGTCGTGCGGCAGCGCCGCCCAGGCGAGCGCGGTGCAGGCGGCGAAGGTGCCGGCCGTGGCTGCGGTGGCCCGGCGACGGCCGGTGAACCACAGCAGCGGGGCGAACAGCAGCATGGTCGGCTGCAGGGCGGCGGCCAGGCCTATGCACACGCCGCTCTCGCGTTCGCTGCGTACGGTGAAGCAGCCGAGCAGGACGAGCAGCACCGGGATGATGCTGGTCTGGCCGAGCCACAGGGCGTTGCGGACCGGCAGCGACAGCATGAGCAGGCTGATCGCGACCGGCGCGGCCAGCAGGGAGGTGCGGCGGCCGACCGGCTGGGGCAGCGCACGGGCGGCCACCAGGCCGAGGGCGACGACCAGCAGCAGGGTGCCGAAGGTCCAGCTCCAGCCGAGGGCGGCCTGCGCGGAGCGCGTGAGGGGTTTGAGGACCAGGCCGCCGAAGGGGGTGCCGGTGAACCGGGTCGAGTCGTAGATCGAGCCCTTCACATGCAGCACGCCGTGCGGGCCGACCCAGGTCTCCAGGTCCGTCAGCCGCTCGCCGCTCGGCGTGGTGGCGACGACGGCCAGCTGCCGTACCGCGAGGGTCGCGGCCACCGCCCACAGGGCGAGCCGGGCCGCGAGCAACCGGGCTTCCGCCGGTGCCCTGCCGAAGGTGTCCGCCGGTCGCCCGCTGTGCTCCACGTTCGCCACGCCTCGTCGGCCTCCCGCCCCGTACGGTCCCGGCGCCGGTCACGCCGGGTTGCTCTGAGAACCCTATGAGGGTCCCAGCCCCCCGGAGAAGGACGCCGGAAACCCGGGCTTCACCTGACGTCCGTTCTCCTTTTGTCCGGAAGACGATAGTCGGCGGCACGGCCGGTTCCCCGGCCGGAGCGCGAGAAGGATCACAGCGCGGGACCGGAATGCCTGATCGTGGGCGGGCAGGCGTGCCTGCATACGCGCCATTTAGCTGCACACTGCAGCTAAATGCGTACAGCACGTAAGGGGCGCAGGCCCTCCTATGGTCGGTTTCCGGCCCGTTCCCGGCAGCGCCGCCGTACGGACCGCGCCCTGTCCCCGTCGAAAGGTAGGCGAGCCCCGTTTTGGCGACCGCCACAGCAGTCTCCCCGTCCCTCCCCAAGACCCGGCGGGCCGGCACGGCCCGTGACATCACCGTCACCGACCCCGCGCTCGTCAGGCGCGCCGTGAAGGCGGCCGCGCTCGGCAACGCGATGGAGTGGTTCGACTTCGGTGTCTACAGCTACATCGCGGTCACCCTGGGCAAGGTCTTCTTCCCGTCCGGCAACCCGACCGCGCAGTTGCTGTCGACCTTCGGCGCCTTCGCGGCGGCCTTTCTGGTCCGGCCGCTCGGTGGCATGGTCTTCGGTCCGCTGGGCGACCGCGTGGGCCGCCAGAAGGTCCTCGCCATCACGATGATCATGATGGCGGCGGGCACGTTCGCGATCGGTCTGATCCCGTCGTACGCCTCGATCGGCGTGGGCGCGCCGCTGCTTCTGCTGGCCGCCCGGCTGGTGCAGGGCTTCTCCACCGGTGGTGAGTACGCCGGCGCGTCGACCTTCATCGCCGAGTACGCCCCCGACAAGAAGCGCGGCTTCTTCGGCAGCTGGCTGGAGTTCGGCACGCTGGCGGGCTACATCGGCGGCGCGGGTCTGGTGACGCTGATGACCGCGCTGCTGTCCTCGCACGACCTGGTGTCGTGGGGCTGGCGGATCCCGTTCCTGATCGCGGGCCCGATGGGCATCATCGGCCTGTATCTGCGGATGCGTCTTGAGGAGACCCCGGCGTTCGCGGCCGAGGTGGCGAAGGCGGAGGCCGCCCGACCGAAGGTGCCACTGCGCGAGATGGTCGCGGGCCAGTGGAAGGCGCTGCTGCTGTGCATGGGTCTGGTGCTGGTCTTCAACGTCACCGACTACATGCTGCTGTCGTACATGCCGAGCTACCTCACTAGCGAGCTGAAGTACGACGAGACACACGGGCTGCTGGTCGTGCTGGGCGTGATGGCGCTGATGATGATCGTGCAGCCGTTCGCGGGCGCGCTGACCGACCGGGTCGGCCGGCGTCCGGTGATCGCGGCGGGCTGCGCGGGCTTCCTGTTCCTGTCGATCCCGGCGCTGCTGCTGATCCGCGAGGGCAGTCTGGTGGCGGTGGGGCTGGGCATGGGTGCGCTGGGTCTGCTGCTGGTGTGCTTCACGGCGGCCATGCCGGCCGCGCTGCCCGCTCTCTTCCCGACGCGGGTGCGGTACGGGTCGCTGTCCATCGGGTTCAACGTGTCCGTGTCCCTGTTCGGCGGGACGACTCCGCTGGTCGTGACCGCGCTGATCGGGGCGACCGGGAACATGATGATGCCCGCGTACTACATGATGGCCGCGGCTGTGGTGGGCGGATTCGCGGTGTGGCGGATGTCGGAGTCCGCGGGGCGGCCGCTGCCGGGTTCCGCCCCGGCGGTGGAAAGTCGCTGAGCGCCGTAGGGGTGCGGTTCAAGTGCTCCTGTCGGCCGCGGCCGCCGGCGCCCTGATCGTCGTACGGCGCTCCCGGTGGCCGGGAATCCGTCGGTGATCACGCCGTCGGCGCCCCTCGGCTGAGACGATGTCGGTGGGAAGGGCAGGCACTCGGGAAAGGCAGCAGGAGCATGAGCGACTCCCAGCTCTGGGACGACGTCGACGACTACTTCACCAGCCGGCTCGCCCCCGATGACGAGGCGCTGCGGGCGGCCCTGCGGGAGAACGACGCAGCCGGTCTGCCGCAGATCGCCGTCACGGCGGCGCAGGGCAAGTTCCTCCAGCTGCTCGCCCAGCTGCAGGGCGCGCGGCACATCCTGGAGATCGGCACACTGGGCGGTTACAGCACGATCTGGCTGGCCCGGGCCCTGCCCGAGGACGGCAGGCTCGTGTCGCTGGAGTACAGCGCCAAGCACGCCGAGGTGGCCAGCCGGAACCTCGCCCGGGCCGGCCTGGACCGGATCGCGGAGGTGCGGGTGGGCCCGGCCCTGGAGTCGCTGCCCAAGCTCGCCGACGAGAACCCGGCCCCGTTCGACCTGGTGTTCATCGACGCCGACAAGGCCAACAACGCGCACTACGTGGAGTGGGCGCTGCGGCTCACCCGTACCGGCAGCCTGATCGTCGTGGACAACGTGGTGCGCGGCGGCCGGGTCGTCGACGAGCGCACCACCGAGCCCGACGTCGTGGGCACACGCGCCGCGATCGAGCTGATCGCCACGCATCCGAGGCTGAGCGGCACGGCGATCCAGACGGTCGGCAGCAAGGGGTACGACGGCTTCGCGCTGGCCCGGGTACTGGACTGAGTCGCTCCGGCGCCGCCCGGCCCGGGCTCAGACCTCGTGATAGAAGCCGACGTTGACGCTGCGCGGCGCGGTGCGGTCCTGGACGACGATCTCGCCGGACCCGCCGCGCGGCAGCGCTACGGTCGCGCCGTAGCCGAGGGGCTGCGCGTACTCCCCGACCACCAACCGCACTTCGGACGACGGCTCGGCCTGCGAACCGCGCAGCCAGGTGAGTTGCCAGCCGCCGTCGGGGCCGCACTGGAACTCCAGGTGCACCCGGGAGACGAACAGCCAGTCCTCCGGGGTGACCAGCCGGCACATCGACGCGTCCCGGCCGACCCGGAGCACGGCGCCCGGCTCGCTCGGCGCGTCGGCCATCGTCATGCCGGCCGTGGCGCCCGCCTCGGCGCCGGAGACGGTGGCCATGGTGAGTTCGAGCACGCGCGTTTCCCCCTGTACGACCATCGGCGTACGGCGGCCGGATCGCCGTATCCCCGCCGCATGATAAAACGCCCGGCGAGGCGGCGTCCGGCACAATGAGCTCATGACCGAGCGAAAGCCACCCGGGGTGCCGTTCGAGTCCTGGGTCGACAAGCAGATCCGCGACGCGCAGGGGCGCGGTGAGTTCGAGCGGCTGCCGGGGACGGGGGAGCCGCTGCCGAGCGAACTCGACTCCACCTATGACGAACTGTGGTGGATCAAGCGGAAGATGGCGCGCGAGGGCCTGTCCGTGCTGCCGCCCGCCCTCGCCCTGCGCAAGGAGGCCGAGGACGCGCTCGCGGCGGCCTACGCGGCGCCGTCCGAGCGGATCGCGCGGAAGATCATCGAGGACGTCAACGTCAAGATCAAGGACATGATGTTCAAGCCGCCGCCCGGTCCCCCGCTGGGGAAGAAGCCGTACGACGTCGAGGAGGTCGTACGCGAGTGGCGGCAGCGCAGGGCTGCCGCCGCACGCGGGCGGGGTCCGTCAGAGGTGTAGCAGGCGCCCGGCCAGTTCCTGGTAGTCGCGCAGCGCCAGCCTGAGCTGCTCGGTGTCGGTGTCCGAGCCCGGTCCGCGGTCCTCGGAGGCCTCCCAGGACCGCCGCAGCGTACGCCGCCGCCGCTCCACGGCCTCTTCGAACCGCCCCGCGATCTCCTCGAGCACGTGATCGGCCTGCTCGACCGCGCCCCGGGGCTCGTCCACGAACCCCGCGGCCAGCCGCCGCATCCGCTGCTCCCAGCGGTCCGTCTCGTCGTGGGACAGCAGCGGTGCGCCGGTACCGGAGGGAGCGGGTGCCGTCTCACCGACGGAGGAGGCCCCGGTCGCCGGCGCGGACCCGCGTGCGCGGGCATCGGCCGGTGCCGTCGGCCATGCATCCGGTTCGGTCGACTCGGTGGTATGCGCATCCCGCCCGCTCACATCCCCGGGCGACGGAACCCCCAGCCCGTCGTCCGGCATGGGGCTCTCGTAGGACATACCAGCCTCGCCGGGCACACGGCTCTCGCCCGGCATCCGGTCCTCGCGCGGCATGTTGCCCTCGCGTGGCATACGGCTCTCGCGTGGCATTCCGGGCTCGATCGACGTGCCACCCTCGCCAGGCATCGCCCTCTCGCCCGGCATGCTGCCCTCGCTCGGCATTCCGCTCTCGCCCGACATTCGTCCCTCGCCCGGCAGCCAGCCCTCGGCCGGGCGCCGGCCCTCGGCGGCGATGCCGGCTACGCCTGGCATTCGGCCTTCGGCCGGGGTGCCGGTTTCGGTTGGGTGGACTGGTGTGTCCTCCGGGGTGAGGTCGTCGGCTGTCAGGCCGTTCCTGCCGGGGCCGATCGAGCCGGGGAGGCGGGAAGGGGGCGCCGGCGGTGGTTCGCCGGGGAGCCGTTCCTCTGGCAGGGGGTCTCTCGGCGTGCGTTGGCCCAGAGGCATGTCCTCCGGGGTCCAGTCCTCGTCCGGCGGTCGGCGGAAGCGGCCGGTGGGGCGCTCGTCGTCCGACATGATGCTCAGCCCTTCTTCGCGTGGCTGGTCGCACGGTGGCGGCCGGTTTCCCGGGAGGGGTGGGTCAGGTCGTCGAAGAGGGCGCGGGCGCCGACCAGCGCCGTACGCATCTCCTCCGTCCCGGAGCCGGCCTCGGTCAGCCCGTGGCGCGCCCCGGCACGGGCCACCCGGTGCACCTGCCGATAGCCGTCGACGTGGTCGGCGTGGTGGACGGAGAGCGCGGCGAGCTGCTCCTCGTAACGCCCGCCGTTCGGGTAGCCGCGCGCGGCCGCGAGGTCCGCGAGCAGCTGGTCGGCCTCGGCCACCGCCTGCCGCGGCGAGGCGACGAAGTGTTCCTGTACGGCCGTCCAGCGGGCCACGTAGTGCTCACGCCCGGCCGGGTCCAGCGGCCGTTCCCGCAGGTCGCCGTGGCGTTCGACGCGCTCGGCCAGCTCCTGTTCGGCGGCCTTGGCGTCCCCGCCGTGCAGGGCGACGGTCCGCTCGTACTCGGGCCCGAAGCGCCGCTTCAGACCGGGCCCGCCGGATCGCACCCGGCCGCGCAGAACCAGGGAGGTGACCGCGGCGATGACCACGGCCGCCACGATCACGATCACCACGATCATGCCTGTGGACATGGTTGCCTTCCGATCGGCCGGCCCCGCTGACCGGCTCCCCTTCCGGGTGACCCGGAAGGGGAGCCACAAACGGTGCTCACTCCGCGAAGCGGCGCGGAAAACCGGTGGGCGGCGCGGTGACGGCCGCCGACAATGGCCGCCATGACGTGGTCGATCACTCCGGAACCGTACGACTCCCCGGTCGCCGCCGCGCTGTGGCGGGCCTACTACACGGAGGTCAGCGACCGCTGGTATCTGCTGCACGAGGGCCGCCGGACCGACCCCGACGAGCTGGAGCGGGGGATCGCGGCCGCGACCGGTGCCGAACTCACGCCTCCTACCGGGCAGTTGCTCGTCGGGCGGTACGACGGTGAGCCGGCCGGCTGCGCGGGCGTACGGCTGCTGGAGCCGGACACGGCGGAACTGACCCGCGTGTTCGTGTACGAGCGGGCGCGCGGCAGGGGCGGTGCCCCGTTGCTGGTGGCCGCCGCCGAGGAGGCCGCCCGCGCCCTCGGCGCCCGGCGGCTGATCCTCGACACCCGCAGCGACCTGGTCGAGGCCCGCGCCCTGTACGCCCGCCTCGGCTACACGGAGACCGGCCCGCACAACGACGACCTCTACGCCGAGCACTGGTTCCGCAAGGAGCTGGCGCTCAACTGACCTTGGCGCCGGTGGCGTCGTGCGGTCGCTCGCGCTCGGTGCCGCACATCTCCCCGCTGAGTTCCCTGACGAGCTTGGTCAGGTCGGTGGACCGGCCCGGTTTCCACCAGTCGCCGAGGAGTTCCGCGAGGGACTCCTCGCGGGCCTTGGCAAGCCGTTCGGCGACCTCGCGGCCGGTATTCGTCAGGTACAGGTCGAGGCCACGGCGTTCGCCCAGGTGCCGTTCCTCGACCTGGCGGGCGGCAGCGAGGACGGCCTCCAGCGGGACGGGGCTGCGCTCGGCGAGGACGCCCGGCTCGATCGAGCCGTACTTGCGGATGCGCAGCAGCATCCAGCTGGCGGCGGGCAGCAGGTCGTACCCGGCCCGTTCGGTGATCGTCCGGTAGACCTCGTAGCGGCCCTCGCGGGTGCCGAGCAGGGACAGGGCGCGGCAGCACTCGTCGTAGGAGGACCGCTCGACCGGGTTGGGCGGAATGGTCTCGGAGGCGTCCGGCGCGGTGACCGAGCCGCGCAGCCGGTCCTCCTTCAGGAACCAGGCCAGCAGGAAGCCGAGGAGGGCGACGGGGGCGGCGTAGAGGAAGACGTCGGTGATGGCGGACGCGTACGCGTGCAGGGCCGCCGGGCGCAGGGTGGGCGGCAGGGCGGCGATGCCGCGCGGGTCGGACTTGAGGGCGTTCGCGGACACGCCCGGGGGCAGGCTCACGCCCCGGAAGGCGGCGGCGAGTTTGTCGCCGAGGCGGCCGGCGAACACCGTGCCGAAGATCGCCACGCCGAAGGAGGCGCCGATGGAGCGGAAGAAGGTCGCGCCGGAGGTGGCGACGCCCAGGTCCTCGTACGACACCGCGTTCTGCACGATGAGCACCAGGACCTGCATGACCAGGCCGAGTCCGAGGCCGAACACGAAGAAGCAGGCGCTCATCTCGGCGGTCGGGCTGTGCTCGTCGAGCCGGTGCAGCAGGAGCAGGCCGATGGCCGTGACGGCGGTGCCGGTGATGGGGAACACCTTCCAGCGGCCGGTGCGGCTGACGATCTGCCCGGAGATCGTGGACGACAGCAGCAGGCCGACGACCATGGGCAGCATGTGCACGCCGGACAGGGTCGGCGAGATGCCGTGCACGACCTGCAGGAAGGTCGGCAGATAGGTCATCGCGCCGAACATGGCGAAACCGACGATGAAGCTGATGACGGCGGCGAGACTGAAGGTGCGGATGCCGAACAGCTCGAGCGGCAGGACGGGTTCGGCGGCCCGCCGCTCGGCGGCGACGAAGGCCACGGCGAGGAGGACGCCCAGCACGGCGAGCCCGATGATCTGTGCCGAGGCCCAGGGCCAGGTCGTGCCGCCGAGGGAGGCGACCAGGACCAGGCAGGTGGCGACGGAGGCGATCAGGAACGTGCCGAGGTAGTCGATGACATGGCGCTCGGTACGGCGCGGGATGTGCAGGGCGGTGGCGATCACGGCGAGCGCGACCACGCCGACGGGCAGGTTGACGTAGAACACCCAGCGCCAGCTCAGATGCTGGGTCAACAGCCCGCCGAGCAGCGGTCCGAGCACACTGGTCGCGCCGAACACGGCCCCGAACAGCCCCTGGTAGCGGCCGCGTTCCCGGGGCGGCACGAGGTCGCCGACGATCGCCATCGACAGCACCATCAGCCCGCCGCCGCCCAGGCCCTGCAGCGCCCGGAACCCGATCAGCTCGCCCATGTTCTGCGCCATGCCGCACAAGGCCGAGCCGATGAGGAAGATCACGATGGCCGTCTGGAACAGCCGTTTCCGGCCGTACTGGTCGCCGAGCTTGCCCCACAACGGGGTCGCGGCGGTCGAGGCCAGCAGATAGGCGGTGACCACCCAGGACAGGTGCTCCAGGCCGCCGAGGTCGCTGACGATGGTGGGCAGCGCGGTCGACACGATCGTCTGGTCGAGCGCGGCGAGCAGCAGCCCGAGGAGCAAGGCGCCGATCGAGACGAACACGTTGCCGGAGACGTGCTCGGCGGCCTTGATCTCCTGCTGCGTGGCGTGCGCGTCCAGGGCCATGGAGACCTCCTGGGACTCAGGGGCCGAGTGCACCTTCCATCGTGGTCGGAGTCACCCTTTATGGCCTGTTGAGTCCCGCGTTTCCGGCGGCGGATGCGAAGAAGTTGCGCATAGGGTCTGTAGTTCGTGAGGGGAGGGGGCGAACGCATGAGTGAATCCGAGGGTCACAGCTGTCCGGAGTGCGGAGCGCCGAGGGGCCCGGACCTGAGCCCGTCCTGCGACTGCACCGAGCGCGCGGCCGAGGCCCTGCGCGAGACGCGGACGGCCGAGGCGGCAGCGGCGGAGGACTTCGATCCGCTGCGGATACGGCCGTATGTGCAGGTCGAGGCCGTCGAGACGACGCTGCCCCTGCGGCCGTCGGCGGAGCCGCCGCCGAGCACGACCGACCTGCGGATACAGCACCCCGAAGAGGCGCGGGACCGTGCCTCGACCCGCGACTCCGCCGCGATCGATTCCGCGACGGCGCGGCAGCCGGACGACGGCCCGGCGCGGCCGAGCCGGCGCAGTGCTCGCCGTACCGTCCTGCTGTCCGTCGCGGGGGCGGTCACGGCGGCCGGGTTCGCGGGCGGGCTGCTCTCGTATCACACGCCGTCCCGGGACCGGGCGGCCCAGGAGGTCAGGGCGAGCGTCCCGGAGGTGAGCACACCGGGTCCGGCGTCACCGACGGCACGATCCGCCTCCCCCGCCGCACCCCGCTCGCCGGTGCCGCCGCCCGCCCCTTCGGCGAGGTTTCCGAGCCCGCCGGCGACACGGACCACGTCACCGACGCCGGCCCCCTCCACCGCCACGACCCGCCCGGCCGCCCCCACCTCCTCCGCCACCGCTCGGGCCACCCCGGCCCTCGCTCCGGTGCTGCAACGCGGTGACCATGGGCCCGAGGTGACCGAACTCCAGTACCGGCTAAGGCAGTTGAACCTCTACGGTGACGAGATCAACGGCGTCTTCACCCGGCCCGTGGAGGACGCCGTACGCACCTACCAGCTGGCTCGCGGTATCCGGGACGACACCCTGGGGGTGTACGGGCCGGCGACCAGGAAGAGCCTGGAGGCGGAGACGTCCGAGCCCTGAGAGCGGGCGGCGCGAGGCGTCAGCCGATGTGCAGCCGGATCGTGCCGTCGCCCGTCACCTCGACCCGCACCCGCGTCAGATCCGGGACGACCACATCAGGTCCGTGCAGACCGGCGCGGGGCCCGACCCCCACCACCGTCATCCCCGCGGAGCGCCCGGCCGTGATCCCCGCGCCGGAGTCCTCGAAGACCACACAGTCCGCCGGATCCACGCCCAGCTCGGCGGCGCCCTTGAGAAACCCCTCGGGGTCGGGCTTGCTCGCGCCCACCGACTCGGCGGTGACGCGGACCTCCGGCAGCGGCAGCCCGGCGGCGTTCATGCGGGCGGTGGACAGGGGGACGTCGGCGGAGGTCACGAGGGCGTGCGGAAGGCCGCGCAGGGAGGCGAGGAAGGCGCTCGCGCCGGGGATCTCGACGACGCCATCGGTGTCGGCGGTCTCCTCGGCGAGCATGCGGGCGTTGTCGGCGAGGTTCTGCTCCATGGGCCGGTCGGGCAGCAGTACGGCCATGGAGGCGTGCCCCTGCCGGCCGTGGACGACCTTCATCACCTCGTCGCCGTCCAGCCCGTGCCGCTCGGCCCAGCGGCGCCAGACGCGCTCGACGACGGCGTCCGAGTTGACGAGGGTGCCGTCCATGTCGAGCAGGAGGGCGCGGGCGGTGAGGACGGTGGGCGTGGCGGTGGCCGTCATCGGCAGCTCCAGGAACGAAAAAGACCCCGAGGGGAGGGACAAGGCGGCCCCGCCCGCCGGTCAGGGAAAACGGGCGGGAGCCACTTTGTTCCTCCACGGTACAAAATCACGGGCGGTCCCGCCACCACGTCCGGAAAGGGTTCACCGACCGTTCAGCTCGACCGGGGGCCACGACCGGCGGTTCATGGCCGGCGGTTCATGGCCTGAGGGCGCGACTGGCGGTCACGGCCAGGGGGCACGACCGGTGATCACTACCAGGGGGCACGGCCGGCGATTCATGGCCTGAGGGCGCGACTGGCGATTCATGGCCAGGGGTCACGACCGGCGGTCACGACCAGGGATCACGACGCGGCGGCCACGACCAGGGTTACGACCTGGGGTCACAGCCGGGAGTCACAGCCGGTCACAGCCAGGGGTCACGACCGGCGGTCACGACCGGCGGTTCACGGCCGGGGGTTACGACCGGCGGTCACGACCAGGGGGCACGGCCGGCGATTCATGGCCGGAGGTTCAGGCCGCCACCGCCTCGTACAGGCTCCACACGCCGAGGGCTAGCATCAGCAGTGCCGCGATCTGTGTGATCAGCCGCAGCGGAACCTTCTTCATCAGGGCCTTTCCGCCGACGATGCCGAGTCCGGCGACGGCCCACAGGCCCAGCACGGCGCCGAGGCCGACGGAGAGCGGATCGTTGTAGCGGGCGGCCAGGTTGGCGGTCATGATCTGGGTGAGATCGCCGAACTCGGCGACGAAAATCAGCATGAAGCCCGTGCCCGCGACCCTCCAGAAGGACTGGTCGGCGGGCTTCTTGATCTCCTCCTCGCCCTCGTCCTTCTTCAGCAGCAGCACCGCGGCACCGGCGAGGAAGAGGACGCCGGTGAGGGCGTGCACGATCCGCTGGGGCAGCAGGGTCAGCACGCTGCCGGCCGCGACGGCCAGCACGACGTGCAGCAGGAAGGCGGCGGCGACACCGGCGAAGACGTAGCTCGCGCGGTAGCGGGTGCCGAGGACGAGACCGGCGAGCGCGGTCTTGTCGGGCAGTTCGGCGAGGAAGATGACGCCGAAGACGAGCGCCGTCACGGTGATGCTGATCAAGGTTCCTCAATCGGTCGGGGCTGCCCCACCGAGAGTGTGGTACGTCACGCGATGACACCTCGGCAGGGCAGCACACTCGGCGTCCGTGTCGCGAGGACACGGACGTGCACTGCTTGCCGAAGGTCTCGCTGGCGGTCCTCGAAAGATTCGAAAGATCCGCCTCCGGGCGCCGGCTCAGGCTGACTGAGCAGTATGTCGACGGTCCGGCGAAGAGCTACTCCCCTTCTGCGCTCCCCATCGTAAGGGATGCGAAGGTTGAGCGGTAAATCTTGCTGCACGGGGCCACCTGGACCTCCGCCTCCGACGTAGACATCGACCACCTCCCGCTGGCCGAGGTCTGGGACTCGGGCGCGAGCAAGTGGACCACCGCGCAGCGGCAGGCCTTCGCCAACGACGTCACCCGTCCCCAACTCCTCGCCGTCACCGACAACGTCAACCAGGCCAAGGGCGACCAGGACCCGGCGACCTGGGTCCCGTCCCGGTCCGCCTACGTGTGCACCTACGTCCGCGCCTGGGTGCAGGTGAAGTACTACTACGCCCTCTCGGTCGACTCCGTGGAGAAGTCGGCGCTGACGAACCATCTGGCGAGCTGCTGAGTTTCGCATCACGCCGTGCGACTGGAGACCGTACGGCGACCGCGGCTCCGTCGCGACCGGTCGCGCCCACGCGACGGAGTCGCACATCAGGTGCAGCCCCGCGCCCCTGGGAAACTGCGGCGACCGGCACCCGCAGTGCGCCCGTGGGCCGAACAGCCGGTGGTCTACGCGGTGCGGCGGCGCATGAGGTAGCCCGCCGCCGCGCCCGCGGCGAAGAGGGCCGCGAAGGAGACGGCCGTGGCCAGCCAGGTCGCGCCGAGCCACTGAGCGCCGTAGTAGCCGAGGGCCACGCTGTAGGCGGCCCAGGAGAGGCCGGCCAGGGCGGACCAGGGGACGAAGTCGCGGGCTCGGCGGTGGGCGGCGCCGGCGCAGAAGGACACCACCGAGCGGCCCGCCGGGGCGAAGCGGGCGAGCACGACCAGCGCGCCGCCGCCCCGGGCCAGGGCGTCGCCGAGACGTTCCTGCGCGGTGGTCAGCCGCCGGGAGCGGGCTATCGCGCGGTCCAGCCGCGCACCGCCCCGCCAGGCCAGCCGGTACGCCACCAGATCGCCGAGGACCGAGGCGGTCGCCGCGGAGAGGATCAGGACCAGGAGGTCCGGCACGTCGCGCGGGACCCGGCCGGCCGCCGCGCCCGAGCCCGCCGCCGCTGCCGTACCCGCCGTGATGACGAGCACGCCGCTCGGCAGCACCGGCACGAACACGTCGAGCAGCACGGACATGACAACCGCGGCATAGATCCACGGTCCGGCGGCCAACGCCCCCACATTCTCGAACACCACGACTCCCGTTGCTCCCCCGTTGACAGCCAGACAGCGTACGCCGGGGGTGTGACAGAAGGGGCTAGGGGGGCGAACAAGGACTCAGGCGGGTCCGGGGCCTCCGCCACACTCTGTCACCCGAACAGCGCACGCTGTGCGGCAAGGGCCCTCCGCGTCCGTCGCAATGGATAGAGGCTTGTCCGAAATATCAGGCTCACATCCGAACGAAACGGCGCATGAGCGCAGAAGAAGGTGCACATCATGGTGGCAGCAGCCGTATACGCGGGCACCCTCGCCGCAGCCCTGTTCGCGTCCGGGACCGCGAGCTCCGCCCACACCTCCTCGCTGGAGACCTACGGCGTGTTCTCCGCTCCGGCCGCGAGCAGCAAGTCGAACGCGGTGGCGTACGACCAGAACCTCGTCCCGGCGGGCGCCCTGATCCAGGTCCGCCAGACCACCCAGCCGAGCGGTGCCACGACCGTCGAGCTGCGGGTGGCCGGCGTCAAGCCCAACCACCTCTTCGGGGTCCACATCCACCAGAAGGCCTGCGGCGCCGACCCCGCCGCCGCCGGCAAGCACTACCAGAACCACACCGGCACGGACGCCGCCCACGTCAACAAGGACAACGAGGTCTGGCTGGACTTCAAGTCCAGCGCGAACGGGATCGGCAACGCCACCGCCAAGCACACCTGGGCCTTCCGGAAGGGCCAGGCGGGTTCGGTGGTGATCCACAACGAGCCGGGCACCAAGGGCAGGCGGGTGGCCTGCGTCACCGTGCCGTTCGGCGGGACGTCGTAGCCGGCCGGAGGCCGGACGGCGCCCTCCCCCCTGCGAGAGGGAAGGACGCCGTCCCGGGTCAGGCGGCCATCGGGGTGTGCTCGGTGGCGGCCCGGCCGTCCGCGGCGGGGCGGCGGGCGACGAGCCGGTCGAGCCCGAAGGCGCCGGACCCGGTGAAGACCAGCAGGAAGAAGGCCCAGCAGAACATGACCGACGGCTCGCCGCCGTTCTGGATGGGCCACAGCGCGGCCTGCTGGTGCACGTCGAAATAGGCGTACGCCATCGAGCCCGAGGCGATCAGCGCCGCCCCGCGGGTGCCGAGGCCGAGGAGCACCAGGCCGCCGGCGACGAGCTGGATCACGGCCGCGTACCAGCCGGGCCAGGTGCCGGTCGGGATCGTGCCGCCCTGGGTCCCGGCGGCACCGCCGAGGACGCCGAAGAGGGACGCGGCGCCGTGCACGGCGAACAACAGGCCCACGACGATGCGGAAGAGCCCGAGGACATAGGGCTGAGCGGAGTTGAGGCGTGCGGACATGAGGGGGGTTCTCCTCTTCGGTGGCGGTCGGACCGGCCAGGGACGTCCAAGTGGCCGGTCGTGGGGGGAATGCGGCGGTACCGAACGAGGGACTCAGGTTAGGGCTACCTAATCAATGCTTGCAAGTTCAACATTTGGGTCATCGCCTTCCATGGGCACCCCAAAGGCGAACCTCCTTGCGTGGACGGTGCCTTGAGGGTTCATCAGGGGGTATGGCCGCTGGGCGACGGGGGCGGGGATATCCAACCGCCACCGGTTGGCGGACGAAGCGGACGGCGCGGTTCATCATGACCTGCTGACCCCAACCGCCCTCCTACCGGCCCGCGTTGACCGTCATGCCGGATTGCGGGAGGTGCCCCTACGGGGCGCTTCGCGCCGCCTGCCCCCGCACCTCCAGCCCCCCGAGCAGCTCCGCCGTGGCCTCGGCCACCGCGGCCACCGCGCGGTCGAAGACCTCGCGGTTGTGCGCGGCGGGGGCCCGGAATCCCGAAATCTTCCGCACGTACTGCAGCGCGGCGGCGTGGATGTCCTCCTCCGTGGCCTCCTCGGGCAGCACGGGCGGACGCAGCGTCTTGATACTCCGGCACATGCCCCCAGTCTCACGCACCCCGCGCCGAGGTGCGAGGATCACGCCGAAGGCGGCCACCGACTCCCGGGGCCGACCGACGAGAGGAACCTCCTCATGACCAACGAGCACACCGTGGCCGTCCTCGGCCCCGGCGGCACCGGCGGACTCCTCGCCGCCCTGCTCTCCCGCTCCGGCCACCGCGTCGTCTGCCTGGCCCAGGACCGTACGGCCGACACCCTGCGCCGTACCGGACTCACGGTCCGCAGCGCACAGTTCGGCGAGTTCACCGCCCCGGTCGAGGCGGACACCGAACTGCGCGAGCCGGTGGCCGCCTGCCTGATCGCCGTCAAGCACACCGCGCTGGACGCCGCCCTCACCCGGGTGCCGCCACAGGCTCTGGGCGACGCCCTCGTCGTACCGCTCCTGAACGGCGTCGAACACCCCAGCCTGCTCCGCGCCCGCTACGGCCCCGAGCGGGTCGCCCCGGCGGTGATCCGCGTGGAGTCCACCCGGGTCGCCCCGGGGGTGATCGAACACGGCAGCCCGTTCACGGAGATCGACCTGGCCGGGGACGCCGTACCCCGCCCCCGCCTCGACGACCTCGCGGCCACCCTCGGCTCCGCCGGCGTGACGGCCCGCGTGGTCGAGGACGAGACGGCGGCCCTGTGGGCCAAGATGGCGTTCCTCGCCCCCTTCGCCCTGCTCACCACGCGGTACGCCCTCCCCCTCGGCGAGGCCCGCACCCGGCACCGCGAGGAGCTGGAGTCCCTGGTCGCCGAGACCGCCGCGGTCAGCCGTGCCTGCGGGGCCCCCGCCGACCCGGCCCAGGCGCTGGCCCGGTACGACGCCTTCCCGCCCGGCGCCAAGTCGTCCATGCAACGCGACGCCGAGGCGGGCCGCCCGCTCGAACTCGACGCCATCGGCGGGGCACTGCTGCGCGCCGCGGACCGGCACGGTGTGCCGGTGCCGGTGACGGCCCGCCTGGTGGACGAACTGCGGGCCGCCGGCCACCCAACGGCGCCAGGCCCGCGATGATCAGCACGGGCCCACCCGTTCGCGTGAACCTCACAACCGAACTCGCCCCCCAAAATCGAACAGGCGTAGCATTGGGGTGTGGCTACGACCTATGAATTCCCCAGTGACCTCCTCGCCGGTCAGGAGGAGCTGCATCAGGTCCGGGCCGAGCTGTCGGCCCTGCTCAAGCGCCTGCCGTGGTCGGTCGAACCGATGGACGGCTTCAGCGACGACACCGGCTGGCGGAAGGTGGAGCGGCCCGCGTCCCCGGGCTGGACGGCGGACGAGCAGGCCGAGGTGGAGAAGCTGCGCCGCCGCGAGCACGAACTCGCGGTTTTCGTCACCACGCACCGCTTCTGGGCCGAGGTCGCGGCAGCGGACCGCATGGACGCCCGCACCCGACTGAAGCACGCACACAGGCGGCAGCCGTCAGGAGAGGAATGAGAAGAGCCCCCAGCCGTATGGCTGGGGGCTCCGTCTGTGGGCGCGGACGGTTTCGAACCGCCGACATCCTGCTTGTAAGGCAGGCGCTCTACCCCTGAGCTACGCACCCGGACACCTGGGCTGCGCGCCCAGGACGAGTCGACAGCCTACCTTGCCGCAACCAGTGCACGGCAAACCCGTAACGGCCGTATGCGGGGGTTATCCCCACCCGCGGTCCGGGAGCCGTCCTCATCGTCCCGCCCGCCCCGGCTCCCTTACGGTCCTCGCAGACCGAATCCCAGGGGGAGTTCCGCATGACCCGTTCCGTTCCTGTCCGCGCCGCCGCCCTGGCCGTCGTCACCGGTGTGCTGGTGGCGACGGTCAGTGCCTGCGGTGCCTCCGCAGACGACGACACACACCCGGACCACCGGTCCTTCGCACTGCACGGCCGCACCCTCACGATCGACTCCGACAACTCCGCGCTGGAGGTCGTCGCCACCGACTCGGCCAAGGCCGGCACGGTCGAGGTGACCCGGTGGTTCCAGGGATCCGTCGTCGTCGGCCACAGTCCGACGCTGCGCTGGTCCTTCCAGGACGACCGGCTGGTGCTGCGGGTGCACTGCTCGGGCCTCATCGCCGACTGCTCGGCCCGGCACCGGATCGAGGTGCCGCGCGGGATCAGCGTGAAGGTCGACAACGGGGACGGCGGCGTGCGGGCGCACGGGTTCCGGGATCCGCTCAGTGTCGACACCGCCGACGGCTCCGTACACGTCACCGACTCCAGCGGGCCGCTCGACCTGAAGTCGACCGACGGTGCGGTCCGCGCGGACGTCTCCTCGCGCCGGGTGAAGGCCGGCTCCACCGACGGCTCGGTGCAGGTCCTGCTGTCCGGTGTGCCCGACCTGGTGGACGCCTCCAGCACCGACGGCTCGGTGACGGTCGCCGTGCCGAGGGGCGCCTACCGGGTTTCGGCCGGTTCCGACGACGGCGCGGTGTCGGTGTCCGTGCCCCGCGACGACCGCAGCCCGCACCGGGTGTCGGCCCACGCCACGGACGGAAAGGTCACGGTCCGCACGGGAAAGTGAGGACGCCGGACGCGAACTGACCGGCCCATGTGTTTCGTCTACTACGGGTGGGAGAATGACACCACCCACGGCGGACCACAGCACGGGAGAGGGATGTGACGGCGACACCGGGCACGCCAGCGACGCGGTCGTACCCGCCGTCGACCGTACGGGCCCGGTCCGGGTCCACGGCCCTGCGCGACACCCTCACCCTGCTGAGCCTGCCGGTCCTGGCCGTGCTCGCGCTGCCCGCCGCGTTCGCCGGCGGCGGCACCCGGCGCTGGTTCGGCGGCCGGGCGGAGAGCCAGCGGGCGGAGGCGCAGGCCGCGAAGGACGCCGCGGCGGCCGCGTTCTACGAACTCGACACCGCCCAGCGCGACCTGCGGATCTCCATCGAGACCATCACGGCCGTGGACGACTCGCCCGCCGCCCGCCGTGCCGTCACCGACTTCGCGGCGCTCGGGCAGCGGATCGACGAGGCCAGCCAGCGCTATATCCAGGCCGTCGACGCGCATGACCTGGACCGGGACGATCTGGAGGCCGCCGCGGCCTCGCGGGCGCGCGCGGACCTGACGTCCGCCAAGGACGAGCTGCTCCGGGTCCGGCAGGAGCTGGACCGTTTCGGCAGCTCGCTCGGGCCGCTGCTCGGCAAGGCCGAGACCCAGCTGGCCCGGGTGGCGCCCGGCGTGGAGCGGGCCCGGCAGGCGCTGCTCGGCGCGAGCAACGCCCTGGACGCCGTACGGGAGCGGGGGCTGCGGGCCGATGACCTGGCCGGCCGGCTCGCGGCCCTCTCCCCCGAGCTGACCAAGCTGAACCAGGGCGCCGGTCAGCACGGCGTGGCACAGACGCTGGAGCGGGCCGAGCGGGTGCAGCGGGAGGCCGGGGCGATCCGGGCCGAGGCCGAGCGGCTGCCGGAGAAGGCCGCCGAGATCGACCACCGGCTGGTCAGCCTGCGCACCCGGGCCCAGGCGCTCACCACCAGGGCCGGACAGGTGGACCCGGTGCTGAGCGAGCTGCGGCGCCGGTTCGCGGCCGCGTGCTGGCAGGACCTGCAGCACGTGCCCGAGCAGGCCGCGGAGAACGTACGGCAGGCCGAGCTCAAGCTCCGCGAGGCCCAGGCGGCGCGGGACGCCCAGCGCTGGCCGGACGCCACATCGCTGTTGTCGACGGTACGGGCCCTGCTGAACGGCACCGACGAGGCCGTGTCGGCAGCGGGTGACCGGCTGCGGCGGCTGAACGAGGTGCAGAAGGATCCGCAGGCGGAGATCGAGCGGACCCGCTTCGCGATCCGGGACGCCCAGCGGCTGGCCATGACCGGCCGTACGACCCCCGATCCCCGGCATGCCCGGCCGCTGGACGACGCGGTGGGGCGGCTGGAGCGGGCGATCGGTTCGCTGGAGACCGGCCGGCACCCCGACTACTGGCACTTCCTGACCGAGACGGATGCGGTGCGACAGACGGTGACCCGAGTGGTGGCGCAGATCCGCGAGGAACGCGGAGGGCACTGAGCGGGGGCCCGCCGTGGGTGCGCTGTGCCGCCGTCGGTTGCAGGGCGCTGTGTGGCGGGCGGATATTGGATGCACGCATGGCCTCCGCTAGCGCCCGAGGAGGCGGATATGGCCACACACGCAGCGCACACGCGGGACACGGGGCCGCGACGGCGGATCGAGTTCGACAAGCACCTGCCCGTCGACCACCGGCTGAACACGGTCTACCGGATCGGCGCGGGCCTGATCGGCGCGTTCCTCGTCGCCTTCGGCATCCTGGGTCTGATCAACCACATCGGCTTCTTCGACACCGGCGGTGCCACGGTCGCCGAGCTGAACACCAACGGAACGCTGAGCGTGCTGTCGATCGTCGTCGGCGCGATCCTGCTCGCCGGCATGGTGATCGGCGGAAACGTGGCGTCCACGCTGAACCTGGTGTTCGGGGTGCTGTTCCTGCTGAGCGGCTTCCTGAGCCTCGGCCTGCTGGACACCACGCACAATTTCCTGGCGTTCAAGATCCAGAACGTGTTCTTCAGCTTCATCGTGGGCCTGCTGCTGATGACCTTCGGCATGTACGGCCGGGTCGGCTCGACCCTGCCGCACGACAACCCCTACTGGCGGGCCCGGCACCCGGATGCCGTCGAGCGTGAGCAGGCCGGGCAGTAATCTGTGGCCATGCCTCGCTATGAGTACCGCTGCCGTACCTGCGGCGACACGTTCGAACTGAGCCGCCCCATGGCCGAGTCCGCCGCCCCCGCGACGTGCCCTGCGGGGCATGACGACACCGTCAAGTTGCTGTCGACGGTGGCGGTGGGCGGCACGGCCACCGCCGCCCCCGCCCCCGCGTCCGGTGGGGGCGGCGGGGGCTGTTGTGGCGGAGGGTGCTGCGGCTAGTCCTGTTGTCGAGCAGCCCGTAGGAACTCCCGTACGATCCGCTCCCCCGCCAGCACCCCCCGCTCGGGCAGCGCGCTGATCTCCGGAGCGGTCCAACCGGTGTCGGCCAGCTCGCCATGGCCCGGGCGCCAGCCGCGGTCGGCGGCGAGGAGGAGGTCGGCGTCCAGGAGGGAGTCCCCGGCGGCCAGCGTGCGCTCGGCACCGGTGCGGCGGGCGATCTCGCGGACGGCCGCGCTCTTGGTGAGCGGCTTCGGTACGGCGTAGATCTTGCGGCCCTGGAGCGAGACGGTCCAGCCGCGGTTCTCCGCCCACACGGCCAGTTCCTTCACCCAGTCCTCGGGCAGCAGCTCGCGCTCGACGACGAGGTAGGTGAACAGGTCCTCGGCGATGCGGTGCTTGCGCACCCAGGCCGGGTCCGCCGAGCGCAGCAGATGGTCGTGGACCTCGGCCAGCGGCGCGCACTCGTCGGCGAGGCGGGCGAGCACACCGGCGTGCCAGTCGGCGTCCGTCACACCGTCGACCAGCAGATGGCCGCCATTGGCACAGATCGCGTACGTCGGGGGCGGCCCGGGCAGGTTGATCCGCTGGTACTGCTTGCGGGTGCGCGTCGTCGTCGGCACGAAGACGGCCGTGTCGCCGAGGTCGGTGAGCAGCTGGGCCGCCGTCTCCGTCATGTAGGAGAGCGGCTTGGCCTCGTGCACCTCCACGCACAGCAGCCGGGGCGCCCGCGCGTCCGGCATGGTCAGCGCGAGGGCCGCCGAGGAGTAGATCAGCGTACGGTCGAGGTCGCTCGCCACCAGCACCGGCATCAGACGTTCACCGCCTTGCCGTCGGCGCCCGTGGCACCGCGCGTGTACTTGGGGTGGATCAGCCCGACGCAGGTGTACGGCAGCTCACCGACCTCCTCGACGGGGACTCCCCGCTGCTCGGCGAGCATGCGCACGTGGTCGAGGTCGGCGCCGGCCCCTGCGCGCGCCAGGATCTTCCACGGCACCCGGCGCAGCAGCACCCGGGTGGTCTCGCCGACGCCGGGCTTGACGAGGTTCACGTCGTGGATGCCGTACTCCTCGCTGATCCGCTCCACCGCCCGCCAGCCGGCCCAGGTCGGGTCGCGGTCCTCGGCCATCAGCTCCTTGACCGCGGTGTCGACGGTGTCGGCGACCTCCGGGAAGCGGGCCGAGACGGCGTCGAGGAAGGCCACGGAGACGTCGGCGCCGGCGAGTTCGCGGTAGAACTTCGCGCCGTGGAAGTCGCTCGGGCCGACCAGGTCCGCGCGCAGGACGGTCCGCGATATCAGCCCCGAGACGGTCGAGTTGAGGCAGGCGGAGGGTATGAGGAAGTCCTCGCGGGTGCCGTAGGTGCGCACGCAGGAGCCCGGGTCGGCGAGTACGGCGATCTCCGGGTCGAAGCCGGTGACACCCTCCTGCGCCTCGAACTCCTCGACGGCCTGGGCGAGTTCGCGGGTGATGGCGCCCTTGCCGGTCCAGCCGTCGACGAACACGACGTCGCGCGGGTCGTGGTGGGCGGCGAGCCAGCGCAGCGCGTTGGCGTCGATGCCGCGGCCGCGCACGATCGACACCGCGTAGTGCGGGAGGTCGAGGCCGTGCCGGAACTGCGCCCAGCGGCGCATGAGGATGCCGACCGGGGTGCCCGCGCGGGCGAGCGAGACCAGTACCGGGCGCGGCGACCGCTCGGCGATGACGGCCTCGGTGACCACGCCGACGGCCTGCGCGATCCGGGTGGCGGAGGTGTCGAGGGCCGCGTGGAACAGCTCCTGGTACTGCTCGCTGGGCTGGTACTCCACCGGCAGCGACTCGGCGTAGTGCGCGCCACCGCTCTGGATGGCCTCCTCCCGCTCCTCGGTCGGCGCCTCCAGTGTGACGTCGGAGAGGTCCTGGAGCAGCCAGCCGACCTCCTCGGGCGCGTAGCTGGAGAATGCGGGGCCACGGAGGGGCTCGGGCAGCATGGCCGGCCTTTCGGAAGCGTGCGGTACGTACGACGGGACGACCGCGAGCAGGACGTGCGGGGTGTGTGCGGCGAGCCGGGTCAGCAGGCCGTCGGGCGCGTGCAGGGCGGGGGTGTCGGCGACGGAGTCGACCACGGCGACCACGGAGTCGAAGTCACCGCCCGCCACGTTGTAGGCGTACCGCTCGCCGGGGCCGTCGGCCGGGTCGTCGTGCGCGGGGAAGACCAGCCGGGTACGGATCGCATACCCGGGGTCGTCCAGCGCCAGGACGGGCGAGCGGGTGGTGGTGGAGAACCGCACCTCGGCCGGTACGACCTGCTCCAGCTCACGGGCCAGGCGCAGGGGGGCGTACATCAGCTCCTCGAAGCCGAGCACGAGGACACGCCGGGCGGAGGCGGGCAGGGCGTCGGCCACTCGGGCGGCCATGGCGGGCAGCGCGGACTCCAGGCGGGCCCGGTGGGCGGGCGTGAAGCCGTGCCGGCCACCGTCGGGGAGGCGGTGGGGCCAGTGGAGCTCCACCCGGGTGACACGGCCGTACGACGGCTCGGGCGAGCCGTGCCGCTGATCATGCTCGGCGACCAGCCGCTGCCCCCTGTCCAGCACACCCTTCGGCAGCCGTACGCTCCCGGTGGCGGCGGCGATCAGGTCCACCCGGGCGCCGATCCCGGTGGCGAACCGAGCCATCCGGTCGGCGTCCTCGGGCGAGCGCATGTCGACCAGGGCGACCACGACGTAACGCTTGCGTGGATAGCGTTCGTGCAGCTCACGGATGGTGTTCAGGACCGTGTTCCCGGTGGAGAACTCGTCGTCGACCAGGACCAGCGGACCATCTCCGGTCAGCAGGCCGGGATCCTCGGGGAGCAGTAGATGGGAGGTGGCGTGCGAGTGGCTCTCCTCGAAGCCGCCCGCACGGGCGACCCCGGCCACCGGCCGACGCGTGGAGTGCAGGTACGGCGCCGCACCCAGGCCGTCGGCCACGGCGTGGCCCAGCCCGGTCGCGGTCTCCGCGTAACCCAGGACCACCGCACTCCGCGCCTCCCCCTCGGAGAGCATCGCGGCGACCTGTCGGCCGAGCCGGAACCCATGCCCGTACACCACCGCCGGCGACTGCGGAACGTGCTTGCCGAGCACGTTCGACACCAGCAGATGGGCCCGCTTGGGATTGCGCCGCAGGGCGAGCCCGAGCAGGGCCCGCAGGCCGTCGTCCCCCACGAGTTCGACGCCGAGCCGCTCGGCGACCCAGCTGCCGGACCAGACCCCGTGCTTCACTGCGTTCCTCATGCGTTCCTTATTCCGGCGGCGAGCAGCTCGACGAAGCCGACGTCCTCGTGGGCCACGCCGAAGGCCTCGGCGCGCAGCAGGGTCCGCTCGGCCCAGGCGCGGTGCGGCTTCACCTCGTTCATCTTGTTCGTGTAGGCCGACCGGAGTACACCCCCGCCGCCGCGTTCCGGCCGCAGGATGTCCTGGGCGTCGCTGTATTCCTCGTGGCTGACCACGGACAGCGCGTGGACGGGCAGCACGTGGGAGGGGTGGATGCAGGTCTTGCCGAGCAGGCCGTTGGCCTGGTCGAGGGAGATCTCCCGCAGCAGTCCGTCCATGGCGTGCTCGATCAGCCTCTCGCGCAGCTCGACGGCCTGCACCTCCAGGAAGGGGCTCTGCCTCAGCTGGGGCTTGAACATGCGCTCCGAGACCCGGAAGTACTCCCACACGGGTCCGGTCACGGTGAATCCGGTGCCGTCGGCCCGGCCCAGCATGTTCACGACGTCGGCGATCACCGAGGCGACGATCTGCACGTCGTAGGCGGTCATGTCGGGGGCGCGGCGCAGGCCGTAGGAGGAGCAGAAGTCGGTCACGCCGAGGCGCAGGGCGAGCACCCGGTCGCGGTACTTGTCGACCGCGCGGGCGATGCCCTCCAGGGTGTCCACGCGGGACTCGCGGTAGAGCAGCTCCGGGGACTCCAGGACGGGCATGGCGAACAGCCGGCGCCCGCTGAGCGCCTCGGCGGCCGTCAGGGCCTCCAGGAAGGGGATGCCGCGCTCCTCGGTGAACTTGGGCAGCACGAACCCCGACAGCAGCCGCACGGACGCGCCGAGGCGCCGTACGAGGTCGGGAATCTGCTCGGGGGCGCGCACCCGTATGAAGAGCAGCGGGGGCTCTGCGCCGGGCCGGGCGGCCAGGTCGGCGAACTGCCGGACGAGGTTCTCCTCGCCGGCCACCACGTCCGCGTCGTCGATCGAGTCCTCCAGGCACAGCACCATCGAGACCACGCCGTTCCCGGCCTGCTTGACGATGTCGTCGGCGAGCCGCGGCCTGGTGGCCGGGCTGTACAGGGTGGCGCCGAGGGCGGCGGCGAGCAGCCGGGCCGGAGAGTCGGCGGTGAACGCGCGCGGCTCCCGGTGAAAGAGGCGCTGCCGCACCTCGGGGGCGATGTGCCCGAAATGACGCATAGAACTCCCCCAGGGCGATGAGCCCGAGTCTCAGGGTTCGGTAAAGGGTGGCCGGTAATAGTACGTAGGGATCTGTGTCAGAGGTTCCCGGCGGGCATGAATTTCCGGTAACTCGCCCGTGTCGGCAACGCGCTGGGTCACACCACCCCGCATTGTCGTGGCCAGGACCGAGAAGGCAGGATGACCGCATGACGCACGCGATGCTGAAGGGGTCGAACGTCCCGCTGGAAGCCACCACGGTCCGCGCCGTGCTGCGCTGGGCGCCCGGACAGGAGGTCCCCGACGTGGACGCCTCGGCGCTGCTGCTGGGCCCCGACGGCCGTGTGCGCACCGACGAGGACTTCGTCTTCTACAACCAGCCCCGGCACCCCTCCGGAAAGGTGTGGCGGCTGGGCAAGAAGCGTGTCGCCGAGGGGCTGACCGACACGATCCAGGCGGACCTGCCCGGCGTCGAGCCCGATGTCGGCCGGATCCTGCTGGTCGCGTCCGCGGACGGGGTCACCTTCGACCGGGTGCCGGCGCTGTGCATCCTGCTGTACGACGCCGCGGTCGCCGACGCCGAGCCGCTGGCCCGGTTCGAGATCAAGCCGGAGACCGGTGCGGAGACGGCGCTGATCTGCGGTGAGCTGTACCGGCGCGGGGAGGGCTGGAAGTTCCGCGCGCTGGGCGAGGGGTACTCGAACGGGCTGAAGGGGCTCGCGACGGACTTCGGTATATCGGTGGACGAGTCGGAGGCGGAGGAACCGAGCTCTTCGCAGCCGTTGCCTCCGGAGCAGCCGACCTCCGCCGTGCCGCAGCAGCCGCCCGCGTACGGCTATCCGCAGCCGACGTCGGCTCCGCCGGCGTACGGGTACCCCCAGCCGGTGCCGGTGGCTGTCGGGCCGGTGGATCCGAACTTCCGGCTGCCCCCGCAGGGGCCGCAGTTCATCGGGCGGTGAGCCGGCCTACCGGCTCACCGATCCACCTTCGTCTTGTAACCCCTGCCCCACTGCAGCCCCCACCCGTACAACCGGTCCAGCTCGCCCTGGAAGCCGTACACGAACTTCACCTCTCGGCGTACGACCAGCTCGCCCTTGACGTTCTCGATCATGACCACCGCGCACGAGCGGGCCTGCGGATGCCGCTCGTCCAGGCCTATCTCGATCCGAGGACCGTTGCTGGGGTAGAGAGTCACGATGGCATGCGTCCGGTCGAAGGCCGGGGTCTGGTCGTAGATGTAGACGAAGACCAGCAGGCGCTTGATGGCGTCGCGGTGGTCGAGGTTGACGTACATCGTCTCGCCGGACGCCGAGCCGAACCGGTCGTCGCCGCTGAGCTTTATGTACGGCGGTGCGTTGACGTCGCCGAGGTAGTTGCCGAGCGGCTGGACGACGCCCTTGGTGCCGTCGGTCAGTTCGTACAGGCAGCCCAGGTCGAGGTCGACGTTGACCATGCTCTGGCCGTGGCCGAGGACCTCCGGTGGCCTGAGGGCCCTGAAGGGGTGCCGGAAGAGGCTGGTGCGCTGGTTGCTGTCGAAGTCGGAGGTGCGCATCCGCCAGGTGAGGTTGATGCGCAGATGGCCGGTGGCCGCGTCCTGCTTGGTGAGGGACACCGTCTGGTGCCGCCTGGTCAGTTCGATGGAGTTCGTCGAGGCGTTGCCCGCGTCGAATTCGGCGGCGCTGGCGCCCCGCAGCCCGTCGAAGAAACCCATTCCCGCCCCCAGGTGCTCATGTACTGGTTCACCACGCCGTCGGGGCGGCCGACCGCGTCGGCCGCCCCGATTCAGAGCGTTCCTCGCCCGGCGGGGTGTCACACCCCGTCACGGCCCGGATCTGTCCCGTAGGGGACCCGGCTCACACCCCTGAGGAGACCTCGGCCCTCTCGTCGGTGCCCTCGCCCTCGGCCGCCAGCGCGCGGTTGCGGCGGACGGAGGACCAGAAGGACAGGGCGATCAGGACGACACCGACGAGACCGGTGATGACCTCGTTGATCTCGTACTGGATGGTGACCATGAGGATCACGGCCAGGGCGCCGATCGCATAGTGGGCGCCGTGCTCCAGGAAGACGTAGTCGTCGAGGGTGCCCTGGCGGACCAGGTAGACCGTGAGCGAGCGGACGTACATCGCGCCGATGCCGAGGCCGAGGGCCATCATCACGATGTCGTTGGTGATGGCGAAGGCGCCGATCACGCCGTCGAAGGAGAAGGACGCGTCCAGGACCTCCAGGTAGAGGAACATGAAGAACGCGGCCTGGCCGGCCAGCAGCACCGCGGACTTCTTCTTGCCGGTGCGGGCGGCCTCTTCCTCCTCCTCGTGCTCGCGCTCCTCCTCTTCCTCCAGCCGGTCCTCGAAGTAGCCGGACAGACCGCCGACGATCATGTACGTGATCAGGCCGGCGATACCGGCGATCAGGACCGTCTGCGCCTTGTCGACATGGGCGCCGCCGTGCTGGTGGGCCTGGGTGGCGAAGGTGAAGGAGGTGATCAGCAGGACGATCAGGGCGATGCAGACCGCCAGCATGTCGACCTTGCCGAGCTTGGCGAGCGGGCGCTCGATCCAGCGCAGCCACTGGATGTCCCGGTCCTCGAAGATGAAGTCCAGGAAGATCATCAGCAGGAACATTCCGCCGAACGCGGCGATCGCCGGGTGGGCGTCGGTGACCAGCTGCTGGTAACGGTCCTTGTCGGTGAAGGCCAGATGGACCGCGTCGATGGGGTTGAGCTTGGCGGTGAGGGCGACGATGACGACGGGGAAGACCAGCCGCATGCCGAACACCGCGATGAGAACGCCGACCGTGAGGAAGATCTTCTGCCAGAAGGCGTTCATCTTCTTCAGGATGCCGGCGTTGACCACCGCGTTGTCGAACGACAGCGAGATCTCGAGGATGGCCAGGATCGCGACGACACCGAAGGCCTCCCACCCCCCGTAGAAGACCGCGGCGACCAGGCCGAGCGCGGTGACCGCGAACGACCAGCCGAAGGTTTTCAGAAGCACTGGCTACCCAATCGTGTCAGTACGGGGCTCCCCCGCGCCGTACTCGGCTTTGCGAAACGTTGACCCCGAGTCTAGAGGTGCATCCGGCCGGCGGTACCGGCCAGGGCAGCCCTCACCGAAAAGCCACAGCGCAGGCCCCTGGGAGAGGGCTCGGCTACGAGACGTTCACCCCGAAGTCGAGGGCGATGCCGCGCAGGCCCGACGCATACCCCTGGCCGACGGCGCGGAACTTCCATTCTCCCTGGTAGCGGTACAGCTCGCCGAAGATCATGGCGGTCTCGGTGGAGGCGTCCTCGCTGAGGTCGTAGCGGGCCAGTTCCTGGCCGTCGGCCTGGTTCACGACCCGGATGAAGGCGTTGGAGACCTGGCCGAAGGTCTGGCCGCGCTCGTCCGCCATGTGGATGGAGACCGGGAAGACGATCTTCTCGCAGTGTGCCGGCACCTTGGCGAGGTCCACCAGGATCGACTCGTCGTCGCCCTCGCCCTCACCGGTGAGGTTGTCACCGGTGTGCTCGACCGAGCCGTCGGGGCTCTTGAGCTGGTTGTAGAAGACGAACCACTCGTCGCCGAGGACGCGATTGCCGGCCCCGCACAGCAGCGCGCTGGCGTCCAGGTCGAAGGGGGCGCCCGTGGTGGAACGCGCGTCCCAGCCGAGGCCGATCATGACGTTGGTGAGATTCGGTGCGGCTTTGGAGAGGGAGACATTGCCTCCCTTGGCGAGCGTGACGCCCATGACTGCTGGTCCTCCCCTAGTGGTGCTTCCCTGGTTGTCCTGCGCGTCCGGCGCCGCCCGTAAACGGTGCGGCGCCGGAACGGTGCAGGGGTCGTGACCCTGCCGGGATCAGACGTTGACGCCGAAGTCCTGCGCGATGCCGCGCAGGCCCGAGGCGTAGCCCTGGCCGATGGCGCGGAACTTCCACTCCGCCCCGTGCCGGTAGAGCTCGCCGAAGACCATGGCGGTCTCGGTGGAGGCGTCCTCGCTCAGGTCGTAGCGGGCGATCTCCTGCTCGCCCGCCTGGTTCACGACGCGGATGAAGGCGTTGCGGACCTGGCCGAAGGACTGCTGGCGGTTCTCGGCGTCGTAGATCGACACCGGGAAGACGATCTTCTCGATGTCGGCCGGGACGTTGGCCAGGTTGATCTTGATCTGTTCGTCGTCGCCCTCGCCCTCACCGGTGATGTTGTCACCGGTGTGCTCGACCGAGCCGTCGGGGCTCTTGAGGTTGTTGAAGAAGACGAAGTGCTGGTCGCTGGCGACCTTGCCGGTGTTGTTCAGCAGCAGCGCGCTGGCGTCGAGGTCGAAGTCGGAGCCGGTCGTGGTGCGCACGTCCCACCCCAGACCGACGATGACGGCGGTCAGGCCCGGGGCCTCCTTCGTCAGCGATACGTTGCCGCCCTTGCTGAGGCTGACTCCCACGGGTCCTCCATGTGGTGTCCAGGGGCGGGGAGCCCCGTCGTGCTTCGGATATGGGATCAACGAGCCGATCCTAGTGACGGGTTCCCGCCCCCCGCAGACCCTGGACCCGGAGCAGCACAGGTGTCGGCCACGGTCGGCCTACAACGGCCTACAGGGTGTCGAGCGCCTTCACGTAGTCGTTCAGGTCGCGTGCGTCCGGCAGGCCGTTGACCACGGTCCACCGCACGACGCCTTCCCTGTCGATGATGAAGGTGCCCCGGACGGCGCATCCCTTGTCCTCGTCGAAGACGCCGTACGCGCGCGAGACGTTGCCGTGCGGCCAGAAGTCGCTGAGCAGCGGGTACTCCAGGCCCTCCTGCTCGGCGAAGACGCGCAGGGTGTGGATGGAGTCGTTGGAGACGGCGAGCAGCTGGGTGTCGCGGCCTTCGAACTTCGGCAGGTTGTCGCGCAGCTCGCACAGTTCGCCGGTGCACACGCCGGTGAAGGCGAAGGGGTAGAAGAGCAGGACCACGTTCTTCTCGCCGCGGAAGTCCGAGAGCTTCACGCTCCGGCCGTGGTTGTCCTTGAGCTCGAAGTCGGGCGCCTTGTCGCCGACCTGGATCGCCATCGTCGTGCATCCCTTCGGTGGGCCGTTCGGGTGAGCGCACAGCACACGCTCGGGTCCACCCTACGCAGCGATCACCGGGGCCTTCCGGACGGGCCGGGGCGAAATCCAGCCCGTCCGGTTGTGGGAAGAGGAGATCACCTCTTGGACTTGGCCGCCTTCGGCGTGGCAAGCCGGCTTCCGCTCCAGTCCTTGCCCACGCTGACGCTCTTCGACGCCGTCAGGCCGGCCGTCGTGGCGGCGTCCTGGATGTCGCTCGGCTCCACGTACCCCGTACGGCCGGTCTTCGGCGTCAGGAGCAGGATCGCGCCACCCTCTTCGATGTACGTGGTGGCATCCACCAGCGCATCCGTCAGGTCGCCGTCGTCATCACGGAACCACAGCACAACGGCGTCGGCCACATCGTCGTACTCCTCGTCCATCAGGTCGCCCTCGATGGTTTCCTCGATGGCCTCGCGGAGCTCCTGATCGACGTCGTCGTCGTAGCCGATCTCCTGGACCACCTGCCCGGGCTGGAACCCCAGCCTGGCGGCAGGGTTCGTCCGCTCCTCCGCGTGGTCCGCGGTCGCGCTCACGGGTTGCCTCCTGATCATGTCTTGGTGAGTATCTCAGCCACGCGCGTGCGCGAAGCATTGGCCGTAGTCCACACGGGCGGGACGGATCGCGCAAGTACCCGGCCGTTTGGACCGCCGAAACGGTGACGATCCGGGCCGTGTCGCCGCAACTCCTGGCACCGTACCCCGATTCCGCGTGACCCACATCACACCGATGTGCCCGGTTTGCGCCGTTCGGAATCATCTCAGAATCATCCGGTGATACGCCCCTCGAACACCTTTGCCAAGCGCGTCACACCCCGGGCGTATCGTTGCGTTTTGACCGGTGCGGACACGATGCACACACCGAGGAGATGACGTACGCCCTCCCGAGGTACACGATGGGGAGCGGTGTAGGCAGGTGCGGACAACTGGCCCTCTGACAGGTAAGGAACAGCGTGGCTTCCGGATCCGATCGCAATCCGATCATCATTGGCGGCCTTCCGAGTCAGGTTCCTGACTTCGATCCCGAAGAGACGCAGGAGTGGCTCGATTCCCTCGACGCCGCCGTGGACGAGCGCGGCCGGGAACGGGCCCGCTACCTCATGCTCCGGCTGATCGAGCGGGCCCGCGAGCGGCGCGTGGCCGTGCCCGAGATGCGCAGCACGGACTACGTGAACACGATCCCGACCAAGAGCGAGCCGTTCTTCCCGGGCAACGAGGAGATCGAGCGCAAGATCCTCAACGCGACCCGCTGGAACGCCGCGGTGATGGTTTCCCGCGCCCAGCGCCCCGGCATCGGCGTCGGCGGCCACATCGCCACCTTCGCCTCCTCCGCCTCGCTCTACGACGTCGGCTTCAACCACTTCTTCCGCGGCAAGGACCAGGGCGACGGCGGCGACCAGGTCTTCTTCCAGGGCCACGCCTCCCCTGGCATCTACGCGCGCGCGTACCTGCTCGACCGGCTCACCGCGGACCAGCTCGACGGCTTCCGCCAGGAGAAGTCGCGGTACCCGAACGGCCTGTCCAGCTACCCGCACCCGCGTTCCATGCCGGACTTCTGGGAGTTCCCGACGGTCTCCATGGGCCTCGGCCCGCTCGGCGCGATCTACCAGGCGCGGATGAACCGCTACATGGAGGCGCGCGGCATCGCCGACACGTCCAGGTCGCACGTGTGGGCGTTCCTCGGCGACGGCGAGATGGACGAACCGGAGTCGCTCGGCCAGCTGTCCATCGCGGCCCGGGAGGGCCTGGACAACCTGACCTTCGTCGTCAACTGCAACCTGCAGCGGCTCGACGGCCCGGTGCGCGGCAACGGCAAGATCATCCAGGAGCTGGAGTCGATCTTCCGGGGCGCCGGCTGGAACGTGATCAAGCTGATCTGGGACCGCACCTGGGATCCGCTGCTCGCGCAGGACCGGGACGGCATCCTCGTCAACAAGATGAACACGACCCCGGACGGGCAGTTCCAGACGTACGCCACGGAGTCCGGCGCGTACATCCGCGAGCACTTCTTCGGCGACGACCACCGGCTGCGGGCGATGGTCGAGAACATGACCGACGACCAGATCCTGCACCTGGGCCGCGGCGGTCACGACCACCGCAAGATCTACGCGGCGTTCAAGGCGGCCAAGGAGCACAAGGGCCAGCCGACGGTCATCCTGGCCAAGACGATCAAGGGCTGGACGCTGGGCCCCAACTTCGAGGGCCGCAACGCCACGCACCAGATGAAGAAGCTGACGGTCGACGACCTCAAGCGCTTCCGGGACCGGCTGCACCTGCCGATCTCCGACAAGGAGCTGGAGTCCGGCCTGCCGCCGTACTACCACCCGGGCCGGGACACGGACGAGATCCAGTACATGCACGACATGCGCCACCAGTGCGGCGGGTACGTCCCGACGCGCGTCGTGCGCTCCAAGCCGCTCGCGCTGCCGGACGACAAGGCGTACGCGACGGTGAAGAAGGGCACGGGCCAGCAGTCCATCGCCACGACGATGGCCTTCGTCCGGCTCCTCAAGGACCTCATGCGGGACAAGGAGATCGGCCGGCGGTTCGTGCTCATCGCGCCGGACGAGTACCGCACGTTCGGCATGGACTCCTTCTTCCCGAGCGCGAAGATCTACAACCCGCTCGGCCAGCAGTACGAGTCGGTGGACCGGGAGCTGCTGCTCGCCTACAAGGAGTCGCCGACCGGCCAGATGCTGCACGACGGCATCTCCGAGGCCGGCTGCACGGCCTCCCTGATCGCGGCGGGCTCGGCCTACGCCACCCACGGTGAGCCGCTGATCCCGGTCTACGTCTTCTACTCGATGTTCGGTTTCCAGCGCACCGGCGATCAGTTCTGGCAGATGGCCGACCAGCTGGCGCGCGGGTTCGTGCTGGGTGCGACCGCCGGCCGTACGACCCTGACCGGTGAGGGCCTGCAGCACGCGGACGGCCACTCGCAGCTGCTCGCCTCGACCAACCCGGCGTGCGTGGCCTACGACCCGGCGTACGCCTACGAGATCGCGCACATCGTCCAGGACGGGCTGCGGCGGATGTACGGCGGCGACGCCGAGCACCCGCACGGCGAGGACGTCTTCTACTACCTGACCGTCTACAACGAGCCGATCCAGCACCCGGCCGAGCCGGCGAACGTGGACGTCGAGGGCATCCTCAAGGGCGTCCACAAGCTCAGTGAGGGCACGAGCGGCTCGGTCCCGGCGCAGATCATGGCGTCCGGCGTGGCGGTCCCCTGGGCGCTGGAGGCACAGCGGATCCTCGCCGCGGACTGGAACGTGCGCGCGGACGTCTGGTCGGCCACCTCCTGGAACGAGCTGCGCCGCGAGGCCGTGGCGTGCGAGGAGCACAATCTGCTGCACCCGGAGGAGGAGCAGCGGGTGCCGTATGTGACACGGAAGCTCAGCGGCGCCGAGGGTCCGTTCGTGGCCGTGTCCGACTGGATGCGATCGGTTCCGGACCAGATCGCGCGGTGGGTGCCGGGCACGTACCAGTCGCTGGGCGCGGACGGCTTCGGCTTCGCCGACACCCGGGGTGCGGCGCGGCGCTTCTTCCACATCGACGCCCAGTCGATCGTCGTCGCGGTGCTGACCGAGCTGGCCCGGGAGGGCAAGGTGGACCGCTCGGTGCTGAAGCAGGCCATCGACCGATACCAGCTGCTGGACGTGTCGGCGGCGCATCCGGGGACGGCGGGCGGCGACGCGTAGCGGCTGCGCTCGGCTTTGGCGGGGCGGCAACCGGGGAGGGTCTGCTGGTTCGTCGCCGGGTGCGGGGACTGCGTGGCTGGTCGCGCAGTTCCCCGCGCCCCTTTGGGGCGCCCGGACGCTGGGTGACGCAGTGTGGGGTATGAGGCTACGACGGCGGGGAGCGCCCCGTAAGGGGCGCGGGGAACTGCGCGATCAGCCCCCACTCACCCGCACCCGGCAACGCCCCGCAGCCCCACCCCAGTTGCCGCCCCGGCCAAAGCGCCGCAGGCAAACGCGCCGCAGGCATTGGCGCGCGCAGCCCCCTCCGCAGCGCGCGCCACAGCCCTGCCGTCCTCCCATGCCCTGCGGAGGACTTGACCCACTGTGACCTGCGGCGCGCGCCCGGTGCGAGCGATCTTTAGCGGAGTCACCCTGATAGGGGAACTCCGCCCGGAAGACACCCGGGCGGGAGCCTCAGATGTGGCCCACGCCCGCGCCCCCCTCCGCGTTCGCGCCCCGCTTGGTGAGCAGCGCGACGAGCACGGCGACCGCCGCCACACCCGCGGCGACCAGGGAGGCGAGACTCATCCCGGAGATGAACGTGTGATGGGCGACCTCAGCGATCTTCGCGGCGATCTGGTCCGGCACCCCCTTCGGCACCGGGGCGACGCCGACCTGAACCGCCTCGGAGGCCTTGCCGAGCTGACCGGGAGTCAGCTGCGGCAGCCCGGCGCCGGTCCAGTTGCCCGGCAGGTCGCTGTCGACCTTGGAGGCCATCACGGCGCCCAGCACGGCCGTACCGAGGCTGCCGCCGATCTGCATGGCCGCCTGCTGGAGGCCGCCCGCCACTCCGGAGAGCTCCATCGGGGCGTTGCCGACGATGACCTCGGTGGCGCCGACCATGACCGGCGCGAGGCCCAGGCCGAGCAGCGCGAACCAGATCGACATCACACCGCTGCCGGTGTCGGCCTTGAGCGTCGACATGCCGTACATGGCGATCGTGGTCGCGGCCATGCCGCCGGCCAGCGGGATGCGCGGGCCGAGCTTGGTGATCGCGGCACCGGCGAGCGGCGAGCCGACGATCATCATGCCGGTGAGCGGCAGCAGGTGCAGACCGGCGTCGATGGGGCTCATGCCGTGCACGTTCTGGAGGTAGAACGTCACGAAGAACAGGCCGCCCATGAACGCGATGGCCATCAGGACCATGAGGACCACGCCCGCCGAGAGCGGTACGGAGCGGAAGAGGCCCAGCGGGATCAGCGGCTCTGCGACCCTCGTCTCCCAGAACGAGAACGCGGCGAAGAGCACCACGGACGCGCCGATGAACAGCCACGTCCTACCGTCGCCCCAGCCCCAGGTCGGTGCCTTGATCAGGGCCCAGACCAGGCAGAACATCGCGCCGGAGAGCAGCGCGATGCCGAGGAGGTCGAAGGAGCGCGGGGCGTTCTCGGCACGGTGGTCGCGCAGGATCAGCACGCCCAGGATCAGGGCGAGCGCGCCGACCGGCACGTTGATGAAGAAGACCGACTGCCAGTTGACGTGCTCGACGAGGACACCGCCGAGGATCGGACCGCCCGCAGTGGACGCGCCGATCACCATGCCCCAGATGCCGATGGCCATGTTGAGCTTCTCGGCCGGGAAGGTGGCCCGCAGCAGACCGAGCGCGGCCGGCATCAGCAGCGCGCCGAACAGGCCCTGGAAGACGCGGAAGCTGACGACCGCGGCGATGCTGTGGGACAGGCCGATGGCGCCGGAGGCGGCGGCGAAGCCGGTCACGCCGATCAGGAAGGTCTGCCGGTGGCCGAAGCGGTCACCGAGCTTGCCCGCGGTGATCAGGGAGACCGCGAGGGCGAGGAAGTAGCCGTTGGTGATCCACTGCACCTGGGCGAAGGTGGCCCCCAGGTCCTTCTGGATCGCCGGGTTGGCGATCGCCACGATCGTGCCGTCGAGGGCCACCATCATGACGCCCACGGCGACGGTGATCAGGGTGAGCCAGGGATGGCCGCGCAGCCCCGCGGCCGGAGGTGACTCGAGCGGGGCTTCCGGTGCCGTGTCCCCCGGCCCCGTCGCGTCGAGGGTGGTCTGACTAGTCATGCGTTCGAGGCTAGTGACAGTCTCTGACAATTGACAAATGATTTCATCCGTCAGTAACTGACACGTATGGAAACACTGCGCGAACGCAAGAAGCAGCGCACCCGGGAAGCGCTGCTGCGGGCCGCTCTGGAGCTGTTCACGACCCAGGGGTACGAGCACACGACCGTCGACGAGATCACCGAGGCCGTCGACGTCTCGCAGCGCACCTTCTTCCGTTACTTCGCCGGCAAGGAGGACGTGGCGTTCGCGGTCCAGGAGATGACGGAGGCGCGCTTCGTCGAGGCCGTACGCGCGCGTCCGCCGCACGAGGCGCCGCTGGAGGCCCTGCGGCAGGCGGTCCTGGAGGGCTGGGACGGGATCCGGGAGACCGTCGAGTCGGCCGTACCCGTCGAGCTGTATCTGCGCATGTACCGGACGATCGAGACGACGCCCGCGCTGCTCGCCGCCCATCTGCGTCGCTCGGCGGCCACGGAGGAGACCATCGCGCGCCTGCTGGCCGAGCGCGAGGGCGTGGACGTCGACGCCGACCCTCGACCGCGGCTGGCCGTGGCCGTGTTCGGCGCAGTGATAAGGGTCACCGAACGGCAGTGGTGCACGGGCGAGGACTTCAGTCTGGTGGCGATCCGTCAACTCACCGCGTCCTACCTCGATCAGGTGGGTTCGGCACTTATCGGGAACTGGCGCTCAAACCGAGATCGTTGACAACGCGTTCGATGCCTCGCGAAACGTGATACCTGTCACTCGGTTACCCCGAGACCCTCCCGTTCTCCTAGTGTGTCCTCCCAGTGACTTCCTTCGACACCTCCCCGCAACTGAACGTCTGGCGCGCACTGCTGGCACTGGCCGTGGTGTTCGTGATGCTCGCGACCACCGGCTGGACCGCCCTGCACAGCCACAGGGAGTCGACCGCACTGCAGGCCTCGCTCACCAAGTGGGAGCACGGCAGCATCCACGGCCTCCGGCTGCCGGATCCCAAGGCCGCACCGTCCGTGCTCAGCCGTTTCTTCGCGTCCCTCTCCCCCGAGGAGCAGGGCCGTCTCGCCCGCCGCTACCCGCTCGCGGTCGGCAACATGAACGGCGCCCCCGTGACCTTGCGCTACCGCGCCAACCACATCGCGCTGGAGCAGCAGCGCAAGGTCGAGAAGAAACGCATGCACGACAGCCGGCTCAGCGCGGCCGGACAGCAGGACGCGGGCCGCCGAATGCACCGCTACGAGGCCCTGACGAGCCCCGGCAGGCAGATCCTGGCCTTCGACCCCGAGGGCTCGGGCCGTATCGCGGAGGTGTTCGGGAACCTGGACCGGGCACAGCGGATCTCGGTCGTCGTCCCCGGTGTCGACACGGATCTGCTCACCTTCCAGAAGACCAACCGCCAGTACACCGCCCCGGTCGGCATGGCCAAGGCGCTGTACGCGGCGGAGCGCGCGCAGAGCCCCACGACCCGTACGGCCGTGATCGCCTGGGCCGACTACACCGCCCCCGACGGCCTCGGCGTGGACGCGGCCACCGGGCTGCGCGCCGCGGAGGGCGCCGTCCGGCTGAACGCGCTGCTCGGCGGCCTGCCCGGCCGCGCCCCGGTGACGACGGTCTGCCACAGCTACGGCTCCGTGGTCTGCGGGGTGGCCGCGCACGGCATGCCGCGCCGGGTGACCGACATAGCCGTGGCCGCGAGCCCCGGCATGCGGGTCTCCCGCGCCTCCCACCTGGACACCACGGCCCGGGTGTGGGCCATGCGGGACGCCAGCGACTGGATCCAGGACGTGCCGTACCTGGAGCTCGGCGGGCTCGGGCACGGCGCCGATCCGGTGTCCTCGGCGTTCGGTGCGCGCGTGCTGTCCGCCCGGGACGCACAGGGCCACGCCGGCTATTTCCAGCCCGGCACGGACAGCCTGCGCAACCTCGCCGACGTGGCCGTCGGGGCATACGACGCGGTGACGTGCGCACGCGAGAACGACCTGTGCCGGGCCGGTGTGTCCGGCAGCACCACGGCAGGACGCGCGTAGAAACAGCAGGAAGTGCGGTCTGCGCGGGTGGCGACGGAGGAGCACGTGCCGCATACGATGAGCCGCATGGGTGACGTACTGGCGGGTTTTCATGCCGTCTGGGAGTTCGAGTCCGACTCCGTGCTCATCCGTTACGAACGGGGGATTCGGACACCGAAGCTGTTCCAGGCACTCGGGGAGCGGCGGGTCCCGCTGTCCGCGGTCGAGGGCGTGACGCTCTCCCCGGGCAGGCGCGGCACCGTCGTGCTGCGGCTGCTGCCGCGCGTCGGCGCGGATCCGCTGATCGAGGCGGCGGACGGGCAGTTGAAGGAGGGCTCGGATCCGTACCGGCTGGTGCTGCCGGCCGAGCGTGAGACCCTCGCCGAGTACTACGCCGACGAACTGAAGGGGCTGTTGACCGAGTCCGGGGCCACCGAGCGGCATCTGGTGGCGGCGCCCGAGGCGCCGCTGTCGTTCAAGGCGTACGACGGCAAGGCGAGCTTCGACGGTACGGCCGTGCAGTTCCGCTGGTCGTGGACGGGGGCGTCGTCGGCGAAGTGGAAGGCCGGCGACCAGAGTTTTCCGGTCACGCAGCTGAGCGGGGTGGAGTGGCGGTCGCCGGAGGTGTTCGAGGGGCATCTGCGGCTGGTTCGCCGTGCCCCCGGCTCGGACGCGTCCCCGCAGCCCGACCAGGATCCGGCGGCCGTGGTCTTCGGGCTGGGGTACGGGCCGGTGCACGAGTCGCTGCCGTTCGCCGCGGCGGTCCTGGCGGCCGTACGCACGCGGGGGCCGGTACCCGCGGTACCGGCCCCGTCACGGCGCGACCCGGCGGACATCGCCGAACGGATCCGACATCTCGGGGAGTTGCACCAGGCCGGGTTGGTCACCGACGAGGAGTTCTCCTCGAAGAAGGCCGAACTCCTGGCGGAACTCTGAGCTACTCCCGGCCCGCGGAGGTGAACGCCATGTCCGCGTAGCGCTCGCCGGCCACCTTGGCCGCGATGTGTTCCAGTCGGGACAGTTCCTCGTCCGTCAGGACGACGGCCGTCGCGGCCACGTTCTCCGCCACCCGGCCCGGCTTGCGGGTGCCCGGGATGGGAACCACCGGGAGGGCGTCGATCGTCGCCCGCTGCTGTACCCAGGCCAGGGCGATCTGGCCGAGGGTGGCGTCGTGGGCCTCGGCGATCGCGCGGATCGGCTCCAGGAGAGCCGCGTTGGCGGTCGCGTTGGCGCCGGTGAAGCGGGGCTGGTGACGGCGGAAGTCGTCGGCCGTGAGCTCCTGTTCGGCGTGAGTGAAGGAGCCGGTGAGGAAGCCGCGGCCGAGCGGCGAGTACGGCACCAGGGCCACGCCCAGGTCCCGCGCGGCCGGTACGACCTTCGCCTCGATGTCCCGGCTGAACAGGGACCACTCCGACTGCACGGCCGCGATCGGGTGCACGGCGTGCGCGGCGCGCAGCTCGTCGGCGGTGACCTCGCTCAGCCCGAGGTGCTTGACCTTGCCCTCGCGGACCAGCTCCGCCATCGTGCCGACGGTCTCCTCGATGGGGACGTTCACATCGCGGCGGTGCATGTAGTACAGGTCGATCACATCGACGTCGAGCCGCTTCAGGCTGGCCTCGACGGCCTCGCGGATGTACGGCGCGTCATTGCGGATGATCCGCTTGGTCGGGTCGTCCTGCGGGATCGACAGGGCGAACTTGGTGGCGATGACCACCTCCTCCCGGTGCGCCGTGAAGAAGGGGGAGAGGAAGCGCTCGTTCTCCCCCGCGCCGTAGGCGTCCGCCGTGTCGTACAGCGTCACGCCCAGCTCCAGCGCCCGCTCCAGCGCGGCACGCGCCTGGCCGGCGTCCGTGGGGCCGTACGCGAAGCTCATGCCCATGCAGCCGAGGCCCTGGATGCCCACCTCCGGTCCGTTCTCGCCGAGCCGTACCGTCGGAATCCTGGCGTCGGTCATCGCGTTGTCCCCTCCATCGCGTAGAAGCTGATCTTGCGGTCGAGCACGGCGAGCGTGTCCCGCAGTTCGGCGATCCTGTTCAGCACGTCCTGGCGGGTCGACTCCAGCAGGTCCCGCCGTTCGCCGTAGGTGCTCTCGCCCTCCCGGACCAGTTCCGCGTACCGGACCATGTCCGCCACCGGCATGCCGGTCAGCCGCAGCTTGGTCACGAAGTCCAGCCAGTCCAGGTCGCGGTTGCTGTAGCGCCGCTGACCGGTGTGCGAGCGGTCGACGTGCGGCATCAGGCCGATCCGCTCGTACCAGCGCAGGGTGTGCGCGGTCAGGCCGGTGATCGCGACGACCTCGCTGATCGTGTAGTGGTCCTGGCCGTCGGGGCGTGGATGGCGTCTGGGCGGGGCGGAGCAGATGTCGGCGGGGGTCGTTCGCGCGGTGTCCGCGGGCGTCGTCTGCATCACCGTCATGGCCCCCACGCTATGGGGTTGGAGTGCACTCCAAGCAAGCGGATTCGGTAAGAAACCCGGGGACGCGGGCCGGGGCTTCTGGCTAGCGTGCGATACATGAGTCTCGTACGCCGGGCCCTGCCCGAGGATGCCATGGAAGTGCTGCGTCTGCGCCAGGTGATGATCGACTCCCTGTGGAGCGGGGGAGGCGGCGCACCGACGGACTGGCATGCCGAGTCGCTGCCGACGCTGCAGAAGCGGCTGGCCGAGCCGGACGGTGACTTCGCCGCCTTCGTCGTGGACCATCCGGACCGGCCGGGGGCGCTGGCCGCGCTGGTGGTGGGAACGCTGGAGTACCGCATCGGGAAGGCCGGGAATCCGCACGGGCGGGTCGGACACGTCTTCAGCGTCGCGACCGACCCGGACGCCCGGCGGCGGGGGTACGCGCGCGCGGCCATGGAGGAACTGCTGGCCTGGTTCCGGGAGCGTGGTGCGGGTCATGTGCTGCTGAACGCCTCCTCGGAGGCCGAGCCGCTGTACGCCTCGCTCGGCTTCAAGCGGGACCCCGACCCGTCGATGCGGCTGCTGCTGTGAGCCGCATAGGCTCGGGAGCATGTCGTTGAACAGCCTGACCAGCCCCGCGTCGATCGAGAAGTGGCCCGTCCCCACCGCGGCGGCGGGTGTCGTACGAGCCGACGGGACCGTCCTCGGGACGCACGGTCCCGTCGGGCACCGCTTTCCGCTCGCCTCGGTCACCAAGCCGCTGGCCGCGTACGCGGCGCTGGTCGCCTATGAGGAGGGCGCGATCGAGCTGGACGAGCCGGCCGGGCCGCCCGGCTCGACCGTCCGCCACCTCCTCGCGCACACCTCCGGGCTGGCCTTCGACGAGCACAGGGCGATGGCGCCGCCCGGTGAGCGCCGCCTCTACTCCAACGCCGGCTTCGAACAACTCGGGGACCACATCGCCAAGGCGACGGACATTCCGTTCGCCGAGTATCTGCGGCAGGCCGTGCTGGAGCCGCTGGGCATGACGTCCACCACACTGGAGGGCTCCCCCGCGAAGGACGGGGTGTCCACGGTGGCCGACCTGCTGCGGTTCGCGGCGGAGGTGCAGGCGCCGCGGCTGCTGGATCCGCGGACGGTCGCGGAGGCGATGAGCGTGCAGTACCCGGGGACGAAGGGCGTGCTGCCCGGGTACGGCCTCCAGAACCCGAACGACTGGGGGCTCGGCTTCGAGATCCGCGACTCCAAGTCGCCCCACTGGACGGGGAGTTCGTCCTCTCCGCGCACCTTCGGGCACTTCGGGCAGTCGGGTACGTTCCTGTGGATCGACCCCGATGCGGGAGTTGCGGGGGTCGCCCTGACGGACAGGGCGTTCGGGCCCTGGGCGATCCAGGCGTGGCCGGTGTTCACGGACGCGGTGCTGGCGGAGCTGCGAGGCTGAGGTCGCCCCCTACCCGCCCATCTCCCACATCAGCAGCTCGGTCGCCGTCACCCCCACCGCCTCCAGGCCCTCCGCCCCCGCGATCCGGGCGGAGTCCCCCGCGCCCAGTTGTTCCGTCCCCAGCCGGACCCCACCGCGCACCACATGCACGTACACGAACGCGGCGTCCGGCACCGCGGTCCGCTCCCCCGCCGCCAGGCGCCGTATGTGCAGCATCGCCCCCGCCTCCGGCACCGCGTACGGCGTGGAGTCGGCTATCCCCGGGATGATCTCGTACGACGGCTCCCCGCCGGGGTCCCGCGGCGCCAGCCACATCTGGACGAAGGTGAGCGGCGACGACCCGTCGTTGCGCTCCACGTGGCGGACGCCCGCCGCGGCGCTGAGGTGCTGGACGTCACCGGCGCGGACCTTCGTCTCCTGGCCGGTGGAGTCACGGTGGGTCAGCTCGCCCTCGACGACCCAGGTGACGATCTCGGTGTGGCTGTGCGGGTGTTCGTCGAAGCCGGCACCGGGTGCCAGCCGCTCCTCGTTGCAGGCGATGACCGCACCGAAGCGGAGGTTGCCGGGGTCGTAGTGCGGCCCGAAGGAGAAGGCGTGCCACGACTCGATCCCGGCCTCGGGCTCGCCCCCGGGGTAGCGCTCACCGGCGCGCCGTACGTCCATCACGGGCACCACCGTAGACCTCACCTGCGACCCAGCGGCACACGGTCCCGTCCCGATAAGGCAGTCTTGTCCCGTGCCCGAACCCGAATCCCACAGCAGCGAGCCCCACGCCGAACACCACGCACGCGACGTCCACCCGCACTCCGCGACCCTCAGGCGGCTGGAGAAGTCGTCCGGGTCCCTCGCCGCGCAGGCCATCGCGCGGATGGACGAGACCCTGCCGTGGTACCGGGCCATGCCCCCGGAGAACCGTTCCTGGATCGGGCTCGTGGCCCAGGCGGGCATCGCGGCCTTCACCGAGTGGTTCCGGCACCCGGACGCCCCGCAGGCGATCTCGACCGATGTCTTCGGCACCGCGCCGCGCGAGCTGACCCGGGCCATCACGCTGCGGCAGACCGTGGAGATGGTGCGGACCACCATCGAGGTCATGGAGTCGGCGATCGACGAGGTGGCCGCGCCCGGTGACGAGAGCGTGCTGCGGGAGGCGCTCCTCGTGTACGCCCGGGAGATCGCCTTCGCCACCGCGCAGGTGTACGCGCAGGCCGCCGAGGCACGCGGTGCCTGGGACGCGCGGCTGGAGTCGCTGGTCGTGAACGCCGTGCTCAGCGGGGAGGCGGACGAAGGGGCCGTCAGCCGGGCCGCCGCGCTCGGCTGGAACTCGCCGGAGCATGTGTGCGTCGTGCTCGGGACCGCGCCCGACGGGGACAGCGAACTGACCGTCGAGGCGATCCGGCGGGCCGCTCGGCACGCCAAGCTGCAGGTGCTCACCGGGGTGCTCGGGGACCGGCTCGTCGTCATCGCGGGCGGCAGCGCCAATCCGCTCGCCGTCGCCAAGTCGCTGATCGGGCCCTATGCCGCCGGGCCGGTCGTCGCGGGGCCCGTCGTGCCCGATCTGCTGGCCGCCACCCGGTCCGCGCAGGCCGCCGCCGCGGGCCTGAAGGCGTGTTCGGCCTGGCAGGACGCGCCGCGGCCGGTGCTGGCGGACGATCTCCTGCCGGAGCGCGCGATCGCGGGCGATCCGAGCGCCCGCGAGCAGTTGGTGGAGGAGATCTACAGACCTCTCGAAGAAGCCGGTTCGGCGCTGCTGGAAACCCTGAGTGTCTATCTGGAGCAGGCGAGCAGTCTGGAAGGCGCGGCCCGGATGCTCTTCGTTCACCCGAATACCGTGCGCTACCGGCTCCGACGTGTGACAGACGTCACCGGTTGGTCGCCTTCGGATGTAAGATCCGCGTTCACGCTGCGGATCGCGCTCATCCTGGGGCGTCTGGCCGACGGCGACACCCCCGCATAGCGTTTTGTCGGGGGCCCACAAAAGCCCTTCGTGTTCTTCGTCCCTGTCCCCACGGGCGGCCGTGACCGTCCCCAAGAGAGAGTGTGAGAGTGCTCGTACTCGTCGCTCCCGGCCAAGGCGCCCAGACGCCCGGCTTCCTGACTCCCTGGCTCGAACTGCCCGGCGCCGCCGACCGTGTCGCCGGCTGGTCGGACGCCATCGGACTGGACCTGGTCCACTACGGCACCCAGGCCGACGCCGACGCCATCCGTGACACCGCGGTGGCCCAGCCGCTGCTGGTCGCCGCCGGGATCCTGTCCGCCGCGGCACTGGGTGACACTGCCCCGGACGCGGTGGCCGGTCACAGCGTGGGCGAGATCACCGCCGCCGCCTTCGCGGGCGTCCTGGACGACACCGCCGCGCTGGGCCTGGTCCGCAAGCGGGGTCTGGCGATGGCCGACGCCGCCGCGGTCACCGAGACCGGCATGTCGGCGCTGCTCGGCGGCGACCCCGAGACCTCCGTCGCGCACCTGGAGAAGCTGGGCCTGACCCCGGCGAACATCAACGGCGCGGGCCAGATCGTCGCCGCGGGCACGCTGGAGCAGCTGGCCGCGCTGAACGACGACAAGCCCGAGGGCGTCCGCAAGGTCGTCCCGTTGAAGGTCGCCGGCGCCTTCCACACCCACCACATGGCTCCCGCCGTCGAGACGCTGGCCAAGGCCGCCGCGGAGCTGAACCCGGGCGACCCGAGGGTCCGTTACGTCTCCAACAAGGACGGCCGTGCCGTCGCGACCGGTGCCGAGGTGCTGGAGCGGCTGGTCGGCCAGGTCGCCAACCCCGTGCGCTGGGACCTGTGCATGGAGACCTTCAAGGAGCTGGGCGTCACCGCGCTCATCGAGGTGTGCCCGGGCGGCACCCTGACCGGCCTGGCCAAGCGGGCGCTGCCCGGCGTCACGACGCTGGCCCTGAAGACCCCCGACGATCTCGACGCGGCCCGCGCGCTCATCTCCGAGCACGCCGGCGCCTAAGGAGCCGTACATGGCGAAGATCAAGCCCAGCAAGGGCGCCCCGTATGCGCGCATCCTCGGTGTCGGCGGCTACCGGCCGACCCGGGTGGTGCCCAACGAGGTGATCCTGGAGAAGATCGACTCGTCCGACGAGTGGATCCGCTCGCGCTCCGGCATCGAGACCCGGCACTGGGCCGGTCCCGAGGAGACCGTGGCCGCGATGTCGATCGAGGCGGCCGGCAAGGCCATCGCGGACGCCGGCATCGGCGCCGAGCGGATCGGTGCCGTGGTCGTCTCGACGGTCTCGCACTTCAGCCAGACCCCGGCCGTGGCCACCGAGATCGCCGACAAGCTGGGCACTGACAAGGCCGCCGCCTTCGACATCTCGGCCGGCTGCGCGGGCTTCGGCTACGGCCTGACCCTCGCCAAGGGCATGGTGGTGGAAGGTTCCGCCGAGTACGTGCTCGTCATCGGCGTGGAGCGGCTCAGCGACCTGACCGACCTGGAGGACCGGGCCACGGCCTTCCTGTTCGGCGACGGCGCCGGGGCGGTCGTCGTCGGTCCCTCGCAGGAACCGGCCATCGGCCCGACCGTGTGGGGCTCCGAGGGCGACAAGGCCGAGACGATCAAGCAGACCGTCTCCTGGGACCGCTACCGGCTCGGCGACGTCTCCGCGCTGCCGCTCGACAGCGAGGGCAACATCAAGTTCCCCGCCATCACGCAGGAGGGCCAGGCGGTGTTCCGCTGGGCCGTGTACGAGATGGCGAAGGTCGCCCAGCAGGCGCTGGACGCGGCCGGGATCAGCCCGGAGGAGCTGGACGTCTTCATCCCGCACCAGGCCAACGTGCGGATCATCGACTCGATGGTGAAGACCCTCAAACTGCCGGAGCACGTCACGGTCGCCCGTGACATCCGCACCACCGGCAACACCTCGGCCGCCTCGATTCCGCTCGCGATGGAGCGGCTCCTGGCGACCGGGGAGGCGAAGAGCGGCGACACCGCGCTCGTCATCGGATTCGGGGCGGGTCTCGTCTACGCCGCAACGGTCGTTACCCTCCCCTAGGCACTCCGTGCCGGATCTTGGGATCGGGCACGGCAGGAATTTGCCACAAACCGTCTGGAACATCGAAGAAGGAGCGCCTGACATGGCCGCCACTCAGGAAGAGATCGTCGCCGGTCTCGCCGAGATCGTGAACGAGATCGCCGGGATCCCCACCGAGGACGTCCAGCTGGACAAGTCCTTCACCGACGACCTGGACGTCGACTCGCTGTCCATGGTCGAGGTCGTCGTCGCCGCCGAGGAGCGGTTCGACGTGAAGATCCCGGACGAGGACGTCAAGAACCTCAAGACCGTCGGTGACGCGACCGACTACATCCTCAAGCACCAGGGCTGAGTCACCTCTTAGGCCCCAGGCTGCAAGGCCCCGCCACCCGGCGGTGGCGCCGTAGAATCCCGCATCCGTTGGAGAAAGAATTCCCGTGAGCCCGACCAATCGCACCGTGGTCGTCACCGGTATCGGCGCAACCACACCGCTGGGTGGCGACGCAGCTTCGTTCTGGGAGGCCCTGCTCGCCGGCAAGTCCGGTGTCAGCCTCCTGGAGCAGGAGTGGGCGGCCGACCTGCCGGTCCGCATCGCCGCGCAGATCGCCGTCGAGCCCGGCGAGATCATCCCCCGGCCGCAGGCCCGCAAGCTGGACCGCTCGGCGCAGTTCGCGCTGATCGCCGCTCAGGAGGCCTGGAAGGACGCCGGTTTCACCGCCAGGGCCGGTGAGGACGCGTCCGTGAACCCCGACCGTCTCGGTGCGGTCATCGCCTCCGGCATCGGCGGCGTGACGACGCTTCTGGACCAGTACGACATCCTCAAGGACAAGGGCGTACGCCGCGTCTCCCCGCACACCGTGCCGATGCTGATGCCCAACTCCCCGGCGGCCAACGTCGGCATCGAGCTGGGTGCCCGCGCCGGTGTGCACACCCCCGTCTCGGCCTGCGCCTCGGGCGCGGAGGCCATCGGGTACGCGATCGAGATGATCCGCACCGGGCGTGCGGACGTGGTCGTGGCCGGTGGTACCGAGGCCGCCATCCACCCGCTGCCGATCGCCGCGTTCGGCAACATGATGGCGATGTCCAAGAACAACGACGACCCGCAGGGCGCCTCCCGTCCCTACGACGCCGGCCGTGACGGCTTCGTGCTCGGTGAGGGCGCCGGCGTGATCGTTCTGGAGTCCGAGGAGCACGCCAAGGCCCGCGGCGCCCGGATCTACGTCGAGGCGGTCGGCCAGGGCATCTCCGCCGACAGCCACCACATCACCCAGCCGGAGCCGTCGGGCAACGGCATCGCGCACGCGCTGCAGAACCTGCTCGACACCACGGATCTGAAGCCGGCCGAGGTCGTGCACGTGAACGCGCACGCCACGTCGACGCCGCAGGGTGACGTGGCCGAGATCAAGGCGCTGCGCAAGGTGTTCGGCGACGACGTCGACCACATGGCGATCTCCGCCACGAAGTCGATGACCGGTCACCTGCTGGGCGGCGCCGGTGGCATCGAGACCGTGGCGTCGATCCTGGCGCTGGTCAACCGCACGGCTCCGCCGACCATCAACATCGGCGAGCTCGACCCCGAGGTGAACGCGGACGTCGTGCGCGACGAGGTGCGTGCGCTGCCCGAGGGCCGTATCGCCGTGCTGAACGACTCGTTCGGGTTCGGTGGGCACAACGTGGTCCTGGCGTTCCGGACGATCTGAGTACGCGAGAGGGGGCCCCTGCCGATCGGCAGGGGCCCCCTCTCATGCCCGGATACTTGAAGATCCAGGTAGGAAGACTCACACCACCTGGTGCAGCCAGCGGACCGGGGCGCCCTCGCCGGCGTATCTGAACGGTTCCAGCTCGTCGTCCCACGGCTTGCCCAGGAGCTTGGCGATCTCTGCTTCCAGGTCGGTCTCGTCGCGCTGGGAGCGGGTCAGGGCGGCGCGCAGGCGGTCCTCGGGAATGAGGATGTCGCCGTGGAGGCCGGTGACGGCGTGGAAGATGCCGAGGTCGGGGGTGCAGCTGTAACGCTCGCCCTCGGCGGTCGGGCAGGGCTCGGCGGTGACCTCGAAGCGGAGCAGGTGCCAGCCACGCAGCGCGGAGGCCAGCTTGGAGGCCGTACCGGCCTCGCCCTGCCAGGAGAACTCCGAGCGCCAGGTGCCGGGGGCCGCGGGCTGCCGGATCCAGTCGAGGTTGACGCGCGTGCCGAGCACCCCGGCGACGGCCCACTCGACGTGCGGGCACAGCGCGCGCGGCGCGGAGTGCACGTACAGAACTCCACGTGTCGTCACCGGAACCTCCGGGCAGAGCGGGACATCTTGCGGACTGGCTGGCGGCAGCGGCCCGACGGCCGCGTTGATGGCGAGGCTACCCTGCGGCGGTGCAAGGAGTGTGACGTACCGTCGGTCCCGGTGTCAGGAAACCCCCGCCATTCACCCAGGGGGACGCTTGTACGGGGGTGCTCCGTTCCAGGACGCCCGGTCGGGAACCCTCGCGCGTTGTTATGAGAGGGAGCACATACGAACACCCGGGGGCACCGGGTTCGACGACGAGGGGATCAGCAGGGGATGCGGAAGCCGAGCAGCCGTGGGCACGCCGCTCTCGCGGTCGTGGCGGCCGCCGTGCTGGGCGTCGCCGGGTGCGACGCCGGGGGCGGGAGCGCGCCCGCGTCGGAGGGCACCAAGGCGCGCGCGGCCAGACCCGCGCCGGTGTGGAACCGCAGCCCCGGCTCGATCGCCGCGGTCGGCGACTCCATCACCCGCGGCTTCGACGCGTGCACGGTGCTGTCGGACTGCCCCGAGGTGTCCTGGGCGACCGGCAGCGACGCGCAGGTGGACAGCCTGGCGGTGCGGCTGCTCGGGGTCACCGGCGCGGCGGAGCGCAGCTGGAACTACGCGGTGACCGGCGCCCGGATGGCGGACCTGCCCGAGCAGATGGCACAGGCGGCGGCGCGCGGCCCGGAGCTGGTGACGGTGATGGTGGGCGCGAACGACGCCTGCCGGTCCTCGGCGCGGGCGATGACCTCGGTGGCCGACTTCCGCGCGGACTTCGAGGAGGCGCTGCACACCCTGCGCGCGGCATCGCCGAAGACCCAGGTGTACGTCGCGAGCGTGCCGAACCTGAAGCGGCTGTGGTCGCAGGGGCGGACCAATCCGCTGGGCAAGGAGGTGTGGAAGCTCGGCATCTGCCCGTCGATGCTGTCCGACGCGGACGATCTGACCAACGCGGCCGTGCTCCGCCGGGACCGGGTGCAGCAGCGGGTGGTGCAGTACAACAAGGTGCTGAAGGACGTCTGCGCCAAGGACAGCCGCTGCCGCTTCGACAACAACGCGGTCTACGACTACAGCTTCGGCACCGACCAGCTCAGCCACTGGGACTGGTTCCACCCCAGCAGGGACGGTCAGGCACGGCTCGCGTCGATCGCGTACCGGACGATCACCGCCGCCAATCCGGTTGCCTAGAACACTCCTCGCCTACTGTTTTCCACATGAGCGAACTTTTCGGCACACTGTCCGACGGCACGGAGGTCCACCGCTGGACGCTGGAGCGTGGCGGGACACGCGTGGAGGTCCTGACGTACGGCGGGATCGTGCGGTCGCTCCAGGTGCCGGACCGGGAGGGCCGGACGGCGGACGTGGTGCTCGGCTTCCCGGACCTGGACGGCTATCTCACCCACCCGGAGCCGTACCTCGGCGCCCTGATCGGCCGGTACGCCAACCGGATCGCGCACGCCCGCTTCCCGCTGGACGGCTCGGTCTACGCCCTGGAGCCGAACGACGGCCCGAACTGCCTGCACGGTGGCGTGCTCGGCTTCGACAAGCGGGTGTGGGGTGCGGAGCCCGTCGAGCACGGGGTACGGCTGAGCCGGACGAGCCCGCACGGCGAGGAGGGCTTCCCGGGCCGCCTGGACCTGTCGGCGACCTACACCCTGGACGCGTCCGGTGCGCTGCGGATCGCCTACGAGGCGTTCACGGACGCGCCGACCATGATCAACATCACCAACCACAGCTACTTCAACCTGGCCGGAGCGGGTCATGCGGGCGGGCACGAACTGCGGCTCGCCGCCTCCCGTTTCACCCCGGTCGACGCCGGCCTGATCCCGACGGGCACCCTGGAGGGCGTCACCGGATCCCGGTTCGACTTCCGCACCTCCCGCAAGGTCGGCTCGGGTTACGACCACAACTTCGTCCTGGACAAGGGCGTGACCTCCGCCCCGGAAGAGGTCGCCGAACTCCACGACCCGGCGTCCGGCCGCACCCTGACCGTGGCGACGACCGAGCCGGGCCTCCAGCTCTACACCGCCGACCACCTGAGCGAACCCTTCGCCCCGGGCGACGGCATCGCCCTGGAGACCCAGCACTTCCCGGACTCCCCGAACCGCCCGGAGTTCCCGAGCACGGTGCTCAGGCCGGGCGAGGTGTTCCGCTCGGAGACGGTGTACGGGTTCGGGGTCCGCTAGCGCGTCTCGCCCCTCATCCGCCTGGCCGCCCTGCCCAGCAGGGACATCGCGGCTCCGCAGATCAACAGCGTGCAGCCACCGGCCACCACCGGCCCGACGGCGCCGCCCTTGATGCCCTCACCGGTGAGGTCGTGGCCGGCATCAGCGCACCGAAGCCCAGCAGGGCCGGCCCGGCGAGCGCCGCGACGAATTCGAGGGGCTTTTCGGTGAGGCCAGATCACGCTGGGCGGGGGTGGGGTTCGGATCCAGCCGCATCCGGCCCTCCCCGACGTGCTGGGCGGGGAGCTGGGGGGACTGCTGGGGCGGATACGGCTGCTGGTACTGCGGCGGCTGCCCGTACGGCCCCGGCTGCCGGCCTGGATATACGATGTCTCTCCCCGTGCCGTGTCCGGTGTCTTCCGGTGTTCGCGGGCCGGGAGTCTGCTACTACGGGCCCGGAGGCGACGAGCCCCGGCCCAGGGGTCAGGTCCCGGGCCGGGGCTGCTCATGGGGGACTTGTCCCGGATCAGACGTTAATCGGCGCGGTGCGCCTGCGGTCCGGGATCGAGCGTCCGGCGCTGATCTCGTACGAACCCTTCACAAACGCCCACGCGTTCGCCGTCTCGTCCCAGGTCCCGAAGGCGCGGCGCGGCAGGGCGACGGTCACCTCGACGCTCTCGCCGGGCCGGGCGCCCGGGGTCGGGCTCGGCCGGGAGAGGTAGACCTGGACGACCTCGCGGCCGGGCCGCTCACCGGTGTTGCGGAGGCGGATGCGCGCGGTGGTGCCGTCGAGGTCCAGGGAGTCGTAGGTCCAGTCGGTGTAGCCGAGGCCGTGGCCGAAGGGGTAGGCGGGGGTGCGGCCGGCCTGCTCCCAGGCGCGGTAGCCCGGCCACGGTGCCGTTCGGCTGCAGGGGCAGGGCCGCGTTCTCGTTGCGGACCAGGACGAAGGAGCGGCGGGCGATCTCGCGGGCCAGTTCGGTGACGACGGGCTCGACACCGGACAGGATCCCGACGCGGGCGGCGAGGCGCAGCACGCGCCGTACGGCCGCGTCGACGGTGGTCTCGGCGACCTTGCCGTCCCGGAGTGCCTGCGCGAGGGCCTCGCCGTGGACGGTCCGCGGCCCGGGCATGGCCACGTCGAGGCCGCCTTCAATGGCGCCGACGGTGTCCCGGGCGGCCATCCAGTCCAAGACGTTGCAGCCTGCCGTTGATCGTGTTGTTGGTGGTCATGACGCCCCAGGGGCGGGCGCCCGCGACGATGGCCACGGCGGCGGTGCTGCGCACCGAGTACGGCGACCGCCTGCCGAACGGCCTCACCCCCGAACGCACCCCCTCCCTGCGGTTCTTCTCAGGAGGGTTGTACGGCCGCCACGACCTCCACCTCCACCTGCGCCTCCGGGCGGAACAGTCGTGGCACTTCGAAGGTCATGCTCGTCGGCGGGGTCCCCGTGAGGAACTTCCGCCGTACGGTGCCGTATTCGTCGAGCTTGCTGATGTCGGTCAGATAGGTGCGGATGTTGATGACGTCCGCGAGGCTCGCGCCGTGCGCCTTGAGCAGGGCGTCGATCGTCTCGAAGACGCCCCGGGTCTGCTCGGCCAGGGTGGCGCCCTCGGCGATCTGGCCCGAGAGGAACAACAGGGCGCTGCCGTCGGCGTGTTCGACGCGGGCCACCTGGGAGTAGTAGGGGCTCAGGGGCTGCGGTGCGGAGGCGGGGCTGTTCAGGGTGATCTGCACGGGGAGTCCTTCAGACGGTACGGATGACGTGGGCGGCGGCTCGGGCGATGTCGGCGCGGGCCAGCGCGGGGTCCGCCGCGGCCCGCTGGAACTGCTCCGACACCGCTGCGGCCACCGGCAGTTCTGCGGCACCCGTGGCGATCCGCAGGTCCTTCACGGCGAGGTCGGTCGCGAAGAGCGCCCCGTCGGCGAAGGCACGGTCGACCGCGCCGCCGAGCGGGCCCGCCTTCAGCGCCGCACGGGCCGTGTCGCCGTCCAGGCCCAGCTCGGCGGCGAGCCGCAGCGCCTCGGCGACCAGGGCGACGCCGCCGATCACCGCCGTGTTGACGACGAGTTTGAGGGACGCTCCGGAGCCGAGCGGGCCGGTGCGGGTGACCGTGCCCAAGAGAGACAGGACCTGCTCCACCGCGCCCGTGTCCCCGCCCGCGAGGATGCCGAGCGTGCCCTCGGCGGCCCGGTCCGTGCTGCCCATGACCGGCGCGTCGACGAGGGTGACCCCGTCCCCCAGCCGGCCGGCCAGTTCCCGTACGGCGTCCGGCCCGACGGTGGACATCTCGACCCACGTCGTTCCGGGCCGCAGCTGCGGCGCGACGGCGTCGGCCACGGCGGTGAGCGCGTCCGGCCCGGCGAGCATGGTGATCACGACGTCGGCGTCCCGCACCGCCTCCGCCGGTGACCCGGCGCGCCCGGCCCCCTCGGCGACGAGCGGCTCGGCGCGGGCCGGGGTGCGGTTCCAGACGGTGAGCGGATGACCGGCAGTGAGCAGCCGACGGGCCATCGGGGCGCCCATGTGCCCCAGCCCCAGAAAAGCGATCTTCTCCATGCCGTCGACGCTAGGACCGGGCCGTGCGATGCGACAAGCGAATGTCTAGCATCGCTGCCATGTCCACTTCGCATGACAGACGCCGCGAGCACCCCGAGCCGCCCGACCTTTCCACCGTCTGGTTGCGGGTGTTCCTGGAGGTGGCCCGGCACGGCTCCTTCACGGTGGCCGCGCGAACGCTGGGCTGGACCCAGTCCGCCGTGTCCCGGCAGATCTCCGCACTGGAGTCGGCCCTCGGCGGCGGTCCGCTCTTCGACCGGCTGCCGCGGGGCGTTCGGCTCACCGAGGCCGGCCGGACGCTGGTGCCGTACGCCGAGGCCGTGTCCGAGTCACTGCGCGGCGCGGCCCGCGACCTGGCCGAGCTGCGGGCGGCGGCGGGCGGGCGGCTGCGGTTCGGCGCGTTCGCCACCGCCGACGCGGCGCTCGTCCCGCACGCGCTGGCCGCCTTCCGCGCCTGTCACCCTCGGGTCCGCGTCTCGCGCGAGGAGGGCCTCTCCCCCGGCCTGCTGGACCGGCTGACGGCGGGCCGTCTCGACCTCGCCGTGGTCTCGACGACGGGCCGCGCCCCGCTGGAGGCGTACGAGCTGCACCATCTCCTCGACGAGACCCTGTATGTCGCTGTGCCCGCCGGCCATCCGCTCACCCGGGCCGACGGGCCGGTGCGGCTGGCCCGGCTCGCCGACGCCGACTGGATCGCCGGCAGTTCCCGGCCCGAGGGCACCCTCCTCGACGCGGCCGTGCGGCTGGGCTTCCGGCCGCGGGTCGCGCACGTCGTCGGCGAGTGGACCGCCAAGCAGGGGTACGTGGCCGCCGGCCTCGGGGTGACCCTGGTCCCGGCGCTGGCCGCCGCGTCCGTACGGCCGGATGTCGCCCTGCTGCCGGTGCACGCCGAGGACGCCCCGCCGCGCGCGGTGTACGCGGCGACGGTCCGCGGACGCACGCTGACGACGGCGGCGCGGGCCTTCGTCACGGCACTGCGGGAGGCGGCGGAGCGGATCCCCGGCTGAGCCGGAGGGGCGGGTTCAGTGCGACGGCGCGAGTGCGAGGCTGACGCCGAGGCCGGCCAGGACCGAGCCGATGACCTTGTTGAGGATCTTCTGGCCGCGCAGCATCAGGGCCCGCATCCTGGCCTGCGAGAAGAACGTGGCGACCACGCCGAACCACAGCAGGTGGGCGAGCGACATGAACAGGCCGCAGCCGACCTGCTGGTACAGCGGGGTGTCGGGGCTGACGACCTGGGCGAAGGTGGAGACGACGAAGAGGGTCGTCTTCGGGTTGAGGACGTTGGTGAGGAAGCCGGTGCGCAGCGCGGCGAACGGGGTCAGCGCACGGCGGTCCGCCAGGTCGATCTTCAGCTCGCCACGGGTGCGGTAGGTGCGGACGCCGACGTACACAAGGTAGGCCGCGCCGATCAGCTTGATCACCGTGAACAGAGCGGTGGAGGAGGCGATCAGCAGGCCGACGCCGAGCAGGGTGTAGGTGACGTGGACCAGGACACCCGCGGCGACGCCGGCGGCGGCGAGCAGACCGGTACGGCGGCCGTACAGATAGCTGTTGCGGACGATCATGGCGAAGTCGGCGCCGGGGGCGATCACGGCGAGAACCGTGATGACGGCGACGGCGAGTATCTGGGTCACGGGGTGGCGTTCTCCTCTTCGGGCTCGTCGGCAAGGCCGTCGGCGTTCTCCTCGCCCAGCAGCTCGCGGGCGAGGAGCGTGGCGCCCGCGACCGCGCCCGGCATCAGGAACACCACGACGAACGGAATCAGGAAGGCCAGGCCGAGGGGCGTGCCGAAGCCCCAGACCAGGGTCTTGCGGGAGCGGAGCAGGGCGAGCCGGGCGCGCAGTTCGACGCCCCGGCGCTGGAGGGCTACGGCGGTGAGTTCCTCGGTGAGGAAGAAGCCGGTGACGAAGAAGCCGAGCACGGGGACGGCGGTCTGCCCGACGACCGGCAGGAAGCCGAGGGCGAAGAGCAGTACGCCCCACAGCGCGGCCCGCACCAGGATGCGCAGGCTGTCCCGGGCCGAGATCCACAGCTCGCGCCACAGCGGCAGGCCCGACCGCGGGGCGGTGCCGTCGGGCGAGGCTTCGGCGTCGACCTGCTCCGACAGGTTCTCGTAGAAGGGCTGGCCGATCAGCAGGGTGACGGCCGTGAACGTCAGCACGGCGAGCAGCAGCCCGAGGGCGAAGAGGACGGCCGTGAGGAAGCCGCGGAACAGGCTCTGCCAGGGGCTGGACCAGTGGTCCGCGAACGGCGTCGCCCAGGTGACCGCGTCCTCGCCCCACACCGCGAGCGCGACCAGCGCCCCGGCGTAGAGCACCAGGGCGATCAGCCCGGGCAGCAGTCCGAAGCCGTAACTCCGGCCGTGCCGGCTCATCCAGCGCTGGCCCTTCAGCAGATGACCGAACCCCACCCCAAGATCGCGCATGGCGGAGACTCTACCGATTCCCCGCCGGCCGGCACGGGGCTTCTCAGGCGTCCAGCATCCGGCGCAGCAGGTCGCGCAGGGAGCGGCGCTCCTCCTCCGACAGGCCGGCCAGGGGCTCACGGGCGAAGCGGAGGCCTTCGCGCAGATCCTGGGCCATGCGCATGCCCTCGTCCGTGGCGGCGGCCAGCTTCACGCGGCGGTCGGCCGGGTCCGGGCGGCGCTCGACCAGTCCCCGGGACTCCAGGCGGTCCACTATCCCGGTCACGTTGGACGGCTCGCACTTGAGCTTCTGCGCCAGCTTGCGCATGGGCAGCGGCTCCAGCGAGAGCAGGCTGAGCAGCCGGGCCTGCGGTCCGGTCAGGGTGTGCTCGCCCGCCGCCTTCTCGTAGTCCGCGTAGAAGCGGGCGACGACGTCACCGATCAGTTCGACGACCTCCATGGTCAGGGCGTCGGGGCGGCGGGTCTTCGATGGGGTGGACATGCTCTCCAGGATACCGCGTTACTTGACATCCTGAAATATTCAGGAGCATGGTTGTTTCAGGTTCTGAAGTATTTGAGAAAGGCCCTCTGTCATGACCAACCGTGAGTGGCACCTGCTCAGCCGTCCCGTCGGCTGGCCGAAGCCCGAGGACTTCGCCCTCGTCGAGACCCCCGTCCCGACCCCCGGCGAGGGCCAGGTGCTGGTGCGGAACAAGTACCTCTCCGTGGACCCGTACATGCGCGGCCGGATGAGTGCCGCGAAGTCGTACGCCGCCCCCTACGAGCTGGGCAAGGTCATGCAGGGCGGCGCGGTCGGCGAGGTGATCGCCTCCAACGCCGAGGGCATCGGGACCGGCGACCACGTCCTGCACTTCTTCGGCTGGCGCGAGTACGCCGTCGTGGACGCGAAGAACGCCGTCAAGGTCGACCCCGCGGCCGCGCCCCTCTCGACGTACCTCGGCGTCCTCGGCATGACCGGCCTCACCGCCTACGCCGGACTGCTGCGCACCGCCTCCTTCAAGGAGGGCGACATCGTCTTCGTGTCCGGCGCGGCGGGCGCCGTCGGCAGCCAGGTCGGCCAGCTCGCCAAGCTGCTCGGCGCCTCGCGGGTCATCGGCTCGGCCGGCTCCGACGAAAAGGTCAAGCTGCTGGTCGAGGAGTACGGCTTCGACGCGGCGTTCAACTACAAGAACGGCTCCGTGAGCGAGCAGCTGCGCGCGGCGGCGCCGGACGGCATCGACGTCTACTTCGACAACGTCGGCGGGGACCACCTGGAGGCGGCCATCGACTCGCTCCGCCAGGGTGGCCGGATCGCCATCTGCGGCATGATCTCCGTCTACAACAACACCGAGCCCGCGCCCGGCCCGCGCAACCTCGCCCGGCTGATCCAGACCCGGGGCCGCATGGCGGGCTTCCTGGTCGGCGACCACTACGACCTGCAGCCGGAGTTCGTCCAGAAGGTCGGGCCGTGGGTCGCCTCGGGCGAACTGAAGTACCGCGAGACGGTCGTCGAGGGCATCGAGAACACCCTGGAGGCGTTCCTCGGGGTGCTGCGTGGCGACAACATCGGCAAGATGATCGTCAAGCTCTGACGGGCCAGGGCTTCTGCTGCGTTTTCGGCATGCGGTAACTTCTTTCCGAAATCCGCCGTCGATCGTGGGCGCGAGTCGTGGCGGACCGAGGAGGAGACAACCGCATGCCCATCACGCAGTCCGACGTCCTGTACACCGCCGTCGCCACCGCCGAGAACGGACGGGACGGCCGGGTCGCCACGGATGACGGCCGACTCGACGTCGTCGTCAACCCGCCCAAGGAGATGGGCGGCAACGGCGCCGGCACGAACCCGGAGCAGCTGTTCGCCGCGGGATACTCCGCCTGCTTCCAGGGCGCGCTGGGGGTCGTCGCCCGGCAGGAGGGGGCCGACGTCTCCGGGTCGACCGTCACCGCGAAGGTCGGGATCGGCAAGAACGACGACGGGTTCGGGATCATCGTGGAGATCTCGGCGAACATTCCCAACGTGTCCGCCGAGGTGGCCCGGGAGCTGGTGGAGAAGGCTCACCAGGTGTGCCCGTACTCGAAGGCCACGCGGGGGAACATCAGCGTGACGCTGGCCTGAGCGGCGTCGTTGCTCACAGCGGCAGCCGCACCCTTGGACGTGGGGTGCGGCTGCCGCGTTCGTCATTTACATGACCTCGAACGATGCGCTGGCGATCGCCGCAAGCACACTGACTTGAACCGGCCCCTCCGCCCGGAACCAGATCAATGCCGGCAACGACGACGAACGGGTCAGTTCAAGGGGCAGTCCCTCAGGCCAAGGCGAATCACTCGGCTCCACCGATCTGCGCGGTGTGGGTGGCGCCGAGGAAGTCCTGCCTCTGAGTGACGCGGGGCGGCCTTGTCCTGGCCTGCCCCTGCCCTGCGTCCGCCTCTGCGACTGCGCCCCGGAAGCGGCCGTCAGTCGCGCGCCAGCGCCGCCCGGTGTACCGCTGCCACCAACCTGTCGTTCTCCGGTGCCGCCCCTCCCGGGAACGCCATCCGGCGGCGTGTGTAGCCGTACGCCAGGCCGCTGCGCGGGTCGGCGAAGGCCTGGCTGCCGCCTGCGCCGCTGTGCCCGAAGGCGCCGGCGCCCAGGACCGGGTGCCACATGTCGGCGGTGGCCTGGAAGCCGAGGCCGTACGACTTGTGGGCGCGGGCCACCAGGTCGTAGCCCACGGAGTGGATCTGGCCCACCTCGGCGACCGTGTCGGGTTTGAGCAGCGGCGGACGGTCGTCCAGCTCGCTGATCGCCGCCGCGTACATGGTGGCGAGCCCGCGCGCGGAGGCGACGCCGCCCGCCGACGCCGGTCCCTTGGCCCGTACGAGACGGGAGTTGGCGTAGTCGGCCAGGGTGCCCGGCTCCGGGACGTGGGCGTTGAAGGCGATCGAGGCCAGCGTGTGCGGGCCGGTCGGCCGGGCGTCCAGCAGGGCCTGCTGCTCGGGCGTCGGGAGCATCGGCCGCACCGAGCGGAACCGGGGCTCCTCGGACTCGGGCAGGCCCAGGAAGAAGTCCGTGCCGTACGGCGCGCGGACCCGCTCCTCGTAGACCTCCTGGAGCGTGTGGCCCGTGGCCCGGCGGACCACCTCTCCGGTGAGCGCGCCGATCACCAGCGCGTGGTAGCCGAAGGCCGTCCCGGGGCGCCAGAACGGCTTCTGGTCGGCGAGCCGTTCGGCCATCGCGCGGTCGTCGGCCAGCTCCTCGGCGGAGAACCCGGCGTCGATCCCGACCAGACCCGCCCGGTGCGCGAGCAGGTCCCTGAGGGTCACCGCGCCCTTGCCCTCGGCGGCGAACTCGGGCCAGTAGTAGGTCACTTTGCGGTCCAGCTCCAGCGTGCCGTCCTGCACCAGGAGGGCGACCACCAGATGGGCGGCACCCTTGGTGGACGAGAACACGCCGTACAGCGAGTCCGCCTCCGCGCCCGCCCACAGGTCGACGACCCGCCGACCCCGCACATACGCGCACAACTGGCCCTCGTAGTCCGCGCATTCCCCGGCGACGAACGCGGCGAACTCCTCGCGCACCGCCTCGAAACCCTCGGCGACTGTGCCCTGGACGGTGATCTGCTGCGTCATCCGCTCTCCTCAACCTGAGCCGCTGCTCGCTGCTCCCTCTCGGCAACAACGCCCGTTCCCGTTCGGGGCGTTCCCGAGACCGGTACGGCGGGATGTACCTGTTCGACTCAACCGCCGCGGACGCCCATGGGTGTCACCGCTGCCCCGGATGGCGGATGGCGTGGGGTGGCGCGCAGCGCACGGCAGGGCTCAGGTGATGGCGCGGGGGGCGCGCGGGTACACGGGCGGGGTCAGGTGCACCACCACAGGAAGCGGTTGCAGGTCTTGGTGGGCGAGGGCGCCGGGGACGGAGCCGAGGTCGTCGGGGCGCTGGAGGGGGTGGGGGCAGGCCGGGAGGTGGCGGTGGGCGCCGGGGCCTTGGGGGTGGTGCCGGAGCCCGCCGTGGGGGTCTGCGACGCCTTGCCGGTGTCCTTGGCGTCGGGCGACTTGGAGTTCTTGTCCTTCGGGGACTTGGAGGTGGATGCGGAGGTGTCCGGGGAGGCGGAGCCGGCCGCGCCCGGGGTCGTACCGGAGGTGCCGGAGGCCGGGTCGGCCGTGGCGCCAGGGGACGCGGAGGACGCGCCGCCGTCGGCCGCGGTGCCCCCGGCGGTGTCCGGCTGCCCGCTGGAGAACGGCGAGAAGGGCGCGTCCTTGCCGAGTTCGGCCAGGCCCAGGCTGCCCGCGGCCAGCACGAAACCCGCGGTGATCAGCACCGTACGGCGGCGCCGGCGCCGGTGCGCGGCGGCCTTGCGGTCGCGGCGGCTGGCGTCGGCGTCGGCGGGGCTCACGGTGGTGCTGCCGCGCGCCCGGCGCCGGGCGGCCCGGCCACCGGGCTCCTGGTCGGTGTCGGGGCCGGGAGCGGGATCGCTGGGGGAATCGGGCTCGGGATCGTCGTCTGCCGCGGCCTCGGTGCCGGACCCGGGGTCCCAGTCCTCGCGCGGCTCCGGTTGCTCCGTCCACGCCACCTGCTCCGGACCGGCCGGCTCGTACTGCTGGGGGATGCGGTACTGCTGGGACTCGTACTGCTGGGCGTACTGCTCCGCGTACTGCGGGGGGACGCCGTACCCCGGTGTCCCACCCGTGCCCGCGCGCGCGTACGCGGCCGGTGCTTCCGCGGCGGCGGGCACCGGAGTTCCGCACCCGGGGCAGGCCAGGGCGCCGTTGAGGTGCCGTTGGCACGGGTGGCAGTAGTCCATGACGCCGGAAGACTAGATTCCCCATCGGTCACGTTCCTAGGCACCACTGTGAAGGTTTCGTGGAAAGCGAAAGAATTCTCGAAAGGCTTGTCGAAACCGTTACCTGTTCGACCCATTGACACCCCTACCGCCCCGTCCTTACTGTCACGCCAGCATTTCGAACGTGTGACGAAATCTCGAACAGAGCTGAGGGGCAACTGCCGTGCGCATCACCGGAATCAGCACACACGTGGTCGGCACGCCGTGGCGCAACCTGACCTACGTCCAGGTGCACACCGACGAGGGGATCACGGGAGTCGGCGAGACCCGGATGCTCGGTCACACCGACGCGCTGATCGGCTATTTGCGCGAGGCCGAGGCCAACCACATTCTCGGCTCGGATCCGTTCGCGGTCGAGGACCTCGTCCGCCGGATGAAGTACGGCGACTACGGCCGTGCGGGTGAGATCGTCATGTCCGGCATCGCGGTCGTCGAGATGGCCTGCTGGGACATCAAGGGCAAGGCGCTGGGCGTGCCGGTGTGGCAGCTGCTCGGCGGCAAGGTCACCGACAAGGTGAAGGCCTACGCCAACGGGTGGTACACGACCGAGCGGACGCCCGAGGCGTACCACAAGGCCGCCCAGCAGGTCATGGAGCGCGGTTACCGGGCGCTGAAGATCGACCCGTTCGGCACCGGGCACTTCGAGCTGGACCACCAGCAGACGCTGTACGCCGTCTCCCTCATCGAGGCCGTGCGCGACGCCATCGGGCCGGACGCCGAGCTGATGCTGGAGATGCACGGCCGCTTCTCCCCCGCCACCGCCGTCCGGCTGGCGAAGGAGCTGGCGCCCTTCAAGCCGGCCTGGCTGGAGGAGCCGGTGCCGCCGGAGAACCTGAAGGCGCTGGAGAAGGTCGCGGCCAAGGTGGACATCCCGGTCGCCACCGGTGAGCGGATCCACGACCGGATCGAGTTCCGCGAGCTGTTCGACAGCCAGGCCGTGGACATCATCCAGCCCGATGTCGGCCACATCGGCGGCATCTGGGAGACCCGCAAGCTCGCCGCCACCGCCGAGACGCACTACATGCTGGTCGCGCCGCACAACGTCGGCGGCTCGGTGCTCACCGCCGCCTCCCTCCAGGTCGGCTTCACCTCCCCGAACTTCAAGATCCTCGAACACTTCAACGACTTCGCGGACGCGGAGATCAAGAAGGTGGTCAAGGGGGCCCCGCAGGTCGTGGACGGGTACTTCCACCTCTCCGACGCGCCCGGTCTGGGCGTGGAGCTGGACGTGGACGCCGCCGCCGAGTTCCCGCAGCAGCAGGCCCGGTTCGACCTGTGGGCCGAGGGCTGGGAGCAGCGCAAGCCGAAGGGGACCAAGTGAGCACCGCTGTCGTCGTCGAGGCCCCGGGCCGGCACCGGCTCGTGCCGCACACGCCGCGCGAGCCCGGTCCCGGCGAGGCGCTGGTGGCCGTGCACGCGGTCGGCATCTGCGGCAGCGACCGCGAGGTGTACCAGGGCAACCGGCCCGAGGGGTACGTCCGTTACCCGCTCGTCCCCGGGCACGAGTGGTCGGGCACGGTCTCCGCGGTGGGCGCCGGGGTGCCGGCGGGACTCGTCGGGCGCAAGGTCGTCGGTGAGGGCTTCCGCAACTGCCAGGTCTGCGACCGCTGCCACGCCGGTGAGACCACGCTGTGCACAGACGGCTACGAGGAGACCGGGTTCACCCAGCCCGGCGCCATGGCCGGCACGCTCACCCTGCCGGCCCGGCTGCTGCACCTCCTGCCGGACGACGCCGACCTCACCGCCGCCGCCCTGCTGGAGCCGGCCGCCTGCATCGCGGCCGCCGCGCTGAAGGCCCGCGCCCTGCCGGGTGAGCGGGTCGCGGTGGTCGGCACGGGGACGCTCGGGATGTTCGCCGTGCAGTTCCTGAAGGCCGTCTCGCCGGCGGAGCTGCTCGTCGTCGGCACCAGGAACGACCGGGAGGCGCTGTCGCGGCAGTTCGGCGCGACCGGCTTCCGGCTGAAGGACCAGGAGCTCCCGGCCGACTTCGACGTCGTGATCGAGACGGCCGGCTCGGCCTCCGCCGCGCGCACCGCCGCCGCACTGCTCCGGCGCGGCGGACGGCTGGTGCTGACCGGGATCCCGGCGCCGGGCGCGGACGGGCTCGACCCGACCGATCTCGTCGTACGGCAGCTGGAGGTGCACACCGTCTTCGGGGCGCCGCCGGACGCCTGGGCGCACACCGTGCGGGTCTTCGGCGCCGGGCTGCTGGACCCGCTGCCGCTGGTCACGCACGAGCTGCCGCTGACCGAGTTCCCGCAGGCCATCGAGCTGGTGGGGGCGGGTGATCCAAAGGTGGGCAAGGTGCTGCTTCACCCCTGATGACGTACGCCGGTCAGGGCGTGACCTGACGGCGCCCTGACCGGCGTACCACCACGGCCGCCTTTTTCGCAGCACCACCCGGGCCGCTCTCCGCCCCGAGCCGCGAACCTCGTCCGAAATACCGAACACGAAGGACAGCTTGTGACGACCGACGCTTCCGCCACGGCGGCCCGCCGACCCGGTGAGCAGGCGCTCACCACCCTCGGCCTGGGCGCGCCCGCCCTCGACCCCGCCGACGCCTCCGCGCACAGCTTTCCGGGCGGTGGCCGCTGGCGCACCGAGATCCCCTCGTGCGAGGGTCCCGAAGCGCTGGCGGTCGTGCTGAAGGAGGCCTCGCGCCTCGACGTCCCGATCCACCGGATCAGCCAGGGCAGCGGCGTGTGGATGCTCACCGACGCCGAGATCACCGAGATGGTCGAGGCCACCGCCGCACGCGACATCGAACTCTGCCTGTTCACCGGCCCGCGCGGCACCTGGGACATCGGTGGCTCGGTGCGCTCCGACTCGCGGGGGGCCGGACTGCGCGCACGGGGCCACGACGCCGTCGCCGGCTGCGTCGAGGACGCCGTACGAGCCACCGAACTGGGCGTCAAGTGCCTGCTGGTCGCCGACGAGGGCGTGCTGTGGACCCTGCACCGGGCCCGTGCGGCCGGGATCATCCCGGCCGACACCACGCTGAAGGTCTCGGCGCTCATCGGCCCCGTCAACCCGGCCTCGTACGCCGTCTTCGAGCGGCTCGGCGCCGACTCCGTCAACGTGCCCAGCGATCTGACGCTGGATCACCTCACCGAGATCCGCCGGGTATCGGCGGCGCCCATGGACATGTACATCGAGGCCCCCGACGACCTCGGCGGCTATGTGCGGATGTACGAGGTCGCCGAGCTGATCCGGCGCGGCGCCCCGCTCTATCTGAAGTTCGGTCTGTCCAAGGCACCCGGCATCTACCCGTGGGGCACCCACCTCAGGGACGTGACCCTGGACACCGCCCGGGAGCGGGTGCGGCGCGGCCGCCTCGCCCTGGACCTGCTCGCCCGGCACGGCGCGGACGGCGACATGGCGCCGCTCGGCTCGCGGCTGCCGGGGTCTTTGAACCGGTTCCCCGCCGAGCGCTCCGCGGGATGAGCGAGGGGAACTGCGGGCCGTCTGCAACCGCAGGCCGCACGTGGCTGGGCGTGCCCACGCGGCGGTAGCCGCACATCGATACAGCCCCCGCGCCCCTTACGGGGCGCTTCACCGACCCCGCAAGAACATCTCAACGCCGAGAAGAACAAGGACGGATCACCATGCGCAACCGCAGAGCCGCACTCGCTGCGATATCCGCGACCGCCTCGCTCGCCCTCACCCTGACCGCGTGCGGTCAGAGCAGCTCGGGCGGCAGCAAGGAGAAGACCGGTGACGTCAAGGGCGCCACCATCGGCATCGCCATGCCGACGAAGTCCTCCGAACGCTGGATCAACGACGGCAACAACGTCGTGAAGAACCTGCAGTCCATGGGCTACAAGACCAAGCTGGTCTACGGCGAGGACGACCCGAGCACCCAGGTCTCGCAGATCGAGAACATGATCACACAGGGCGTCAAGGGACTGATCGTCGCGGCGATCGACAACAAGTCGCTGAACAACGTGCTCCAGGAGGCGCACCAGGCGAACATCCCGGTGATCGCCTACGACCGGTTGATCCTCGGCACCCCGAACGTCGACTACTACGCCTCCTTCGACAACGAGAAGGTCGGCGTCCTCCAGGCCACCTACATCGCGCACAAGCTCGGCCTGGACGCCGGCAAGAAGGGCCCGTTCAACATCGAGCTGTTCGCGGGCTCGAACGACGACAACAACACCAAGTACTTCTTCAACGGCGCGATGAGCGTGCTCAAGCCGTACATGGACAAGAAGCAGCTGGTGGTCAAGTCCGGGCAGACCCAGCTCAACCAGGTCACGACGCTGCGCTGGGACGGCACCACCGCACAGAAGCGCATGGAGGACATCCTCACCTCGTCCTACAAGAGCGGCCGGGTCGACGCGGTGCTCTCGCCGTACGACGGCATCTCCATCGGCATCCTGTCCGCGCTCAAGTCGGACGGCTACGGCTCCGGCAGCAACCCGCTGCCGGTCATCACCGGCCAGGACGCGGAGCTCGCCTCGGTCAAGTCGATCATCGCCGGGCAGCAGACACAGACCGTCTACAAGGACACCCGGCAGCTCGCCAAGGTCGCCTCGACCATGGTGGACGACGCCCTGAAGGGCAAGAAGCCGCAGGTCAACGACACCAAGACCTACGACAACGGCAGCAAGGTCGTGCCCGCCTACCTGCTCCAGCCGGTCAGCGTCGACAAGACCAACTACAAGCAGGTGCTGGTGGACGGCGGCTACTACACCGAGTCCGAGCTCAAGTAAGCGCCCGCCCCCTACGGATTGGAAGGCACGACCATGGCGGGACCCGTCCTGGAAATGCGCTCGATCGTCAAGACCTTTCCCGGTGTCAAAGCGCTGTCGGACGTCACCCTGACGGTCCGTCAGGGCGAGGTCCACGCCATCTGCGGGGAGAACGGCGCCGGCAAGTCGACCCTGATGAAGGTGCTCTCCGGCGTCCATCCGCACGGCACCTACGAGGGCGAGATCCTCTTCGAGGGAGAGGTCTGCCGGTTCAAGGACATCCGGGCGAGCGAGCAGCACGGCATCGTCATCATCCACCAGGAGCTGGCGCTGGTGCCGTACCTCTCCATCGCGGAGAACATCTTCCTCGGCAACGAGCACGCCACGCGTGGACTCATCAACTGGCGCGAGACCCTGCGCCACGCCACCGAACTGCTGCGCCGGGTCGGCCTCGACGAGCACCCGGAGACCCGCGTCGCCGACATCGGCGTGGGCAAGCAGCAGCTCGTGGAGATCGCCAAGGCCCTGTCGAAGGAGGTGAAGCTGCTCATCCTCGACGAGCCGACGGCGGCGCTGAACGACGAGGACAGCGGCAAACTCCTCGACCTGATCCTGGAGCTGAAGGACCAGGGCATCACCTCGATCATCATCTCCCACAAGCTCAACGAGATCCGCCGGGTGGCCGACTCGGTGACGATCATCCGCGACGGGCGGTCCATCGAGACGCTCGACGTGAAGGCGCCGGAGACCACCGAGGACCGGATCATCAGCGGCATGGTGGGCCGCGACCTCGACCACCGCTTCCCGGAGCGCACCCCGCACGAGCCGGAGGAGGGCGCGGCCCCCGCGCTGGAGATCCGCAACTGGACCGTGCTGCACCCGATCGACCAGCAGCGCAGGGTCGTGGACGACGTGTCGATCAACGTCCGCCGGGGCGAGATCGTCGGCATCGCGGGTCTGATGGGCGCCGGCCGCACCGAACTCGCGATGAGCGTCTTCGGCCGCACCTACGGCCGGTACGCGGGCGGCACGGTCCTCAAGGACGGCACGGAGATCCGTACGAAGACCGTCGCGGAGGCGGTGGAGCACGGCATCGCGTACGTCACCGAGGACCGCAAGCACTACGGCCTCAACCTGATCGACACCATCAACCGGAACATCTCGCTGACCGCGCTGAAGAAGGTCGCGAGGCGGGGCGTGGTGGACGAGCAGGCGGAGCGGCAGGTCTCCGAGGGGTTCCGCACGTCCATGAACATCAAGGCGCCCACGGTGTTCGAGCCGGTGGGCAAGCTGTCCGGCGGCAACCAGCAGAAGGTCGTCCTCAGCAAGTGGATCTTCGCGGGTCCGGACGTGCTGATCCTGGACGAGCCCACGCGCGGCATCGACGTGGGCGCCAAGTACGAGATCTACACGGTCATCGACCAACTGGCCGCCCAGGGCAAGGCGGTCGTCTTCATCTCCTCCGAGCTGCCGGAGCTGCTCGGCATGTGCGACCGCATCTACACGATGGCCGCGGGACGGCTGACCGGTGAGGTGCCGCGGGCCGAGGCCACGCAGGAAGTGCTGATGCGCCAGATGACGAAGGACAAAGAGGTAACCCGATGAGCACGGACGTCACCGACAAGACCCCGGCGGCCGCGCCGCCGGGCAAGGGCGGACCGACCGCCGGCGAGAGCCTGTTGCAGCTGGTGCTCGGCGGCCTGCGCCGCAACATGCGCCAGTACGGCATGCTGATCGCGCTCGGCCTGATCGTCGTCCTCTTCCAGTTCTGGACCGGCGGCGACCTGCTGCTGCCGCGCAACGTCTCCAACCTGGTGCTGCAGAACAGCTACATCCTGATCCTCGCGATCGGCATGATGCTGGTGATCATCGCCGGGCACATCGACCTGTCGGTCGGCTCGATCACGGCGTTCGTGGGCGCCTTCGCCGCCGTACTGACGGTGCAGCACCATGTGGCGTGGCCCGTCGCCCTGGTGCTGTGCCTGCTGGTGGGCGCGGTGGCGGGCTCCGTACAGGGCTTTTTGATCGCGTATTTCGGCATACCGTCGTTCATCGTCACTCTCGCCGGGATGCTGCTCTTCCGCGGCCTGACGGAGATCTTCCTCAAGGGCCAGACCCTCGGCCCGTTCCCGAACGGCCTGCAGAAGATCGGCAACGGCTTCCTGCCCGAGGTCGGCCCCAACACCAACTACCACAACCTCACCCTGCTCCTCGGCATCGTCCTGATCGCCGCCGTGGTGTGGCAGGAGGTGCGCGACCGGCGCCGCCAGCAGGAGTTCTCCCTCGACGTGGTGCCCTTCAAGCTGTTCCTGCTCAAGCTCGTCGCGCTGGTCGCCGCGGTCCTCGCCCTCACCATGCTGCTCGCCAGCTACGACGGCGCGCCGATCATCCTGATCATCCTCGGCGTCCTGGTGGGCGGCTACGGCTACGTCATGCGCAACTCGGTCTTCGGCCGGCACATCTACGCCATCGGCGGCAATCTGCCGGCGGCGAAGCTGTCCGGTGTGAAGGACAAGCGCATCACCTTCCAGGTGTTCCTGAACATGGGCGTGCTCGCGGCCCTGGCGGGTCTGGTGGTCGCCGCCCGTCTGAACGCGGCCTCGCCGAAGGCGGGCGACGGCTTCGAACTGGAGGCCATCGCCTCCTCGTTCATCGGCGGCGCCTCCATGAGCGGCGGTGTCGGCACCGTGCTCGGCGCCATCATCGGCGGTCTCGTCCTCGGCGTGCTGAACAACGGCATGAACCTCCTCAGCGTCGGCACCGACTGGCAGCAGGTCATCAAGGGCCTGGCCCTGTTGGCGGCGGTCGGCTTCGACGTGTGGAACAAGCGCAAGTCCGGTTCGTAAGTCAGATCGGGCCCCACCGGTAAGAGCCGGTGGGGCCCCTCCTCTCAGGGAGCCGCATCCATGGAACTGAACAGACGCACGGTCATCGCTGGAGCCGCGGCGGCCGGTATCGCCGCCACCACCCTCGGCACGACGCAGACATCAGCCGCTGCCGCGGCGGGCGCCCAGGCCGCGTCCGCCACGTCAGGGGGCCGCAAGCCGGTGAAGGAACTGTTCGGCACGCTCGCCGACGGCACGAAGATCTACCGCTGGTCGCTGGAGAACGGCGGCACTCGGCTGAAGGTCCTGAACTACGGCGGCATCGTCCAGACCCTGGAGGTCCCCGACCGCCGCGGCCACTGCGCCAACGTCGTCGCGGGCTTCGACAACATAGCCGACTACGTCGCCAAGAGCCCGTACTTCGGCGCCCTGATCGGGCGGTACGGCAACCGCATCGGCAAGGGCCGGTTCACGCTCGACGGCAAGAGCTACCAGCTCTCCGTCAACGACGGCGTGAACAGCCTGCACGGCGGCAAGCAGGGCTTCGACAAGCACGTGTGGGACGTCGAGCCGTTCGCCGAGGGCTCCGACGTCGGCCTGCACCTGCACTACACCAGCGTCGACGGCGAGATGGGCTACCCGGGCACGCTCAAGGCGAAGGTGACGTACACCCTGACCCGGCACGGTGAGTGGCGCATCGACTACGAGGCCACCACGGACAAGGCGACCATCGTCAACCTCACCAGCCACGTCTACTGGAACCTGGCCGGCGAGGGCAGCGGCACGATCGAGGACCACGAGCTCCGGATCGCCGCCTCCCGGTACACCCCCACCGACTCGGGTCTGATCCCGACCGGCGAGCTGGCGAAGGTCGCGGGCACCCCGTTCGACTTCCGCCACGCCAAGCCGATCGGCCGGGACATCCGCGCCGGGCACGTCCAGCAGGTGCAGGCCAAGGGCTACGACCACAACTGGGTCCTGGACAAGGGCATCACGGCACGCCCGGAACATGTGGTGACCCTGCGCGACCCGCGCTCCGGCCGCACCCTGAAGATCGCCACCGACCAGCCCGGACTGCAGTTCTACTCCGGCAACTTCCTCGACGGCACCCTCACCGGCACCGGCGGCCACACCTACCGCCAGGGTGACGCCCTGTGCCTGGAGACCCAGCACTTCCCGGACGCGCCGAACCACGCGAACTTCCCGTCGACCGTGCTGCGGCCCGGGCAGACGTACCGGACGACCACGATCCACACGTTCGAGGCGTGAACCGGGGCGTGGACCAGGGCGTGAACCACCTCACACGACAGGCGAGTTGAACGCCACTGCCGCCCCCTCCGTATCCAAGGGTGGCCCGTGCTCCCCCGCACGGGCCACCCGAAACGGAGGTTCCTTTGGCCGGCAACGTCACCTCGTTGTTCCGCGGCAGCGCCGCCCACAGCCCTTCGATGGCGGCGCTGACGCGGGAGGGCGGCGACGGAACCGGCCCGGTGGACTTCTGCATCCCGTGCAACCCGTACTTCCCCACCCCGGCCATGTACGACGAGCTGGCGGTCCGGCTGCGCGAGATCATCACGTACTACCCGAGCAGCGCCGACGCGATCACCGCGGAACTGTGCAGCCTCCTCCAGCTGCCGCCGCAGTGCGTGGCGATGGGCAACGGCTCCACGGAACTGATCACCTGGATGGACCACCTGCTGGTCCGCGAGTCCCTGGCGATCCCGGTGCCGGCCTTCGGCCGCTGGACCGACCAGCCGATGGAGACCGGCAAGCGGGTCGACATGTTCCCGCTCCAGGAGGCGAGCGGGTTCGCCCTGGACCTCGCCCAGTACGCGGACTTCATCCGCACCCGGGGCACGCGGGTGGCGGTGATCTGCAATCCCAACAACCCCGACGGCGGCTATCTGCGCAAACAGCAGGTGGTGCAGTTCATGGACGCGATGGCGGACCTGGACCTGGTGATCGTCGACGAGTCCTTCCTGGAGTTCGCAGACGCGGAGGCCGAACCGAGCGTCGTCCAGGAGGCCATGATCCGCCCCAACGTCGTCGTGCTGCGCAGCCTCGGCAAGAACTTCGGCCTGCACGGCATCCGCTTCGGCTATCTGGTGGCCAACCCGGCGCTCGCGGGGAAGGTGCGGGGGATGCTCCCGAAGTGGAACCTCAACTCCTTCGCCGAGCACGTGGTGTTCATGCTGAGGGAACACGGCCCCGAGTACGCCCGGAGCCTGCAGCAGGTCCGCCGCGACCGCCTGGAGATGACCAGCCACCTCTCCGCACTCCCGGGCCTGACGGTGTACCCGTCCCAGGGCAACTTCCTCTTCGTACGACTGCCCGTCGGCGCCGAGGGCACGGTGGTCCGGGACCGGATGCTCACCGAGCACCGGATCCTGGTCCGCGAGTGCGGCAACAAGATCGGCTCGTCCAGCCGCTTCCTGAGACTCGTGGTGCGCCCCCAGGTCGACGTGCGTCGCCTGGTGTCCGGCCTGGAGCAGGTGCTCTACGGGTCCAGGAGGGGAGCCGCCGTACCCGAGCTGGGCACCGGGACCAGCTACAGCTCGGGTACGGCGGCGGTGGACCGGCTGGTGAGCGAGACGAACGGGGGTGGCATGCGGTTGCCCGCAGCGCCGCAGCCGGCGCCCGCGCCCCAACCGATGCCGGTGTCGCAGCCCTTGCCCGCGGCGGCTCAGCCGATGCCGGTGCCTCAGCCGACGGCACCGCAGCCCGCGCCGGTGCAGCAGCCGATGGCACCGGTGGCCGTCCCCCAGCCGGCCCCGGCGCCCGCTCCCGCGCCCCTACCCGCGCCGGCCCCCCTACCCGCGCCGGCCCCCGTACCCGCTCCCACCCCGATACCGGCACCCGCCGCCGCGGTCGCCCCCACTCCCCCCGGCGTCCCGGCGCGCGGCGGCCTCACGGCGGCCCAGGTGCGCGGGATGACGGCACCGGCGACCGATCTGACTCCGGCGCCGGCCACGGGATGGCCCAATGCACAGAGCTGGCCGAACGCGGCGGGGGCCTAGCCGCATACGCGGCAGCCCGGGCATCAGTGGGCGACCGGCCACCCGCTAAAGCAGCAAGCGGCACCCCGGCGACCGATCCGCCCCGGGTGCCGCCCGCGCCGTACAGGTCTACTTGCCCGGGCACTGCTTCCACGCCAGGTGGTACACCGTGCTGATGTCCCCGTCCGTGGAGTCCATGGTCATGAAGCTGACCTTGTCCGAGGCCTGGGTCCCGGCGTTCACCCGTAGCTCGGTGTTGATGTTGAAGTTGCGCAGCACCCCGCAGGGCGCCCAGACCAGTTGGGCCCAGTCGGTGCTGTCGGTGGCCTGCCAGTCGTCGTTGTAGGGGCCGTTGAAGGGGTGGTTCCTGGGCACGGTCTGCGAGGAGCCCTGGAAGTAGTACGAGGCCTTCTGCGCGGCGCTCGCGCCGGGCTGGAGCGAGAGGAAGCCCCGGTAGTCGGCGCTGGCTATCGCGTAGGTGAAGCCCTGGGGGACGTGCACCACCAGGTTGAGCTGGCAGTTCTTGCGGAAGGCCGTCGGGTCGGAGGCGCCGCCGGCCTGGGCCAGGTACTCGCTGTAGGTCACCGTGAACGCCGTGTTGTCCGGCGAGACGGCCACCGCGGCCGTACCCGCGGGACAGCCGGAGCCGTTCACCGTGGCCACATCGATGACGATCTTGTCCGGGGGCGGGTTGTCGAACACCGGCGAGGAGGGGTGCGCGGGCAGCGCGGTGGTGAGGAGGGCGGCTACGGCGCCGCTGAGGAGGAGTCCACCAGCCATCGTTTCTCCCGTGGTCAGGTGTGGGGGGTCTGTGTGGAACCTGTGAAGCGTTCCGCATCGTAGGAAGCTCCCGTCACCCCCGGGAGGGTCAACTCCGGCCATTCACATCGGGCCGTTCACACCGAGCGGCCGCTACGGGTTCTCCCAGGCCGCCGGTTCCGCCGCCAGCGCCCGGACGGGCTCCGGCAGCGCGTCCGCCGCGAGGTCGGCGATGGTGACGCCCTCCAGGATCCGGCGGACGTTCGCGCGCAGCGCGATCCACAGGGGCAGCAGGGGCTGTGCGCTGCCGGTGTAGGCGAGGCCCGTGGGGCGTTCACCGCGGACCGAGACGATCGGGCCGTCCACCGCCCGGATCACGTCGGCCACCGTGATCCCGGTGGCGTCCCGCGCCAGCCGGTAGCCGCCGCCTCCGCCGCGCCTGCTGTCGACGATCCCGCCGCGCCTCAGGTCGCCCAGGATCCCTTCCAGGAACTTGTGCGGGATGCCCTGGGCGGCGGCGATTTCCTCCGCCTTCACCGGGCCATTACCCTGCCGTACGGCCAGCTCCAGTACTGCCCGTACCGCGTAATCCGCCCGCGCCGAGATCCTCATGGGTCCATTGTGGGGCGTCGCCGCGTGGAGAATGGCCTGCACCCGCGCCCCGTAAGATCGCCCGCGGAGGATCCACCTTGGCGCTCAGCAGACGTACCTTCAGTGCCCTGACCGGCTCGACCGCCCTCGGGCTCGCCCTGGGCGGCAGCGGCGGCCCCGGGGCGCCTTCGGCGTACGCGGCGCGCAGTGTGCCGACCGGCCCGGCGCCCGCCCCGCCGAGCGCCGACGGCCACCGGCACACCATCGGCTACGACCACTACTCGCTGCTCGTGGACGGCAGGCGGCTGGTGGTGTGGTCCGGCGAGATGCATCCCTTCCGGCTGCCCAGTCCCGCCCTGTGGCGGGACGTGCTGCAGAAGATGCGGGCCCACGGCTACAACGCGGTCAGCATCTACGTGGCCTGGAACTACCACTCCCCCGCGCCCGGCCACTACGACTTCACCGGCGTCCGCGACCTGGACCTGTTCCTGCGCACGGCCGCCGAGACGGGGCTGTACGTCATCCTGCGGCCCGGCCCGTACATCAACGCCGAGGTGGACGGCGGCGGCTTCCCGGGCTGGCTGACGGCGACGAAGGGGACGGCCCGGACCGACGATCCGGTCTATCTGTCGTACGTCGACGAGTGGCTGACCCAGGTGAACCGGATCGCCCGCAGGCATCTGTTCACCCAGGGCACCGGCACGATCCTGCTCTACCAGATCGAGAACGAGTACGACGCCCACGTCGACGAGGCCGGCCGGGCGTACCTGTCCCACCTGTACAAGAAGGTGCGCGCGGACGGCATCGACGTCCCGCTGTTCCACAACGACAAGGGCAGGAACGGGTACTGGGTGCCCGGCTCGTTCGACACCGGCGGTGAGAAGGGCGGCTGGCTGTACGGCTTCGACGGGTATCCGTCGCCGTCGCAGACCCCGCCGGACTGGGGGACGTTCGGGTCCGGCGGGGCGAAGGGCGGGGCCACTGCCTCGCCGGCCACACCCGGGTTCGTGCCCGAGTTCGGCGGCGGCTGGTTCGACCCGTGGGGCGGGGCCTGGTTCGACGGCAAGGGGTACGCCGAGTCCCGGCGCACCCGGGATGCCGCGTACGAGCGCCGGTTCTATCTGACCAACCTCGCCAACGGGCTCACCCTGCACAACGTCTACATGACCTTCGGCGGGACCTCCTGGGGCTGGCTGCCCGCGCCGGTCGTCTACACGTCGTACGACTACGGCGCCGCCATCGACGAGGCCCGGAACGTCACCGCCAAGATCGCGCCGATGCACCAGCTCGGGCATCTGCTCCAGCGCGTGCCCGACTTCGCCAAGCTGGACCGGGCGGCGGAGGTGAGGGCCGAGGGCCTGAAGGTCTACCACCTGACCAACCCGGACACCGGCGCCCACATCTATGTCGCCCGCAACGACGGCACGGATCCGGTCACCACCGATCTGCCGACCGACGCCGGGCGGCTCCGGATCACCGTGCCCGGCAAGGACGCCAGGCTGCTCGCGACGGGGCTGAAGCTGGGCAAGCGGACGCTGAAGTACTCCACCGCCGAGCCGATGCTGGCTCTGACGGCCGGCCGGCAGGACATCGCGCTGTTCTCGGGGCGCACCGGTGACATGGCCGAACTGGTGCTGAAGTGCCCGGTGGAGCCGAGCGTCATGCGGCTGGACCCAGAGGCCGCCTGGGTCTTCGACGACAGCGACAGCTCCCTGCACGTGAACGTCCCGCTCGGCGAGGGCGGGCTCACCCGCGTGCTGGTGCAGAAGGGCGAGACCGAGACCCCGCTGCTGCTGCTCTTCGCCGACGACGCCACCGCCGTACGCCTGTTCCCGTACGACACCCCGTCCGGGACCCTGCTGGTGTACGGCCCGGCGTTGCTGCGCCACGCCGAGCTGCGCGGATCCGAGGTCCATCTGACGGGTGACATCACCGAGACGACCACCATCGAGGTGTGGGGGCCGCGCGGGATCGACAGCCTGGTGTGGAACGGCCGCACCCTGCCCACCCGGGTGACCCTGTCCGGCAGCCTGATGACCACCGGCCTGCTGCCCGCCGTTCCCGAGGTGAAGCTGCCCGAGCTGGGCGGCTGGCGGATGCGCACGGGGAACCCCGAGGCCGGGCCCGGTTTCGACGACTCGGCCTGGACGGTCGCGGACAAGAGGTCGTCGTTCAGCACCACGCCGGTCCCCGACGGCGGGCCGGTGCTCTTCGCCGACGACTACGGCTTCCACTACGGGGACGTCTGGTACCGCGGCTCCTTCACCGACGCCACCGGCCTTCAGGAGGTCTCGCTCGCCTACAGCACCGGCACGCAGGGCCTGTTGATGGCCTGGCTGGACGGGGAGCCGCTGGGCACCCACCGGATGCCGGTGCCGGACAAGAACACGACCATACGGAAGGGCAGTTGGACGGACACGGCCGTCTTCCCCGTCCGCGAGCGGCTGCGCTCTCCCGGCCGGCATGTGCTGTCGGTCCTCGTCCGGCGCATGCAGCACGACCAGGACGGCAAGGGGCTCGACACCCATAAGGCGGCGCGCGGGCTGACGGCGGCGGCCTTCAAGGGCGCCTCGCCGAGCGTGACCTGGCGGATCCAGGGCGCGGCGGCCCCCGACCCCGTGCGCGGCCCGATGAACAACGGCGGCCTGTACGGCGAGCGGCAGGGCTGGCATCTGCCCGGCTTCCGGGACGACGACTGGGAGCGGGCGGCCTTCCCACGGGCCGCCCGGTACCAGGGCGTGACCTGGTACCGGACGACCTTCCGGCTGGCGGTGCCGACCGACATCGACGCCTCGATCGGCCTGACCCTGGAGGACGACCCGTACCGCGCCTACCGCGCCCAGATCTTCCTCAACGGCTGGAACATGGGCCAGTACATCAACAACGTGGGCCCGCAGCACACCTTCGTCCTGCCGAACGGCGTTCTGCGCACCCGGGGCACCAACACCCTTGCGCTGGCGGTCCTTTCGGAATTCACCACGCTGTCGGGGCCGGGCCGGGTGAGCCTGACGCTGCTCGGCAGGACGAGCGGCGGACTGCCGGTCACGCCGGTCTGACCGCCGGTCTGATCACCGGTCTGATCACCCGAGCCTGATCACGTTCCAGGACAGCGGTTCCAGTACGGCGGTGAGGGTGCCGTCCGTCAGGGCAGCGCCCTCGACCGGATGCGGGACGACCCGCTCGGGCTCGTCGAGGGTGTTGCGGGCGTCGGGGTCGGCGTCCGCGAGCGCGCTGTGCTCGGTGACGGTCGTCAACTCAAGCCCGATGAGGGTGACTTCGAGCGGCAGGGCGTCCGTACGGCTGCGGTTGACGGCGAACACCGTGACCGTGCCGTCGGCCGCGCGGACGGCCGTGGCGTGCAGCAGGTCCGTCTCGCCGTACTTCTTCGTCTCGTACGTCGGCGAGTCCACGCGCACGTCGAGCACGTCGCCCCGGCCGTGCTTCGACGCCTGCGCGAACGGGAAGAACGTCGTCTGCCGCCAGGCCGGGCCGCCCGGCTCGGTCATGATCGGGGCGATCACATTGACCAGCTGGGCGAGGCAGGCGACGGTGACGCGGTCGGCGTGCCGGAGCAGGGCGATGAGGAGCGAGCCGAAGACGACGGCGTCCGTGACGCTGTAGTTGTCCTCCAGCAGCCGGGGCGCCTCGGGCCAGTCGGACTGGTCCAAGGTCTTGGCGTGCTCCTCCCATCGGGAGAAGTACCAGACGTTCCACTCGTCGAAGGAGAGGTTGATCCTCTTCTTGGACTTGAGCTTCGCGCCGATGTGGTCGGCGGTGGCGACCACGTTCTCGATGAAGGACTCCATGTCGACGGCCGAGGCGAGGAAGGAGTCCACATCGCCGTCGGTGGGCTCGTAGTAGGCGTGCAGGGAGATGTGGCCGACGAGGTCGTACGCCTCCTGCAGGACGGTCGCCTCCCACTCGGCGAAGGTGGGCATGGCCTGGCTGGAGGAACCGCAGGCGACCAGTTCGACTTCAGGGTCGGCCTGGCGCATGGCCCGTGCCGTCTCGGCGGCGAGCCGGCCGTACTCCTGTGCCGTCTTGTGGCCGGTCTGCCAGGGGCCGTCCATCTCGTTGCCCAGGCACCAGAGCCGGATGCCGAAGGGCTCCTTGTCGCCGTGTGCCGCGCGGAGGTCGGACAGGGCGGTGCCGGCGGGGTGGTTGGCGTACTCCTGGAGTTCGAGGGCTTCGGCGACGCCGCGGGTGCCGAGATTCAGCGCCATCATCGGCTCGGCCTCGGGCCCGAGCTTCTTCAGGAACGCGATGAATTCGGAGAGGCCGAACCGGTTCGTCTCGGTGGAGTGCCAGGCGAGGTCCAGCCGGCGGGGGCGGTCCTCGACGGGGCCGACGGAGTCCTCCCACTTGTAGCCGGAGACGAAGTTGCCGCCGGGGTAGCGGACGGCGGTGACGCCGAGTTCGCGGACCAGCTCCAGGACGTCGGTGCGCAGTCCGGCTTCGTCCGCCGAGGGGTGGTCGGGTTCGTGGATGCCGGTGTAGACGCAGCGGCCGAGGTGTTCCACGAAGGAGCCGAAGATGCGGGGGTTGACCGGGCCGACGGTGAAGGCGGGGTCGAGGGTGAAGCGGGCGGTGCGCTTGCTCATGGGGTCCTTTCGGGTCACTTCAGAACAGGCCAGTCGGAACGCCGGCTCAGTTGGTTCAGGCCCGGCTTCGGGGTGCCGTTGTCGGCCGCGTCGTAGGAGTGGTACGCCAGCCACGTCTTGCATAGTTTGTTCGGCTCATTCGTTCGATATACCGAATGTCGCCCGTAACTTCGAACGGGACCGTAGATTCGAAGCGCTTCCGCGTCAATGGGTGGGACACAAGCTCATAGGTTGTTTTCCCTTCGACCACGGTCACGGCATCCCATGACGAGGACACGCCGAGACGCGTAGGCTCTGCCCAGCGGAAGGGGGAGGCGATGGGTATCGCGGGCGCGCGTGAGCAGGCGACACGCCTGGCCGCACGGCTGCGCCGCGCCCGGCCGGGCTCGGCGATGCGCTCGCTGGCCCGCGACCTCGCCGCCGCCGTCCACGCCCGCCCCGAAACACCCGGCGGCGTCCGGGAGTTGTGCCGGGCGCTGGGCGAGGAGATGAGCGGACTGCGCGGCGGACGGCCGATCGAGGTGCGCTTCGAGCGCTTCCCGGACGAGATCGAGGTCACTGGGCTGTGGCTGGAGTTCGCCGAGTTCGACCTGGTGATCGTGGAGGAGCGGGCCGAGGCCGTGCAGCAACTGGTGATCCTGGGCCATGAGTTGTGGCATCTGCAGAACGGGCACCGGCATTCCCACCTGGCCGGGGACGCGGCGGCCCGGGCGCTCGCCGACGCACCCGGCTGGCGGGGCATGCCCCTCACGGTGGCCGCCCGCAACGGCTCCCGGGAGGCCGACGAGGCCGAGGCGGACGACTTCGGGCACCGCCTGGCCGCCCTGTTCCGGCCGCACCTCACCGGCTCCGGCGCGGGCGCCGCCCTCGGCCCGGCGGGGCGGTCCCTCAGCCCGGTGCAGCGGACCCTCGGCTACCGACGCGACCGGGCGAGTGACCCGAAGGGGCGCGCGGGCGGCCTTTCGGCACCGGCGGCCGGCGCCCCGGAGGTGAACCGGCTGCCGGACGACCGAGCGCCGAAAGAGGGGGGAGCCGCGCGGTGACCCTGGCGTTCGATCTCTCCGGACTCCTCGACGAGGTCTCCGTCTCCTTCTGGATCCCCACGGCCGTCCTGACCGCCGCCCTGGCCATCAAGCTGCCCAGCATCATCAAGCTGTGGCGGGACCCGCTGCTGCGCGCCGTCGGCGGTCTGCTGCTGTTCGGCTGCGCGGTGTTCGTCTTCGCGGCCCCGCGGACCATCGCCTGGACCAACCGGGTCACCGGGGTGCCGAACATCTCGGCGCCCTGGGTGTACTCCCTGATCACCGCGCTGTGCGCGTCCTGGCTGCTGCTGATCATCGCCTGGCGCAACGGCCGCTCCGACTCGGCCCAGACCCGCCGGGTGACCCGCTGGGTCGTGGCCGTCTACGCGGGCGTGGTCGTCGCCCTGTGGGTGCTCTTCGCGCTCGCGGACGTGCCCGTGCAGCGGCTGCGGGACCTGGACACGTACTACGCCGACACCCCCTTCATGCGCGAGGAGATCCTGCTCTACCTCGTCGCGCACACCGTGGCCTGCTCGATCACGGCCCGGCTGATCTGGAACTGGATCCGCACCGACGGCCTCGACGCCTGGCTGCGCTGGGGGCTCAGGCTGCTGGGTGTCGGCTATGCCACCAACCTGTTCTTCGACGCGGCCAAGCTCACCGCCGTCGTGGCCCGGTGGACCGGCCACGACCTGGACTGGCTGAGCACCAATGTGGCGCCGGCGGGCGCGTGTGTCTCCGCGACCCTGGTCGCGGTGGGCTTCATCGTCCCGCACGTCGGCCAGTATCTGCACGAGCGCTGGCACGTCCGGCTGCGCCACCGTGCTCTCGGCCCCCTCTACCAGCTGACGCGGACCGTCACGGGCGAGCGCGAGCCCTTCGCCCCGCACGCCCCCGCCGAACTGCGCCTGATCCGCCGCGAGACCTTCATCCGCGACGCCCTGCTGCAACTCTCCCGGCACCTGGACGAGGAGCTGCGCGAACGGTCGTACCGGGCCGCCCTCGCCCTCGGCTTCGAGTCCGGCCGGGCCAGGGCCCTCGCCGCCGCCGTGACGCTGCTGGACGCGGCCGGCGGCGGGCGGCCACGGGCCGACGGCACCGACTCCCCGTCCGGTCCCGACACGGCATACCTGCTCCAGGAGATCCAGGCCGTGTCCGAGGCCCTCCGTCGTCCCGACGAGATCACGGCGGTCCGCGCCCGTGCGGCCGCCCCGGCAGAGAGCGTGCCCGCGCATGAGTGACCGCCCCTCCCCCGCCAGAACCGCCGTCGTGCTGGGGGGATCCCACACCGGCATGCTCGCGGCGCGGGCGCTCGCCGAGTTCGCCGACCGGGTCGTCGTCGTCGAGCGCGACGCCCTGCCCGGCGGCCCCGAACCCCGCAAGGGGCTGCCACAGGCCCGGCACGCCCATATGCTCTGGTCGGGCGGGGTGCGGGCGGTGGAGGAGCTGCTGCCCGGCAGCACCGACGCGCTGAAGGCCGCCGGGGGGCGCCGGCATCCGTTCACCACCGGCGTGGTCGCCCTCTCCGCACAGGGCTGGTTCCGGCGCTGGCCCGAGTCCCACCATGTGATCCTGGCCGGCCGCGACCTGCTGGACGCGACGATCCGCGCACAGGTCCTCGCCGACCAGCGGATCGAACTCCTCGACGGCACCGAGGCGCTCGGCCTCACCGGCACCGGCGCCGCGGTCACCGGCGTACGCATCCGGACCCGGGACGGCGCCGAGCGCACCCTCCCGGCCGGCCTCGTGGTCGACGCCACCGGGCGCGGCTCCCGGGCCGCGCGCTGGCTCGCGGACCTGGGGCTGCCCGCGCCGCAGGTCCGCGAGGTCGACCCCGGTCTGGTCTACGCGAGCCGGCTCTTCCTCGCCCCCGAGGCGGCCCGGGAGGGCTTCCCGGTGGTCAATGTGCAACCCGATCCGCGCGGCGACGGGCCGGGCCGCTCCGGCTTCCTGCTCCCCATCGAGCGCGGCCGCTGGATCGTCACCCTCGCCGGCACCCGCGGCGGCGAACCCACCGCCGGGAACGAGGACTTCATCCCCTTCGCCCGCGAGAAGCTGCGGCATCCGCTGATCGGCGAACTGCTGGAGCGCGCCGAGCCGCTGTCCGACGTCACCCTCACCCGTTCCACCGTCAACCGCCGGCACTTCTACGAGCGGATGCCGGCCTGGCCCGAGAACTTCACCGTCCTCGGCGACGCGCTCGCCGTGTTCAACCCGGTCTACGGCCATGGGCTGGCCGTCGCCGCCCAGAGCGCGGTGGGGCTGCGCGAGGTGATACGGCGGCACGGCTGGGGCACGCCGGGGCTGGCCCGCCGCGTGCAGCGGGCGGTGGCCCGTCCGGTGCGTGCGGCATGGGATCTGGCGCTGGGTCAGGACGTGTTCTACCCCGGCGCGACGGAAGCCGGTCCCACCCTGCGGGACCGGCTCCTGTCCGCGTACGTCGGCCGGCTGATGCACACCGCGACGGGGAACGGGCGCGTGGCCCGCCGGGTGACCGACGTGACGTCACTGGAGCGCGGGGCCGAGGTGTTGCTGGCGCCGAGCGTGCTGCTGGCGGCGGCGGTCGGACCGCTTCGGCCGCCACTCGCGGCTCCGCCGATGACCGCGCAGGAGCGGAAGGTGGCGGGCGTCTAGGCCGGCTTCCGGGTGCGGGTGCGTGGTGGGTTGCCCGCCGCCGGGTCAGCCCTCGAACGCCGGTTGGGGCAAGCCCTTCCCCGCGTCCGGAATCACCAGCACCGAGCCCGACAGCGGGTGCGGCGCCGACAGTCCCGTCCGCGCCGTGGTGATGTACAGGTCGGTCAGGTCGGCGCCGCCGAACGCGCAGGCCGTCGTACGCGGGGTCGGCAGCGGGATCACCCGGTCCAGGACACCGGCCGGTGTATAACGCCGTACCGCTCCCCCGTCCCACAACGCCACCCACACACAGCCCTCCGCGTCGACCGTCAGGCCGTCCGGGAAGCCCGCGCCCTCCTCGATCTCCGCGAACGGGCGGCGGCCCTGGACGTGCTCGCCGTCGTGGTCGAAGACGTCCACCCGGCGGGTCGGGGTGTCGACGTAGTACATGAGGCGACCGTCGGGGCTCCAGCCCGTGCCGTTGCTGACCGTGGTGTCGGACAGGACCGTCTGAACCGTGCCGTCGCCGGTCAGCCGGGTCAGCGTGCCGCCGCCCGGCGCCTCGTCGTACCGCATGGTGCCCGCCCACAACGAGCCGTCGGGCGCCACCGCGGCGTCGTTGGCGCGGCGGCCCGGGACCGGCTCGTGGTGCAGCCAGCGGAACGTGTCGTCGGGGTCCAGCAGGCCCACGCCGTCCCGCAGGTTGAGGACCAGGCCGCCGCCCGCGCGGGGCTTGACCGCGCCCACGTGCTGCTCCGTCGTCCGCACCGTGCGCCGGCCCGTGACCGGGTCGTAGGTGTTGACGCGCATGCCCAGGATGTCGAGCCATATCAGCCGGCCCGTCGCCGGATCCCAGGTCGGGCCCTCGCCCAGCTCCGCCTCCGCCCGTACGGCGACCTCGTACCCGGCGCTCACGCCGCGCTCCGGTGGCCGAGCCGCTCCGACAGCTCGGCCGCACCCTTCGCCGACAGCTGCTCCAGCTCGGCCCGGCGCTCGTCGCTCCAGCGGATCATGGGGACCGAGATGGACAGGGCCGCGACCACCTGGCCCGTGCGATCGCGCACCGGAGCGGCCACACAGCTCACGTCCGGGTTGGACTCGCGGCTCTCCACCGCGATGCCCCGCTGCCGGATCTCCGCGAGCGCCTCGCGCAGCGCCGCGGGGTCGGTGATGCTGTTCGGGGTCATCGCGGTCAGCTCGGCGTCGTCCGGGATCCGTGCCGCGAGCTCCTGCTCGGGCAGCGAGGCCAGCAGCATCTTGCCGACCGAGGTGCAGTGGGCGGGCAGCCGGCGGCCGGCGGCGGAGACCATGCGGACGGCGTGCGTGGAGTCCACCTTGGCGATGTAGATGACGTCGGTGCCTTCGAGGATGGCCACGTGGACCGTCTCGTCGCAGGTCTCGGCGACCGAGCGGGCCACCTGCTGGCCCTCGGCGGCGAGGTCGAGCTGCTCGGCGTAGCGGCTGCCGAGCTGGTACGGGCGTACGCCGAGCCGGTAGCGTCCGGACTGTCCCGGCACGGGCACGATGTACGACCGTGCGGCGAGCGTGGTGACCAGCTCGTGCACGGTGGTGCGCGGCAGCTGGAGCTTGCGCACGATGTCGGGGGCGGAGAGCGTCCCGTCCCCGTCGAGGAACAGCTCAAGAATGTCCAGAGCCCGGGTCACGGCAGGCACGAGGCGTCCCACGTCAGGCCCCCTCCCTTGGGTCTAAGCGCCCGTTCGACACCTCGACACCGAGTTGTTCGAGATATCAACAGGCGATCGGCATGACGAACACAGGCTAGTCATGGAGGGTTGCGCGGGCAATGGCCTGGAAGCAGACCGTGCACCATGGGGGCATGGATCTCGACTTCCAGCTGGTCCTGCTGCGCCGCATGGCCGACCACAACCCGGATCTGGTCGAGGATGCCCGGCACCGGCTCGGGGTGTCCATCGCCGAAATGCGGGAGACCAACAAGCGCTGGCAGGCGATGGTCCGCTCGCCGAGGGCCCGCTCCGCCGCCGCCCGGTACCGCTCGGTCCTGGGCGAGCCGGAATCCGTCCTCCCCCGCCGGCTCGGCGACGTCGACTGTGAGGCCCGGCGCTGGGCCCTGCCGCTCTGGCCCGACCTGCGCTTCGAGGTGCTGGTCGGGCCGGACGGGGCGGTGTGGAACGAGTGGCTGGTGCGCGCATCCGGCGCCCCGACGCCCAGGCTGGAGACCCTGGACGACCTCGTTCCCTGGTCCTGCACGGTGGACGAGACCGCCCGCGCCTTCGCCCCGGCCCGCCCGCTGGAGGGCACCGCGCCGACCCGGTGGGGCCTCGCCTTCACCGCGCCCGGCCCGGACGGCGTACCGCACGAGGTGGTCGCCGAGTTCACCTGGGGGCTGCTCCAGCGGACGGCTGTACTGACTTAGCTCAAGCGTCGAAAGCGGTGGCCCGGGTCCGCTTCTCCCAGGCGGTGACCTCCTCGCGGACCTGGTCGAGGTGGCTCAGGACCGCGCTCACTCCGTCGTCGCCGAGCGGCAGCCGCAGCGGGGTGTCCTCGGCCTCCAGCGCGGCCAGGATCAGGCCGGCCGCCTTGGCCGGGTCGCCGGGCTGGCTGCCGTGGCCGCCGGCGACGGCGCCGCGCGTCTCGCCGACCTTGGCGTACACCCCGGTGTCGAAGCCGGCCCCGGCCCGGCCGGCCTCGAACAGCGAGGTCCGGAACGCGCCCGGCTCGACGATCAGCACCTTGACGCCGTACTCCCGCACCTCGTCCGCGAGCGCCTCGGACAGGCCCTCCAGGGCGAACTTCGTCGCGCTGTACGCCCCGAAGCCCGCGAAGGACATCTGGCCGCCCATGCTGCTCATCTGCACGATCGCGCCCGAACGCCGCTCCCGCAGGTGCGGCAGGACCGCCCGGACGAGCGCCGCCGGACCGAAAAAGTGCAGGTCGAACAGGTCGCGCAGCTCGGCGTCGGTGGTCTCCTCGACGGCGCCGACGTAGGTGCGGCCGGCGTTGTTGACCAGCACGTCGATCCGCCCGTGCCGGGTCACGACATCCCGGACCGCCGCCTCGGCCGCGGCCACGTCGGTGACGTCCAGCCGCAGCGCCTCCACCTGGTCGGGATGGGCGGCCACCAGGTCCTCCAGGGCCTCGGGGCGCCGGGCGGCGCCGACCACGACATCACCTGCGGCGACGGCCGCCTCGGTGATCGCCCGCCCGAAACCGCTGCTCGCCCCGGTCACCAGCCAGACCTTGTTCATCACGACTCTCCGTAGCTCTCGTCGGGTTCGACACGAACAACACTGCGGCCGCGTGCCGTTGCCCGTCCAAGACCCTCGGTGATAACCAACGGCTATGACCATGGACGTCCACGCCCGCGAGCTGCGCTACTTCGTCGCGGTCGCCGAGGAGCTGCACTTCACCCGCGCCGCCGAGAAGCTGTACGTCTCACAGCCCGCGCTGAGCAAGCAGATCCGGGCGCTGGAGCGGCAGTTGGGAGCGGAGCTGTTCCGGCGCGACCGGCACGGGGTGGCGCTGACGGGCGCGGGCGAGGCGCTGCTGCCGCACGCGCGCAGGGTGCTGGCCGCGTGGGAGGCGGGCGCGGCGGCCGTGGAGGAGGCCAAGGCGGCCGAGCGCAGCACGCTGGTCGTGGGCATGAGCACCAGTCCGGGCCGCGGCGGGCTGCTGCCGGCCATCCGCTCCCGCTTCACCGCCGCGCATCCGGGGACGATGGTCCGGCTGCGCCAGATGAGCTGGGACGATCCGACGGCGGGTCTGGCGGACGGCACCGTGGACGTCGCCTTCGTCTGGCTCCCGCTGCCCGACGAGGAGCGCTACGCCTGGACGGTGGTCGCCGAGGAACCCCGCCTGCTCGCCCTGCCCGACTCCCACCCCCTCGCCGCGCGCCCCGAGATCGACTTCGCCGACCTGCTGGACGAGCCGTTCCTGGCCCTGCCCAGGAGCGCGGGCCGCCTGCGCGATCACTGGCTCGCCCTGGACGCCCGCGCCGGCCGGCCGCCCCGGATCGGCGCGGAGGTCTCCGGGGCGGAGGAGACGTACGAGGCCCTGGTCGCGGGCCTGGGCGTCTGCCTGGTGGCAGCGGGCAACGCCCCGCTGATCAGCCTGGGCGGCGTCACCACCCGCCGGGTGCGGGGCCTCGGCCCGAGCCGCTATGTGCTGGCGTGGTGCCGGGAGGAGGGACACCGCCCGCTGGTGCGGGCGTATGCGGAGGCATGTCGAGAGACGGTGCGCTGAGCTAGGCCGCGGCCGCCAGCACCGCCTCCACAACCCGCTCCAGCGACCCCGGATGCAGCCGAAGAAACAGATTCGGCTCCACCAACTCAAGCTCCATCAGCCGGGGTTCCCCATCCTCGCCGTCCACTAGATCCACCCGCGCGTACAGCAACTCGGAACCACCCGGCACCACGCCCAACGCCTTCTCGGCGACCGCCAGTTCGGCCTCCGTAGGCTGCCAGCGCGCCAGGTCGGGATGCGCCACCTTGTCCGCGTCGTACGGCGTCCCGGGCGCGAGCACCGCGCCCTTGCGGCTGGCGTGCAGCAGCCGGCCGCCGAAGAACTGCAGCGCCCGCTCCCCGCCGGCGTCGATCCCGCGCATGTACGGCTGGACCATCGCGGTGAAGCCCTCGGCGTGCATCCGGGCGAGCTGCCGTACCGCCGTCTCGCGCTGGTCGGGGGTGTAGCGGGCGGCGAACCGGGCGCCGGCGCCCGAGGTCGGCTTGATCACATACTCGTGGTCGCCGGGCAGGTCGGCCGGCTCGCCCGGTGCGAGGTAGCGCGTGGGGACGGTGGGCACGCCGGCTGCCGCCAGCTCGCCGAGGTAGCGCTTGTCGGAGTTCCAGCGCACCACGGGCGCCGGATTGGCGAGCCGGGTCAGCGCGCCGACCCGGTCCACCCAGGCCCCGAACTCCGCGGCCCGCCAGCTGTAGTCCCAGGTGGAGCGTATGACGACGAGGTCGTAGCGGCCCCAGTCGGCGTCCGGGTCGTCCCAGTACCGGGCCTCCGCCTCGGCCCCCGCGTCCCTGAGCGCCCGCACCAGCTCCGGCAGATCGGTGTCCTTGCCGGGTTCGGCGCCGGGGTCGTAGGTGGCGAGGGCGATGCGGGGCACGGCGGACTCCCTGTCGTACGACGGTTCGGGTCAGCAGCGAGGCTAACAACTGGCCGGGAACCGGAGCACCGCGGTTGACCTTCACCTTCGGGGAAGCCCCAGCATCGGTGGCGGAGGACGAGGAACGCGAGGTGCTCATGGAACTGCTGACGATCGGCGCCTTCGCCAGGGCGAGCCGGCTCTCGCCGAAGGCCTTGCGGCTGTACGACGAGCTGGAGTTGCTGCGACCCGCCCGGGTCGACCCGGACACCGGCTACCGCTACTACGCCGTCGAGCAGATGCGGCGGGCCCGGCTCGTGGCCTGGCTACGGCGGCTGGACATGCCGCTGGCCGAGATCCGCGCGGTGTGCGCCCTGGACCCGGGGGACGCGGCGCGGGAGATCCGGGCGTACTGGGCGCGGGTCGAGGCGGAGACAGCCGTGCGGCGGGATCTCGCCGCGTTCCTCGTGGACCAGCTGACCGACCAGTCGAGAAGGGACCACACCACCATGCTGGAACTGCGCTGTTCCGCCCACTCCGACCGCGGGCTCGTCCGCCCCGCCAACCAGGACACCGTGTACGCGGGCCGCAGGCTGCTCGCCGTGGCCGACGGATTCGGCCCGGCGGGGACGCCCGCGAGCAGCGCGGCGGTGGAGGCGCTGCGGTTCCTGGACGAGGCCGGGGAACTGCCCGCGGACGGTGTGCTGGGCGCGCTGGAGGACGCGGTGCGCTGCGCCGGTGAGGCGGTGTGCGATGTGGCCGAGGGCACCCAGGAGGTCGGCACCACGCTGACGGCGCTGCTGTGGACGGGCGCGCGGCTCGCGCTGGCCCACATCGGGGATTCACGGGCGTATCTGCTGCGCGACGGGGAGTTGATCCGGATGACCCGGGACCACCGGGTGGAGCCGCAGTCTTTGCTGCTGCTCAAGGCCCTGGCCGGCGGGATGGACCCGGTGCCGGACGTGCGCCTGCAGGAGGTCCGGGAGGGGGACCGGTATCTGCTGTGCTCGGACGGGCTGACCGAGGTCGTGCCGGACGCGCGGATCCGGGAGGCCCTGGGTGCCTCCACCGCACCGGGCGACGTCGTGCGGGCGCTCATCACGGCGGCCGACGAGGCGGGTGGCCCCGACAACGTCAGCTGCGTCGTGGCCGATGTCATGCAAGCGGCCGCCTGAGACAGGGCAGGACGCGGTGCATGGCACTGACCGGCACCGACGCATACGCCGGCGCCACCGGACTCCCGCCCCTCGTCTCGACCGCCGTGTCCACCGCGGGGGCTGGCGTGGCTGGCCTCGGGTGCGGCGCCCGGGGTGCCGGCCGTACGGCGCGAGGGGGTCCGGAGCGGCGGACCAAGCTGCGGCTGGGCGCGGGTCGGGGTCGCTCACCCTCGCCGGCAGGGTGCCGCTGCGCCCGCAACGGCGGCGGCACCGTGCGGCCGGCTGTGGTGGGCGCCGTCACAGCCGCGCGGTCGTCGGGAGCAGGCTCTTGGTGTAGGAAGGTGGCGACGGTCGACCGACAGTTAGGAGTGCGCCGCGTGTCCTCCCTCTTCCCCGCTCTGGCGGGCGGTCCGGGCGAGCGCAGCGAGATGGGGGTCCCCCCGGACGAAGTCTGGGGGAGGATCGCCCTGCGGTTCAGCGAACGGTCGTTGACGTACGGCGAGCTGGCCGGGGCCGCCGGTGCGCTCGCCGCCCGGCTGCGCGGTGCCGGCCGGGTGGCCGTGTGGGCCACGCCGGAGCTGGAGACCGCCGTCGCCGTGACGGGCGTGCTGCTCGCCGGGGCGGCCGCGGTGCCGCTGAACCCGAAGTCGGGCGAGAAGGAACTCGCGCACATCCTCTCCGACAGCGCACCGAAGCTGGTGCTGGCCGCCCCGGGCGACCGACTCCCCGCCGCATTGGGTGCGTTGGAGCGCATCGACGTCGACGCGTCCGCCGCGTCCGGCGCCGTACCCGAGGACACCGCCACCGACGAGGACCCGGCGCTGATCGTCTACACCTCCGGCACCACCGGCCCGCCCAAGGGTGCCGTCCTGCCCCGCCGGGCCCTCGCCACCACCCTGGACTCGCTCGCCGACGCCTGGCAGTGGACGGAGGCGGATGTGCTGGTGCACGGGCTGCCGCTGTTCCATGTGCACGGGCTCGTGCTGGGCATCCTCGGCCCGCTGCGGCGCGGCGGCAGCGTGCGGCACCTGGGGCGGTTCGGCACCGAGGGCGTGACACGGGAGCTGAACGCCGGCGCGACCATGCTGTTCGGGGTGCCGACGATGTACCACCGCATCGCCGAGGCCCTGCCCGAGGACCCCGAGCTGGCCAAGGCGCTCACCCGGGCCCGGCTGCTGGTCTCCGGCTCGGCCGCGCTGCCCGTGCACGACCACGAACGGATCGCGGCGGCGACGGGTCGGCGGGTGATCGAGCGGTACGGCATGACGGAGACCCTGATGAACACCAGCGTGCGGGCCGACGGCGAGCCGCGCGCCGGCACCGTGGGCGTGCCGCTGCCCGGTGTCGAGCTGCGGCTCGTGGAGGAGGACGGGACGCCGATCACCGCGTACGACGGGGAGAGCGTCGGCGAGATCCAGGTGCGCGGGCCGAACCTGTTCACCGAGTATCTGAACCGCCCCGACGCCACGGCCGCCGCGTTCACCGCCGACGGGTTCTTCCGCACCGGTGACATGGCCGTCCGCGAGCCCGACGGCTATGTGCGGATCGTCGGGCGCAAGGCCACGGACCTGATCAAGAGCGGCGGGTACAAGATCGGGGCCGGTGAGATCGAGAACGCGCTGCTGGAACACCCGGGCGTGCGGGAGGCGGCCGTCACCGGCGAGCCCGACGCGGACCTGGGCGAGCGGATCGTCGCCTGGATCGTCCCGGCGGACCCGGGGGCGCCGCCCGCAGCCGAGGAGTTGGCCGACCACGTGGCCCGTCGCCTCGCCCCGCACAAGCGCCCCCGCGTGGTCCGCTACCTGGACGCGCTCCCCCGCAACGACATGGGCAAGATCATGAAGCGGGCGCTGGCCGATGGCTGAGCGCCGCTCGGCCCGGGAGGTCCTGACCCTGGTCGCGGACCCGGACAGCTTCGGCGAACTCGCCCATCCGACGGGGAGGTCGAAGCCGGACGGCCCCCTCGGCTGGCAGGGCTACGACGCCTCGCGCGCCCGTGCCGCCGAACGCACCGGCGAGCAGGAGTCGGTCGTCTGCGGCACCGCGAGCGTCAACGGCACCCCGGCCGTGCTGATCGCCTTCGAGTTCGGCTTCCTGGGCGGCTCGCTCGGCGAGCGCACCGGAGACCGGCTGGAGGCGGCGTACGCCCATGCCCGCGCGCACCGGCTGCCGGTCGTGCCGTTGATCGCGACCGGTGGCAGCCGGATGCAGGAGGGCATGCTCGCGCTGAGCCAACTCCAGCGCGTGGCCCGGCAGTCCGTGCTCACCCGGGAGGCGGGCCTGCCGCAGATCGCGGTGCTGCGGGACCCGACGACCGGCGGCGGCTGGGCCACGCTCGGCGCCGGTGCGGACGTCGTCCTGGCCCTGCCGGGCGCCCAGGTGGGCTTCGCCGGCTCCCGGGTCCGGCCCGCGGACGCCGACCCTGCGGCCTACACCGCCGAGGGTCAGGTGGCGGTCGGGGCGGCGGACGCGGTGGTACGGCCCGAGGAGCTGCGGGAGACGCTGGGACAGTGGCTCCGGCTGCTCACCACCCCCGCCCAGGAAGCCCCCGCGCCGGCGGCTCTCGGCACCCCGGACCTGCCCGCCACCGGCTGGGCGGCCGTCCGCCGGGCACGCTCCCCCGAACGCCCGCGCGCACGGGCCTACCTGGATGCCTACTTCACCCACCGCCGCGAGATCAGCGGGGACCGGTGCGGGGGTACGGATCCCGGCGGCATGCTGTGCGGGTTCGGTGCGCGGGGCGGTCGTACCGTCGCGTTCGCCGCGCAGACCGGAACCGCGACCCGGCCCGCCGGGTACCGCACCGCCGCCCGGCTGATCCGGCTCGCCGACCGGCTCGACATCCCGGTACTGACGCTGGTGGACACTCCGGGCGCGGCCAATGACGCCGAGGCGGAGCGGCAGGGGGCCGGCGCGGCGATCGCGGAGGCCTTCGCGGCGGTGGCCTCCGCCCGGGTCCCGATCACCACGCTCGTCATCGGCGAGGGCGGCTCCGGCGGGGCCCTCGCATTGTCCGCTCCGGACAACACCTGGGCCACGCCGGACAGTTACTTCTCGGTGATCGCCCCGGAGCTCGCGGCCGCCATACTCAAACGGCGGGAGGAGGACGTGGAGGCGACCGCCGAGCAACTGCGGATCCGGCCGCAGGATCTGGTGGAGCTGGGGGTGGTCAGAGGGATCGCGCACCACCCCCAGCCGTAGGTCACCTCACCTCCACCGCCCGGAGGATCTCCTGCGTCACCGCGCCGCCCTTGTCGTCGTGGGCCGAGGCCCGCAGCGAGACGGAGGACGCGCCGCGCGGCACGGTCAGCGTGCCGCGCCAGGAGGCGCCTGCGCCCTTGAGCGGGACGGTCGTCCAGGTGCCGCCGTCGTCGTACGACACCTCCAGCCGGCCCCCACCCAAGGTGCCGGTCCCCGCGGCCTGCGCCACATACGACGCCCCGAGCCCCACCGGAATCCGCTGCCCGCCCCGCACGGTCCCCGCGAGGTCGGTCTCGATGTCGTACGCGAGGTTGATCGGCGGCAGACGGGTCCAGTGGTCCTCCGCGGTGGCGGCCGACCGGAACGTCCACTCGGAGTGCCCCTGCGAGCCCGGCGGCCAGCGCGCCGAGTCGAACGCGGTGTCGGTGACGACCTGGTAGGTGTGCTCGTCGGCGGGCGCGTCCCAGACGTACGCGGCGGAGCTGTTGCCCTTGTCGACGAGTGTGCCGTCGAGGTACACGGCGGTGGTCTGGCTCATGCCGCTGTCCGTGCTCCACACGTCGCCGAACCCGGTGTGGTCGGGCCCGGAGTCTCCCCAGCCGGGGGTGCTCAACTGGATCTGGTTCCGCGCGCGTTGCTGCCCCCAGTCCAGCCTGGTGCCCAGCCACGGGTGCCACACGGGCCGGAACCAGTTCAGCACCGGATGCGAACCGCCCGCGTACCGCACCAGTCCGCGTCGCAGGCCGCCCGGGTGCCGATCTGGACGTTGCTCTCGGCCATGCCGGCCTTCACCCTGCCGTCCAGCCACACCTTGTCGACGCCGTCGCGGTGGGTGAACGAGCGCCAGAAGGTGCGCCCTTTGCCGGCCTCGACCGCAGCACCGCGCAGGCTGGGCAGGCTCCGGGTCTGCTCGGTCCCGGCCGGGGGCGCGGCCCGCGCGCTCCTGCCGTAGGTCACGATCAGCGGGGTCGCGGCTGCCCTGGCGTCGGTCAGCCCCTGCCGGATCAGTCCGCTCACGTCGAACAGCCGCCGGTCCGGCGTCCCGGCCCGCAGATACGGCAGCGCCTCGTCCGGTACGACGCTGATCTCGCCGGCGCTCCGCTGCGTCCGCACGGCTCCGGTGGCCCCCTTGGGACGCTGCACGGTGACCGCCTTCTACCCGTGCCCGAGGTCGGTGACGGTCACCTTGTCTCCGGTGACGAGGGTGACGGTGGTGGCCGTGGTGGCGGGGGCCGGGGAGTGCGGGGCGGTGACGGGCGTCCGCGGGACGGCGGCGGCCGGGCCGTTCGGCAGCAGGGCACCCAACAGCCCCACCGCCACCAGGGCCGCCGAGCGTCTGACTGGTCCTGTGGTCATCCACGCCTCTTCTCGTGTGGGTTCGAGCGTGTCGCGTGCTGGGACGAGTGTCATGTGCCCTGTGGTGCAGGGGTGTTGCGCGGCGCTGGCGGGAAGGTGCCGTGACGGCTTCCCGCCAATTCCGGTGCCCGGCACGGCGGGAGGAGCGGACAGGTCCGGTCGCCTTCCGTGACAATGGAGTTGGCCGATGAGGGAGAGGACGGGGGCTGGTCATGAACAGGCTGGTGGAGTTCACCACGGAGGACGGTGCCGTGGTCGTCGTGGAGACCGCGGACCCGGCGGGCGGCACCCGCCTCGTCTCACGCGGTGACGGACCGGCCGCCCAGGCCACGCGCACCTTCGAGGGCGCCCTGGACAGCGTGCGCGCGGCGGCCCACTCCGCCCTGCGCACCTTCCGCGACGGAGCCCTGCGCCCGGACTCCGTGGAGCTGGAGTTCGCCGTGAAGCTGACCGCGGAGGCGGGCGCGGTCATCGCCAAGGGCGCGGCGGAGGGGCAGCTGGTGGTGCGGCTGGGGTGGTCGGCGGAGCGTCCGGCGGTGGAGCCGCGGGCGGCGTCGGTCTCGTCGGATGTGCCGGACGCGCCGGTCCCGTCGGATGTGCCGGACGCGTCGGTGAGCAGCCCGGAGCCGGCGTCACGGCCATGAGAGGTGCTTCCTGGCACGCCCGCATCGAGTGCGCGGGCGCGGTGGCCGGCGCGGGTTTCCTGGTGACGCCCACCACCGTGCTGACCTGCGCGCATGTCGTGCAGAGCAGTGAGCCGGGGACGCTGACGGTGTCGTTCCCGCAGCGCCCCGACCTCGTTGGGCTGCCCGCGACGGTGGCCGTGCACGGCGGCTGGCGGGGTGGCGCCACCGACCCCGGCGACCTGGCCGTCCTCGAACTGGCCCGGGACGTACCGCTGACACCGGCCCGGTTCGCCCCGCTGGACGCCGAACGGACCCTGCCGGAGCTGGCATTGGAGGCGTACGGCTTCCCCGAGGGTTACGACGAGGGGCAGCTCGCCTGGTACCGGGCGCGGTCCGCCACGCGCATCGCGGGCGAATGGGTGCAGTTGGAGGCCGTGGCCGGGCACGGACAGCCGCTGACGCACGGTTTCAGCGGCGCCGCGGCGGCCCTGCCGGACGGCCGGGTGGTCGGCATGGTCGCCCAGGTGGCGGGCGAGCCCGGCGTCCTGGTCGCGCGGATGCTGCCCACCGAGGTGCTGGCCCGGCACTGGCCCGCCCTCGGGGAACTGGTGCCGGCGCATCAGGGCGCAGGGGATCCGGCGCGACGGCTGTACGAGCTGGTGCGGCGGGCCGAGGCCACCGGTCTTCGCTGCTCACCGGACCAGTTGTTCGTGGACGCCGTCGGCGACTTCGGTCCGCCCCTGCCGCCGGGCGGCTTCCCCTCGCTGCGGGCGGCGGCCGGCTATGTGCAGTGGGAGGTCGCGGAGCCGGCCGAAGCGCTCACCCGCTTCGCCGACCGGCTCACGGACCTGCTGGACGGGCCGGGCGCGGCCGCGCCGGCCCCGGCCGGCTCCGCCGCCTGGGCGCCGATCCTGGTCGAGATCGACCGCAGCGGCGCCGGACCCGACCAGGTCACGGTCGCGGTGTCGGCGTACCGCGACGGACGCCGGCGGCCCGTGGGAACGGTCCGGCTGCCGCGCGCCGAGGTGCAGGCCCACGTGCAACGCAGCATCGACCGGGCCTTCGCAGAACTCTCCTTCGACGCCGATGAGTTGCTGGCTTTCGCGTTGCCGCGCGAGTTGCTGAACCTGCCGGTGGCGCACTGGGCGTGCAGCGCGGACGACCCCACGCCGCTGGGCTGCGCCCATCCGGTGGTCGTCACCGACCGCTCCCGGCACCACAGCGCCCGGCTGCGCCACCAGCTCGGCAAGAAGTGGCGGAAGCTGGACACGGGCGGGAAACCGGAGCTGCATCGCGTGGACTGCGACACCCCCTCCCTGGGTCTGCGCAAACGCCTGCGCGAGCAGGAGGCGGGCCTGGCGGGTTTCGCCGCCCCGCCCACCGCCGTACCCGAGCACTTCGACGTCGGCCTGAACATGCCCGTTCCGGTGCTGCTGTGGCCGCGGGAGGGCTGCCCCGGCGCCGCCGCGCACCCGACGCCCTGCACCGGTACGGCATTCCTGGACGCCCTCGCCCCGCACGTGGCGGGTGTCCACCCGGCCGAACTGCCTCGCCGAATACAGCAGTTGCGGGAGGAGGCCGAGGCGGAGGAGGAGCCCGAGCGGCACTGGGCACGGGAGGTCCAGCTGCTGTGGGACGACCCGCGCTGCTTCCCCGAACCCGCCGCCAGCCTGCACACTCCCGTGGCCTGAGCCGACCGAGAGGGACCGCATCCCATGCCCCTATGGCCCGTGTACACCGGCACGCAGGAGCCGCACGACGGCATCACCCGGCTGCCGCCTCCCCCGCCCTGGCGGGCCTTCGACGGCGGCCCCGAGCTGGACACGCCCGCCGACACCGCCGACACCGCGGCCACCTCGGCGGACCGCACCCACCGCGCGCAGACGTACCGGGCCACCCCGGACACCGTCCAGCTGGTCAACGCCGCCCTGTACCTGCGGCGACCGCTCCTGGTCACCGGCCCGCCCGGCACCGGCAAGTCCTCGCTGGCCTACGCGGTGGCCCGCGAGCTGCGGCTGGGCCCGGTGCTGCGCTGGAACATCACCAGCCGCAGCACCCTGCATGACGGCCTCTACCAGTACGACCCGCTCTCCCGCCTGTACGCCGCCCGCCAGGCCCCGTCGACGCCGACGCCGGAGTCGGGCGTGGAGGACCATCTGCGCCTCGGGCCCCTGGGCACGGCCCTGCTCCCCTACGCCCGCCCGCGTGCGCTGCTCATCGACGAGATCGACAAGAGCGACCTGGACCTGCCCAACGACCTGCTGAACGTGCTGGAGGAGGGCCAGTACGAGATCCCCGAACTGGTCCGCGCCGCCCGGCACGTCCCGACGGCACGGGTGATGGTCGACGGCACCCACGACCGCGTACCGGTCGAACGCGGCCGGGTCCGCTGCCGTGCGTTCCCCTTCGTCGTCCTGACCAGCAACGGTGAGCGCGAGTTCCCGCCCGCGTTCCTGCGCCGCTGTGTGACGCTGCGGCTGCGGCAGCCGGACGACCGGCAGCTTGCGGACATCGTCCGCGCCCACTTCGACGACGAGCCGGACGCCTACGCGCAGACCCTGATCAGCCGCTTCCTGTCCCGCGTGGGTGGTGGCGACCTGGCCACCGACCAACTGCTCAACGCCATCTACCTGGCCCGCTCCGCCGACCTACCCGCCGACTCCCTGGACGACCTCGCGGCGCAGCTGATGCCGTATCTCGGCGAAGGCCGGCACACCGATGGGCTCTGACGTCCCCGTCCCCGTCCCCGCGGACCCGCTCGCCCGCCTGGCCGACGCGCTGGCCGGGGCGGCTCGGGGGGTACGTCCCACACCACGGGAACTGGCCGAACTGCTCTGGCTGGCACGCCAGTTGGAACCGGAACCGGCAGCCGCCGATCCGGAGCCGACCGTCACCTCCACCAGCGGCCCGGAGCCCGCCCAACCCGCTGCCCCTGAGCCGCTGCCCCAGCCACCCGCGACACCGCCCGGGGAGCGGCAGCCGACCCCGCCGCCGCGGCCCGCCCCGACCGGGCCGCGGGAAGCGCACCGGGCCCCGCTGCACCTGCCGTCACCGGTGCCGGGCGACACCGGCCCGTACCTCGGCCTCCTCGCCCCCGCGCCGCCGATGCTGCGCCATCCCCTGGGCTTGCAACGCGCACTGCGCCCGCTCAAACGGCACGCCGACGCCCCGGCCGGCCACCGCGTCGACGAGCAGGCCACCGCCGACCGCATCGCCCGCCTCGGTGCGTCCCCCGACGGATGGCTGCCGGTGCTGCGCCCCGCCCGGGAGCGCTGGCTGCGCCTCAACCTGGTGTACGACACGGGCCCGACGATGCCCGTGTGGCTGCCCCTGATCCGCGAACTGCGGGCGGCGCTGGCCCGGTCGGGCGTCTTCCGCATGGTGAGCCCGGTCCGGTTGACGCCCGAGGGCACGGTGCACGGCGCGGGCGCGCACGGCCCGGCCGACGGCCGCACCGTCACCCTGGTGATCAGCGACTGCATGGGCCCACAGTGGCGACCCGGCCCGGCGGGCAGCCGGTGGGAGGCGACCCTGCGCCGCTGGTGCCGCCGGATGCCCGTGGCCGTCGTACAGCCGCTGCCCGAGCACCTGTGGCGGGACAGCGCGCTGCCGGCCGCTCCGGGTCTGCTGACCGCGCCGTCCCCGGCCGCTCCGGGATCGGCGCTGGGGTTCACCCCGTACGACGGCGATCCTGCGCGGTTCGCGGGCCGGGGCGTGGTCCCACTGCCCGTCCTGGAGGCCGGTCCGCGGTGGCTGGCGAACTGGGCGTCCCTGCTGACGTCGGCCGGCGGCAGCGGGGTTCCGGGCGCGGCCGCTCCGCTGGGCAGCCATCCCGCCCCCGAGACGCGTACCGACCTCGGCCGGCTCACCCCGGAGGAACTGGTCCTGCGGTTCCGCGAGACCTCCTCCACGGAGGCGGTGCGCCTGGCCGGCCATCTGGCCGTCGGCCGCCCCGACCTGCCGGTGATGCGGCTGGTGCAGCGCGCGGTCGAACCCGATCCGCGCCCCCAGCAACTGGCCGAGGTCATCCTCAGCGGCCTGCTGACCACGGCCCCCGGACCACCGGGCAGCTACGCCTTCCGCCCCGGTGTGCGGGACCTGCTGCTGCGCGGACTGCCCCGCTCGTCCCGCAACCGTGTGACGGACCTGCTGGCCCGGGCGGGCGGCCTGATCGAGGAGCGGGCGGGCGCGGCACCGGGAGAGTTCCGTGCGGTGACACCGGCGGCGGACGGCACCGAGGCGGAGGCGGCGCGGGGGGAGGCGTTTGCGACAGTGCGCCCGGAGAGCGTGCGCAGGCTCTCCGGATCCGCAGGGCGGTCGGTGCCGCCGGGGCTGGGCGACCGTTACCGGCTGCTGCGGCGGATGAGCCCGAGCGGCTCCCTCTGGCTGGCCGAGGACCCCGAGCAGCACCGGACGGTGGTGGTGCGGCTGCACGAGGCCGTCACCGACCGGGAGCGGCGCGCGCAGTTCCTGCGGGAGACGAAGGCGCTGAAGGGACTCGACCACCCGAACGTGGTGACCGTGCACGAGTTCGGCATCGAGGACGACATCCCGTACGTCGTCATGGAGCACCTGGACGGCATCCCGCTGAACGCCTTGGCCGCACCGAACGGCTATCACCTGCCGGCCCCGCTGACGGTGTCCATCGGCGCGCAGCTCGCGCGCGCTCTCGACGCCGCGCACCCGCGCTGGGTCCGGCACGGCGCCGTCAGCATGTCCCGGGTGGTGCTGCTGCCCGACGGCACGGTCAAGCTCACCCTGTTCGAGCCGTTCCTGCCGTCGAACGTGCCGCGGGACGCGGACCTGGGGGCACTGGGACGGCTGATGCTGCATCTGGCCACCGGGGACGCGCATGCCGATGCGGAAAGTGTGCTGCGCCATCTCCCCGAGCCGCTGCACCGGCCTTATGCGAAGGCCTTCTCTCGCTTGCTTTCCTCGCTGTACCGGGACGCGGGTACGACGACGCTCCTGGACGGCCGGATGCTGGAGGAGGCCCGGCGGGCGTACGAGCCACGGTCCTACTCGCTCCTCGGCCCGGTGACCGTCGACGTATCCGGTCGCCAGGTGGAACTCCCGCCGCCGGCCCGCGCGCTGCTCGCCATGCTGCTGCTCCGGCACGGCCGCAAGGTGGCCCACGACGAGCTGCGGGCCGGACTGTGGACCCCCGCCGAGGAACCGAAGGACGCGATGGCGGTCCTGGGCCGCCTGGCGTCGGGGCTGCGCGAGGCGCTGGGCCCCGGGGCCCTCGCGACGCTCCCCGACGGGTACGCCCTGCACACCAGCGCCGACCGCGTGGACCTGCTCGAATGTGAGGAACTGGAGCGGACAGCCGCCGAACTGGAAGCTCCTGGGTTCGCCCAGCAGGCACGGGACCACCTGGACCGGGCACTGGCCCTCTGGCACGACGCCGGTCCCCTCGCCGACGTCCCCGGCCCCGCTGCCCGCACCGCCCGCACCCGCCTCCTGCGGCTGCGGCTGGCCCTGTACCGCAAGCGGGCCGAACTCGACCTGGATATGGGCGAGTTCGAACGCGCCGCCGCACAACTTACCGACCTGATGCGGCAGTACCCCGCCCGGGAGGACTTCCGCCGGCTGCTGATGATCGCCCTGCGCCGCCAGGGCCGTACCGAGGAAGCCCTGGAGGTGTACGAGGACTACGAGCTCTCCGGCGGCCGGAACCCGGAGCTGCTCGCCCTGGGGCACGAGCTCCGCGGGGAGTACGACGCCCCCTCGGAGGACTCCCCCGCCGACGACTTCGACACCGCCCCGCTCTCGCAGAACCCGGTCCCGGAGCCGGACGCCCTGCCGGAGGGCAGCTTCCCCACCGAGGAGTCGCTGCCGTCGATCTTCGAGATGCGGGAACGGGAGTCGGCGGTGGAGGCACCGCTGCCGCAGAACGTGGTGCCGGAGAGCCTGTTCGCCGTGGACGACCCGCTCGCCGAGGAGCCCGACGGGCCGTACGACGAGCAGCCCTACGAGGACGACGACGATCCCTACGCCGGCCTCGACGACGAGCCGCCGCCCACGTACCGCACCATCGCCACCTTCGAGTTCGCCGACGACGGCCGGCACCCGGACACCGTGGCGGCGCTCGGCCGGGCGGTCACCCGGCTGCTGACGGCGAGCGGCCTGGCCCCCGACGCGTACGAGCTGACCGCGACGGACCGTGGCTGGTCGGTGGAGACGGCGCGGGACGTGCCGGGGCTGCCGCTGCTGCATGCCACAGTGGCGCACTTCGAGAGAGAGGTCGTGCACCTGGGGGGCCGCAGATGGCTGGTGACCTTCTCCTGCGTCTCGGACTACGGCCTTGCGGAGACCCCGGACGCGGTGGCCGTCCGCAGGACGCTGGACGCCGCCGAGGACCGGCGGGGCATCGTGGCCGTACCGCAGACGCTGCGGGACGAGCTGGACGAGGATCCCGACCTGGCGCCCTGGCTGCAGCCGCTGCGCCGGGGCACGGCGGCGGGTTGGTACCGGCTGTGCCTGCTCGAGCGCCTGCTCTTCGACGGCACGCACTCGCTTCCGCCCGTCCTCGGCCCTCACCCGCTGCCCTCCGGTGACGTCCTCCCCGAGGGGACGGGCGAGACCAGGACCGTCGTCCACCGGTCCGACGTAGGGGAAGCCAGCCTCACCCGGCGCCCGGGGGTCACCGAGTACTTCGAGGTCGACCTCACCGAGCGCCGCCTGCAGCTGGATGAGACGGAGTCGTCCTTCCGGGCCACCGGCACGGCGATCTGGCGCGTCAGCGACCCGCTCCAGGCCGTGGCGCACTCGGACGCCGCGTCGTTCCCCGAGCTCATCAGGGAACTCGTGCGCGGGCGGCTGCGGCACCTGGCGGCCACCCATCCGGACGCCATGCCGGGGTCGCGCATATCAATGGCCCCGGTCCGGCCCGACGACGTACCCGGTTGCACGGTCCGCTGGGAGCTGCGCATCACCCGGATCGGTCCCTGACCACGCGACACACCGCACCGCCCCGGAAACCCCCCATTCAGCGGCACCCCGCCCGGCCCCCTCCAGCAGGCGCCCGCCGCCGGCCCGCGCGCAGGATGCAGTGTGAGGAAGACACCCGCCGACCGGGCGGGCGCCCAAGGCCCGTGCACTCGGAGGATCCGCCGTGACCGTCAGTCTGGAGCAGTTGCGCCGCTGCCACTTCGCCGTCGACCTGGGTGCCGCCCGCACCCGTGTGTATGTGAAGGGCGCCGGCCTCGTCGTCGACCAGCCCTCGGTCGCCGCAGTGAACACCCGTACCGGGGCGCTCATAGCCGTGGGCGAGTTCGCGGAGAAGATGACGGGACGGACGCCGGGGTACATCCGGGTCGCCCGGCCCATCTCCGGCGGCACGGTGGTCGACATCGAGATGGCCCAGCGCATGCTGAGGCAACTGCTCGGCGACAAGACGCGCCGTAGCCTGCGCCGCAATCTCCGGCTGCGCGCGGCGGCCTGCACCCCGCACGACGCCGACCCGCTGGCCCAGCGGGCGACCATCGAGACGCTGGTCGGGCTGGGGGCCAGAAGGGTGGAGCTGGTGGACACGCTGATCGCCGCCGCGGTGGGATGCGGGCTGCCGGTGGAACGCCCCGAGGCCACGATGATCATGGTGTGCGGGGCGGCCGCCACCCAGGTGGCCGTCCTCTCGCTCGGCTCCATCGTCACCGCCGAACGGATCCCGGTGGGCGGTGAGGCGGTGGACCACGCGATCGTGCAGCTCCTGCGGCACGAGCACGAGCTGATGCTGCCCAGCCAGTCGGTACGGCCGCTGCAACTGGCACTGTCCGGCAACGGGCTGACCGCGCACGGCCCGGAGACCACGGAGATCCACGGCCGGGACGTGGCCACCGGGCTCGCCCGCAGCGTGCACGTCGACACCGCCACCGTGCGGGACGCGATCCAGACCCCGCTGACCGCCGTGCTCGACGGCATCGGCAAGGTGTTGCGCGAGTGCCCGCCCGACCTGGTCGCCGACCTCGCCGACAGCGGGATCACGATGGTCGGCGGCTCGGCGCTGCTGCCCGGCTTCGACCAGATGCTGCGGGAGGCCACCGGGATGCCGGTGCACATCGCCGAGCGGCCCGACATCTGCGCGGCCCAGGGCCTCGGCATGATGCTGGAGGGCCGTATCGAGCCCATGGTGCTGAACCCGCTGGCGGCCTGAGGCCGACGCCCCTCGCCCACTCACCCGAGCGGGAAACCGGCAGCACCGCGATCACGGCGATCACCGCGACCACCACGCCCAGCGCCGGTCCTGCCTGCGGATGCCGTTGAGCGCGCCTTGGCTCGTCGCGGCGTACCGGCCGGCGCCGCGACGGCCACCGACGCGGCCGCCCCCGGGATGGACGGCGTGCCGGTCGCGGCCGGCGCCAGTTCCGCGGCCAAGGATCAGCGGCGGCGGCTCGATGGCAGCTCTGCTCCGCCTCCTCGACCACGGACGCGGCATCCCCCTGCTCCCCCCGAACCCTGCTCGGCCTCGCGCATCGCGCGGATCCGCTACCGGAGTTGACGGAGGCACAGCGCGCGTCCTGACGCACGGACGGGCCCGGGGGTCAGTACGGCAGGATGCGCCCCGACGGCGTCCTGCGGTCGATCTCCCGGTCACGCGGGGAGGTGGGGCGCCGGATGACGCGTACCCGGATGCGACGGTCCATGACGCCCTCCCTCTGCCGAAGTGGCCCGGCGGCCGACGCCGGTAGGGGGTGGGTGCCCGGCACAGGGGCCGTTCAAGCATGTACGGGTCAACCAGCCGCCCGGATACCGCTGTCGGCGAACAGGGTGGCGGGCGAGCGCCGGTTCAGTGCAGCGCCCCGATGGCCCGGAGGGACCGACGCCATGAACGTCGCCCTGGCCGCCGCCTACCGCACCGACGCCCTGCTCACCACCGACCAGCACTTCCGCATGGTCCGTCCCCTGACCGGCCATCCCGCCTTCCGGCTCCTACCGGACGACCTGTAGGCCGCACCGCTCGGGTGAACCCCCGCACGGACCGCATGCCGACTGCGTCGGTTCGACGGGCCCTTGGGACAGCCGCTTCCGTGCGGGCGCGACGAAGATCGTCGGCCGGCACGCAGGGCGCTGCACCGCGATCCAAGCCGGGACGGCGGTGGCTACGGCGGGTGGCGTGGCGGCTCAAGTACAGGTACCAGTGCCAGACGCGTGCCCCGTTCCCGCTCGAACCGGCCATGCCGCTCTTCACTCAACTGACCACCGGGCACCCAGCCCTGCCCAGACCCACCCTGACCTGGAGCTATTTACGCGTCAGAGCTATGCCTGGACCAGTCAGGTGATCGTCGGGACCGCGCACCATCTGTACTGGAACGCGACATCCCATGCCTGGACCGAGGCGGTTCGCCTGCACGTCGGCGACCGTCTGCAGACCAGAGAAGGCCACACCGTCCCCGTCGTCGGGCTGCACCCGCACTCCGCGAGGATGGTCACCTACAGCCTCTCGGTCGCCACGGTCCACACGTACTACGTTCTCGCCGGGAACACGGCGGTCCTCGTACACAACGGTTCACACGGGAAGGGATGCGAGTTCAGCGATTCCGTGAAGCGGCAGGGCGTCGACCGCAACCTCGTGGAGAACGACGGTGAACTCCGCTGCGAGTACTGCAACCAGCCGATTCGGCTGGCCGACAAGAGCGAGCGGGGCGTGACGCCTCCGGACAACGATCTCGCGTACGAGCACTTCGTCCCGGTTGCACGCGGGGGCAAGGGGATCCTCGCCAACCTGGTGACAGCGTGCCGAGCCCGCAACGGGGACAAAAGCGATCAGGATCCTCTCGCATGGCTCTGGTCACGCATCCAGGCAGAGAACCCGGAACCGTAGGAGGTCGTGATGTCCGCGGCGAAACTGGCCGAGCAACTGCCCGGCGGTCCAAGGCTTCGCGAGATTTCGAAATCACTTGCCGCCCTGGACGCCGTCATGAGCCCGTCATGGGAGGGCAGGTACTACTCGTTCGACTCCGCGTGGGGAGCCGAGGAGGAGCTGGCCTCGATGCGCAAAGGGCAGGGTGACGAGTACTCGATCGTCTTCTGCCCGCAGGGGGTCTACATCCGGGGCTTCGATCACGAGTCGCCCCTGAGTCCCTATCGCAACGACGGGCGTCTCTGGCCCGGCCTGATCGACTCCGTCCCGGAAGTCTTCGAGGAATACGTCAACGAGCCTTCCTTCGGCTCCGGGAACTTTCCGCTCATCACGGTGTGCCTGTGGCAGGCGAGAGGAGAAACCGACGGCTGGCACCACGGTGACGTGAGGTTTCCGGACCAGTCGGACGTCATCCCGGACGGCGCGGACTGGCTGTTCGCCCCACTGACGACCGGAACCCCCGACTTGTATGGCGAGTTCGCGCACTGGTATTACGAGACGGAACTCGACCCCGCCGTCATCGACCCGATCTACCGGGGCACCCCGTTGACGCAGCAGATGATCAACCAGCTGAATCCGGACGTCTCCCTGACGGACATCGCTGATGATCTGACACAGATCGGCTACCCCTTCAGTAGGTGACGATTCCACCATGCCCACCGACCGCACCGCCTGCCACTGCGTCGTCTGCCGGCAGACCGACGACCTCACCACTCGCACCCGGGCGACCGCCGACACCATCGACCGACACGGCTGGCAGGTCGTGGGGGTCCCCGCCGACGACCGGGGACCCGGCTGGGCTTACACCGTCGGCCTGTGGCACCAGCACCGCGTACCCGAACTCGCCATGTTCGGCTTGGACATCCCTCTGATGCAGCCGGTTCTCAACGACCTCGGCGGGCGGGCGGTCGAGGGAGACCCCTTGGAAGCCGATCGGGAGCGACACGACATCGCGAACGTCCCGGTCCTCCTGAAGAGCGTCGACTATCGGTGGTACAAGGCGTTCTTCGGCCAAGCCATCGCTTTCTATCGCAAGCCACCGTTCCCCTACCTGCAGGTGGTCTGGCCCACTCGAGATGCGGCATTCCCCTGGCAGGAGGGAGGAGAAGGCCTTCTGAGCCGCCAACCCCGGCTGTGGCTCCCCCCTCATGAGCATCCTGTCGGGGTCTGGACACAGGACCTGTGAGCGCACGGGCGGGGCGCAACCGCCCTCACCGCCGAGCACCCGCAGCCCGACGGCACCCTCCACCTCCTCGCCACACCCGCCGAAACTGGAAAACGTCCTGCGCCGGTGCGTCGTCCACCGGTGCCCGTTCCCATCCCCGCATTGACGGCACGGCGAGCCGTCCTCGCAGGCCGAGGCATTCGAGGGGGAAGGACCGGAGGAGTCGGTACGCGCGGAGGATTCCGCGGACTCGGTGCGATCGGGCTCGGCAGGCTGCGGTGTCATCGTCTCGGCATTGTTCCCGACGCACACCTCGCCCCGAGAATCATGGGCCCAATCTTCACGCTGAGTTACCGAGCGTGATCAGGCCCGGGCGTCCCGCTGTTCCACTTCCTTGAGCACCGCGGCCACGGCGGCGAAGTCGTTGTCCACGTGGAGCACGGTGTGGCCGTGGTGGACCGCTGTCGCGCAGACCAGAAGGTCGACGGCACCCGCAGAGCGATGCTGACCGCGCTGGGTGAGCTTGTACTGGGCGGTGTCCACCCAGCGCCAGGCGTTCTTCGGCACCGGAGAGAGCCCGCACAACGCGTCCAACTCCTCGGCGAGTTCATCCCGGTGCACTGGCCCTGTGGCCGAGTACAAGAACTCGGTACGGGTGGGCTCGCAGATGTGGAACACCCCGGCGGCGATATGCCCCTCCCAGGGGCGCAGGGCCCCTGGGCTGCGGAAGAGGTGCCACAGGGCCGAGGTGTCGAGAAGATAGGTGATCACTCGAAGGCTGCCCGACGGGCACGCTTACGGGCCTCGTGCGCGGCCGCTGCGGCGTCGAACTCGCCTCGCTCACCGCGTGCGGCCAGCTTCTCCGCCGCCTCCAGTCGTCTGATCCGGGCTACGTAGTCCCGCAGGGCAGCATTGACCGTCTCCTTCTTCGTGGACGCGCCCATCAGGCGCATCGCCTCGGCCAGCGCCTCGTCATCGAGATCGATCTGGGTCACGGACATACGGCCACCCCCGCCAGTGAGAGGACACGATGTACATAACCAACATACATCACCAACATGCAATAGCGAGGGCACGCTGCACATGGCCGCGCCGCTGCGGAGGGCGTGGAGCGCACCGCTCGGACTCGACGCCCCTCTGGCCGTGCTACTCAAGGACGCGACCTCCGACGATCTGCGCCGCATGCTCGTGGCGCTGGGCGTGCGGCCTTCTACGACCAAACCGCAGCGCCTCGCGGCTCTCCTGGAACACCACGGCGACCCTCAGCGCCTGGCCGACCTGATCGGACGCGTCCCGGCGGACACCCGGAAAACGTCCCCGCGGCCACCGGGTGACCGCGCCGGTGCCACCGCCTCGCAGCGCGAGCACAGCGCCGGGCGCCCGGTTCCGCACGGCCACCGCCCCGGCGCTCGCTGACCTGACGGCACTGGCCACCCGCCTCGCGGCCGCACCACTCACCGCCCCCGCTCACGACCCGTCCGACGGCGTCCCCTTCGGCACGGGCACCGAGGGGATCATCGCCGAATACGCCCGCGACCTCTCGCACACCGACGTACGCCAACTCGCCCACGCGGTCGACGAGGGCACGGCGGTCACCATCGAGTATGTCGCGACCAGCGGCAACCACACGATCCGCACTGTCAGCGACCTGGACCTCAACCCGCCGTACCTGGACGCCTGGTGCCATCTGCGCGACGACGAGCGGGTGTTCACGCTGTCGCGGATCCAGGGGGTGGTGCCGGCATAGGGCGCTCGGAAGCCGGGGCGTGCGGGGTGGCCGCGCCCCGGCCGAACGGGGCGTCGACTCGACCGACCCGGTCCGCCGACGGCGGCCACGTCACCTGTGGTCGCCCGGCCCCGGCTTGGCGCCTTCGGAGAGCGGGTTCACGTACATCGGCGCGCACCCGGCCGAACGAGCACGGTCACATCGGGCGAGCACGAGCCTTCCGGTGTTTTCGTCGTGTCCCGAGCACCCTCCGCCCATGGAACGGCGGGCGCCGCGTGGGGGCGGCTCGACGAGTCGGGCTCCTGACCGCCGCCTGGTCGAGAGGGCATGACGGCGTCCTCTCGGCCCTGATGCCGTAGGAGGGCAGCGCCCGTAGCGCCGTGCGCGAGACGGGAGTCAAGACATGACGCACCGCGTTGCGGGGCCCGCTGCGATGTTCGAGGCCGCGCCGTGGAATCGAGACGGCGAAGCGGGTACACGCGCCCCCGCTCCGTGCCCTCGTGTCCACTGCACGTCCACTCGATCTTGTTCCACGGTGCCGTGACACGGCCCCCGGCACACCGAGCCGCTTGCATCGCTGCACGTCAGGGGGTTGACGGAGTCGACCGAGCGCAGCGCAAGGGCCTCCGCCAACGCCTGTGAAGAGCGGATTCCCTCCGTTCAGCCAGAGTTCGAGACCCAACTTGACCGAAGAGACGTTTGCGCAGGTCAGAACGTTTCTCTGACCTGCAGGTGGTGGGGCGGGTGGGACTCGAACCCACGGCCGACGGATTATGAGTCCGCTGCTCTAACCGGCTGAGCTACCGCCCCATAGCGGCGTGTCGCGTACAACTGTGCGCGCCGTCTGCCGCAGCATAGCCGCTCATACGATCTCCTGCTTCGGATGGTCGGCTTCCGCGCTGCTCATGACCTTGAGGACATTGACGCGAGCGCGACGGTTCCCCCGGGCATGAAAAAGGACCCCCAAGGGGTCCTCGTTCATCGCGCTCCCCCGACTGGACTCGAACCAGTAACCTGCCGGTTAACAGCCGGCTGCTCTGCCAATTGAGCTACGGAGGACCGAAGCTCCCCCGACTGGACTCGAACCAGTAACCTGCCGGTTAACAGCCGGCTGCTCTGCCAATTGAGCTACGGAGGATCGCCTCGTTTGCATCGAACGTACCTCCCCGGGTATTCGCCAGGGGGCGCTCGCTCGCTGCGACACATACATTAGCGCAAGCAGGGGGGTGTTCCGCCAATCGGTTCCCCTCGGCGCCCACGTCGCACCGCAGACCAAGGCAAGGGAAGGGTGGCAGCCATGCGCTACCGGCTCACGTTCGTCGCCGGACTGGCCCTCGGTTACGTGCTCGGCACGAGGGCCGGTCGCGAGCGCTACGAGCAGCTGAAGAAGTCCGCTCGGCGGATCGCGCAGAACCCGGCCGTCCGCAATACCGCCGAGACCGCCGCCCAGCAGGGCCGTCAGTACGCCGGCAAGGCCTTCCACACGGTCAGCGACAGGGTCGGCGACCGCGTCCCCGAGGCCGTGGCGCAGCGGGTCCGCTCCCTCCGGGAACGGAATCTGAACGGCACCCCGGAGGACGACTGGGGCACGAGCAACACGTAGGAGTGCACGCCTCCCCACTCCCTTGGCCGCCCACTGCCACCGCATCCACAGGAATGCTGCAAAATTCAGGGCATGGGGATAGTCGCCGGCTTGGACAGCTCACCGGACTTCACACGCATCGTGGTCTGCGACACGGACACCGGTGCCGTACTGCGGCAGGGATACGCCTCGCATCCAGTGGAGGGCCGGCCCAGTGACGTGGACCCGCAGGCCTGGCTGCTCTCCCTCGGTGAGGCGGCCGGCGGCGGCCTCCTGGAGGGCGTGCAGGCCATCGGCGTGTCGGCCCAGCAGAACGCACTGGTCCCGCTGGACGCCCAGGGCAACACCGTGCGCCCGGCGCTGGTCGGCGGCGACAAGCGGGCGCAGGTCGCGGCGGCCGACCTGATCGACGCGCTCGGCGGGCGGGAGGCCTGGGCGCAGGCCGTCGGGTGCGTGCCGCAGGCCGCCCAGCCCGTCACCAAACTGCGCTGGCTCGCCAAGACCGAGCCCGAGAACGCCCGCCGCACGGCCGTACTGCTGCAGGCGCACGACTGGCTGGTCTGGCAGTTGCTCGGGCGGCCGGTGCGCAGGACCACCGATCGCGGTGGGGCGTCCGGCACCGGGTACTGGTCTGCCGCCACCGGCGCCTACCGGCCCGACCTGGTCGAGCTGGCGCTCGGCCATCAGGCGATGCTGCCGGAGGTGATCGGCCCGTCGGACGCGGCCGGTACGACCCCGGAGGGGCTGCTGATCTCCGCCGGGACCGGGGAGACCATGGCCGCCGCGTTCGGGCTCGGGATCGGGCTGGGGGACGCGGTCGTGTCCCTCGGTGCCTCCGGGTCCGTGATGGCCGTGCACCCCGAGGCGCTCGCCGACCAGTCCGGGATGATCACCTCGCTCGCCGACGCCACCGGCATGCACCTGCCGGTCGTGACCACCCTGAACGCCGTACGGACCCTGCGCGGAACCGCCGAACTCCTCGGGCTGCCGGATCTGGAGAGCCTGTCCGAGCTGGCGATGAAGTCCACGCCGGGCGCGCACGGACTGGTCCTGCTCCCCTATCTGGAGGGTGAGCGGACGCCGAATCTGCCGCACACCGCCGGGACGATCGCGGGCCTCAGGCGCGAGTCGATGAAGCCCGAGCATCTGGCGCGGGCCGCGTTCGAGGGCATGCTGTGCGGGCTCGGCGACGCGCTGGACGTGCTGCGCGGGCGGGGCGTGGACGTGCGGCGGATCTTCCTGCTCGGGCCGGCCGCCGAGCTGCCCGCCGTGCAGGCCTCGGCGCCCTCGCTGTTCGGCGCCCAGGTCGTCGTACCGCAGCCCGCGGACTACGCGGCGATCGGCGCGGCCCGGCAGGCGGCCTGGGCGCTCGGTGTGTCGCAGGGCGCTCTCGATCCGCGTACCCCGCCGGCCTGGCAGGGCGCGGCGGCGCAGGTGCTGGAGCCGGGCGACGAGCTGCCCGTGGGCCAGGCGGTGCGGCAGCAGTTCACGGCGGTGCGGGAGCAGACCCACCCGGGGGCGTTCCGCTCTTAGCTCAAGAGGCCGGTCCGAGGCGTTAATCGGTTGAGGTAACGCGGGTGGAGTGTCCGACGATAGGGGCCAGGGGCAACCGACCAGCCTCCCACCCGCCGACTCCGAGAGACCCAGCGTGCTCATACGACTCCTGCGGACCTATCTCAGGCCCTACAAGAAGCCCATCGCCCTGCTGGTGCTGCTGCAGTTCCTGCAGACCTGCGCCACCCTCTACCTGCCCACGCTGAACGCGCACATCATCGACAACGGTGTCGTGAAGGGCGACACGGGCTACATCCTGTCCTTCGGTGCCCTGATGATCGGCATCTCGCTCGCGCAGGTCGTGTGCAACATCGGCGCCGTGTACTACGGTGCGCGGACCGCCTCCGCGCTCGGCCGGGACGTGCGCGGTGTCGTCTTCGACCGGGTGCAGTCCTTCTCCGCGCGCGAGGTGGGTCATTTCGGCGCGCCGTCGCTCATCACGCGTACGACGAACGACGTACAGCAGGTCCAGATGCTGGCCCTGATGACGTTCACCCTGATGGTGTCGGCGCCCATCATGTGTGTGGGCGGCATCGTGCTGGCGCTCGGCCTGGACGTACCGCTGTCCGGGGTGCTCGTGGCCGTCGTGCCGGTGCTGGCGATCTCCGTGACGCTCATCGTGCGCCGGCTACGCCCGCTGTTCCGCTCGATGCAGGTCCGCCTGGACACGGTGAACCGGGTGCTGCGCGAGCAGATCACCGGCAACCGGGTGATCCGCGCCTTCGTGCGCGACGAGTACGAGCAGGGCCGGTTCGGGAAGGCCAACGGCGATCTCACCGAGATGCAGCTGGCCACCGGCCGGATGCTCGCGCTGATGTTCCCGATCGTCATGACGGTGGTGAACCTGTCGTCGATCGCGGTGGTGTGGTTCGGCGCGCACCGCATCAGCAGCGGCGGGATGCAGATCGGTGACCTGACCGCCTTCCTCGCCTATCTGATGCAGATCGTCATGTCCGTGATGATGGCCACCTTCATGTTCATGATGGTGCCGCGCGCCGAGGTGTGCGCCGAGCGCATCGAGGAGGTCCTCGGGACCGATTCCAGCGTGGTTCCGCCGGTCGCGCCGGTCACGGAGCTGCGCCGGCACGGGTATCTGGAGGTCCGCGGCGCGGGCTTCCGCTATCCGGGTGCCGAGGAGCCGGTGCTGAAGTCCATCGACCTGGTGGCCCGGCCCGGTGAGGTGACGGCCGTGATCGGCTCCACGGGCAGCGGCAAGTCGACGCTGCTCGGGCTGGTCCCGCGGCTGTTCGACGCCACCGAGGGCGAGGTCCTGGTGGACGGCGTGGACGTGCAGGAGGTCGACCCGAAGCTGCTCGCGCGGACGGTCGGGCTGGTGCCGCAGAAGCCGTACCTGTTCGCGGGGACGGTCGCCACCAACCTGCGCTACGGCAACCCGGACGCCACCGACGAGGAGCTGTGGCACGCGCTGGAGGTGGCGCAGGCCAAGGACTTCGTGAGCAAGCTGGAGGGCGGCCTGGACGCGCCGATCGCGCAGGGCGGTACGAACGTCTCCGGCGGCCAGCGCCAGCGGCTCGCCATCGCCCGCACCGTGGTCCAGCGCCCGGAGATCTACCTCTTCGACGACTCCTTCTCCGCGCTCGACTACGCCACCGACGCGGCCCTGCGCGCCGCGCTCGCCCGCGAAACCGCCGAGGCGACCGTCGTCATCGTCGCCCAGCGGGTGGCGACCATCCGGGACGCGGACCGGATCGTCGTGCTGGACGAGGGCCGGGTCGTCGGCTCCGGCCGGCACCGCGAGCTGATGGCGAGCAACGAGACCTACCGGGAGATCGTGCTCTCCCAGCTGACGGAAGCGGAGGCCGCCTGATGGCAGGGCCCATGGGACGCATGATGGCCGGGGGCGGCCCCGACCAGCGCTCGATGGACTTCAAGGGGTCGGGCAAACGGCTCGTCGCCCAGTTCAGACCGGAACGGCTCACGATCTACGGCCTGCTGCTCTGTGTGGTCGTCAGCGTGACCCTCAGTGTGATCGGCCCGAAGATCCTCGGCCGGGCCACCGACCTGGTCTTCGCCGGCATCATCGGCCGGCAGATGCCGGCCGGCGTCACCAAGGAGCAGGTTCTCGACCGGATGCGGGCCCATGGCCGGGGCTCCATCGCGGACATGCTCAAGAGCACCGACTTCACGCCCGGCAAGGGCATCGACTTCGGTGCCGTCGGGAACGTCCTGCTGCTCGCTCTCTGTACGTTCCTGGTCGCCGGCCTGCTGATGGCGGTGGCCACCCGGCTGGTCAACCGGGCCGTGAACCGCACGATGTACCGGATGCGCGAGTCCGTGCAGGCGAAGCTGTCGCGGCTGCCGCTGTCGTACTTCGACAAGCGCCAGCGCGGCGAGGTGCTGTCCCGCGCGACCAACGACATCGACAACATCGGGCAGACGCTCCAGCAGTCGATGGGCCAGCTGATCAACTCGCTGCTGACCATCATCGGCGTGCTCGTGATGATGTTCTACGTCTCCTGGGTCCTGGCGCTGGTCGCCCTGGTCACCGTGCCGCTGTCGTTCCTGGTGGCCACCCGGGTCGGCAAGCGCTCGCAGCCGCACTTCGTGCAGCAGTGGCGCTCCACCGGCAAGCTGAACGCGCATGTCGAGGAGATGTACACCGGGCACACCCTGGTGAAGGTGTTCGGCCGGCAGGAGGAGTCGGCGAAGCAGTTCGCCGAGCAGAACGAGGCGCTGTACCAGGCCGGGTTCAAGGCGCAGTTCAACAGCGGCGTCATGCAGCCGCTGATGATGTTCGTGTCGAACCTGAACTACGTCCTGGTGGCGGTGGTCGGCGGTCTGCGGGTCGCCTCGGGTTCCCTGTCCATCGGTGACGTCCAGGCCTTCATCCAGTACTCGCGGCAGTTCTCGATGCCGCTGACGCAGGTCGCGTCGATGGCGAACCTGGTGCAGTCCGGTGTCGCCTCGGCCGAGCGGGTCTTCGAACTCCTGGACGCGGAGGAGCAGGAGGCGGATCCGGTGCCGGGCGAGCGGCCGGCGGAGCTGCGCGGCCGGGTGCGGCTGGAGCACGTGTCCTTCCGGTACGACCCGGAGAAGCCGCTGATCGAGGACCTCTCGCTCACGGTGGAGCCCGGTCACACGGTGGCGATCGTCGGTCCGACGGGTGCGGGCAAGACCACGCTGGTCAACCTGCTGATGCGGTTCTACGACGTCTCGGGCGGCCGGATCACCCTCGACGGGGTCGACATCCGGAGGATGTCCCGGGACGAACTCCGGTCCGGGATCGGCATGGTGCTGCAGGACACCTGGCTGTTCGGCGGCACCATCGCGGACAACATCGCGTACGGGGCGTCCCGGGAGGTCACCCGCGGGGAGATCGAGGAGGCGGCACGGGCGGCCCACGCCGACCGGTTCGTCCGCACCCTCCCCGACGGGTACGACACCGTGATCGACGACGAGGGCACGGGCGTCAGCGCGGGTGAGAAGCAGCTCATCACCATCGCGCGGGCGTTCCTGTCCGACCCGACGATCCTGGTGCTGGACGAGGCGACGAGTTCGGTCGACACCCGCACCGAGGTGCTGATCCAGAAGGCGATGGCCAAGCTGGCCGCGGGACGGACGTCGTTCGTGATCGCGCACCGGCTGTCGACGATCCGGGACGCCGACACGATTCTCGTCATGGAGAACGGGTCGATCGTGGAACAGGGCGCGCACGCGGAGCTGTTGGCCGCGGACGGTGCGTACGCCCGGCTGTACAAGGCCCAGTTCGCGCAGGCTGTGGCCGAGGTGGACTAGGCGCACGGGGGCCGTCGGCAGGCGGCCCCCCGTTCAGTCCAGATAACCCCTCAGCTGGTCCGCGAAGGCGTGGTCCCGGAGCTTGCTGAGGGTCTTGGACTCGATCTGCCGTATCCGCTCCCGGGTCACCCCGAACAGCCGGCCTATCTCCTCCAGCGTGCGGGGCCGGCCGTCGATGAGCCCGTACCGGAGCTGTACGACCTTGCGCTCCCGCTCGCCCAGCGTGGACAGCACGGCCTCCAGATGCTCCCGGAGCAGCAGGAACGCCGCCGACTCGACCGGCGATGCCGCGTCCCCGTCCTCGATCAGGTCGCCGAGGGCGACGTCGTCCTCCTCGCCGACCGGGGCGTGCAGCGAGACCGGCTCCTGGGCGAGGCGCAGCACCTCGAAGACCCGTTCGGGCGGCAGTTCGAGATGCGCGGCGACCTCTTCGGGCGTCGGCTCGTAGCCCCGCTCCTGGAGCATGCGCCGCTGCACCCGGACGACCCGGTTGATCAGCTCCACCACGTGCACCGGGACCCGTATGGTGCGGGCCTGGTCGGCGAGGGCCCGGGACATGGCCTGGCGGATCCACCAGGTGGCGTACGTCGAGAACTTGTAGCCGCGGGCGTAGTCGAACTTCTCCACCGCCCGGATCAGCCCGAGGTTGCCCTCCTGGACGAGGTCGAGCATGGTCAGGCCGCGGCCGACGTACCGCTTGGCGACGGACACGACGAGCCGCAGGTTGGCCTCGATGAGCCGCCGCTTGGCCATCCGGCCCATGACGACGAGCCGGTCCAGATCGAGCGCCAACTGACTGTCCAGATCGGAGGCGTTGCCCAGCTTCTCCTCGGCGAACAGGCCGGCCTCGACCCGGCGGGCGAGTTCGACCTCCTCGGCGGCGGTGAGCAGCGGGATACGGCCGATCTCGCGCAGGTACTGGCGGAACAGGTCGGCCGAGGGGCCGCCGGTCTCGGCCCGGGCGGCGACCCGTGTCTCGACGGGCTCGGCGGCCTCCAGCGGTTCGCCGTCCTCCTCGGGCTCGTCCACGAGCGCCTCCGCCGGTGGTTCCACCGGCTCGGCGGGCACCGCCTCCGGGTGGTGGGCGGGGCGGCCCTGCGGGGGCACGGCCACGAGGACGTCCAGCTCCGCGTCCGGCTCGTCCGCGGTCGTGCCGGTGGTACCGGTGGCACTGGTGGCACTGGTGGCACTGGTGGCACCGGTGGCACCGGTGGCACTGGTGGCGCTGTCGGTCTGGGTGAGGGTCTGGGTCTGCACGGGGGCGACCTCCAGGATGATCGCTGCTGAAGGCTGTGCGGCAGCGGTACTTCGGGAGCGGAGAGTCGACGGCCTGCGCTCCGAGGATCGGGCACCGGACCCAGTGTGGAGTACGACACATCCCCGCCACGAGGGGCTTGCGGTGACTTTTTGCGTCCGGTTCGTGACCGGATGGTGATCGGCGCAGGAAAACCGGGCGCCGGGTCCGGCCTTGATCTGGGAGGATCCCCGGGTGTCCGGACTTCTGTACGAAACCCATGTCACCGTCCGCTGTGCCGGCCCCGCCGAGACGGAGCGGCTGCGCGGCTGGGCGGAGGCGGCCGGGCTGAAGGTGACGCACATCGTGCTGGCCCGCGGCCGGATGCGGGACCAGCCGATGCTGACCCTGGCCGGTTCGGCCTCGTACGCCGAGCAGTCGGCGCGGGCGGACGGGACGGTGGCGGCGCTGCGGTCGGCCGGTTTCGCGCCGGTCCGGGTGAAGACGGAGTCGGTGCCGTGGGCGCCGGAGGTGCCCGATGGGCCGTGCGGGGGCGGGCAGTACTTCGAGCACCATGTGAAGCTGCTCCTGGACGCGGAGACCGACCTGGCCTCGTTGACCGCACGGGTCGTCCCGCACGGAGCGCACCTGTCGTGGAACGCACGCCGGGTGTGCGGGGGCGGAGGGCACGAGCGGTTCGTGACGCAGCGCTGCCGGGGTGTCCGCGACGCAGCGGCCGAAGAAGCTCTGCGGCTGCTGCTCTCGGAGCTCGACGGGTTCGAAGTCCTGTCCGTGGAGCGGGAGTTCGTGCTGTACGACAGCGACGAGTCGGTGGACGACGGATGGATCGAGGAGCCGAAGGTTCAGGGGGTGCGGGGATGAGCGGGACGGATCGGGAACGGCCGACCAGGGATGTGCCTCGGACACTGACCTGGATACCGGGCGACGACGTGACCCAGCGCCCCGTCTTCGAACCGGCCCTGAAACAGCACCAGAACGCCTACCGGGCCACCGACCCCGCCTTCGCCGACCCGGCGCGCGGCGAGGCGTGGCGTACGGCCCGGCGGCAGGCGCTGCACCTGGTCCTGGCCGCGATCGGGGACTCCGAGTGGGTCGAGTCCCTGGTGCTGCGCGGCAGTCTGCTGATGTCGCTGTGGTTCGGGGATGCGGCCCGCGAGCCCGGTGACCTGGACTTCGTCGTCGTGCCGGCGGACTGGGGGATCGAGGAGGCGCGCACGACCCGGATGCTCGACGGCATCGCGGAGGCGGCGAAGGCGCGGGCGGTGGACGCGGGAGGAGTGAGGTTCGCGGCCCGGAGCACCCTCGTGGAGGACATCTGGACCTACGACCGTGTGCCCGGCCGCCGGATGCTCCTGCCCTGGTCGGCACCCGGCCTGCCCGGCGGGCACGTGCAGCTGGACTTCGTCTTCAACGAGGAGCTGCCCGAGCAGCCCGAGCCGGTCGAACTTCCCGGCCCTGCCGTGCTGTTGGCCGCGTCCCCGGCGCTGTCGCTGGCCTGGAAGCTGATGTGGCTGATCGACGACATGCATCCCCAGGGCAAGGACCTGTACGACGCCGTACTGCTGGCCGAATCCCACCCGCTCCCCTACGACCTGCTGTTGCGGGTCTTCCAGCTCTCGGGCAGCGCCGACTCGTCCGCCCGGGACCGCGATCTGGTCACCCTGCGGGAGGTGGCACAGGCCGCGGAACACGCCGAGTGGGACCACTTCGTCACCGAGTACCCGCGGTTCGCCCACCGCGGGCGCGAGTTCGCGAAGCGGCTGGTGCAGGCGGTGACACCGGCCTTCGCGGGCCGCTAGAGCGCCTCCGCGCCCCGTTCCCGCAGCGCCTGGTCGTACTGCTGCAGCACCCACATCTCGTTCTGTACGGCGGCCAGCTGGGCGGGGTCGCCGCCGGTGGCGAGGCGGGTCAGCTGGGACTGGATGTCGTGGATGCGGCGCTCGACGGCGCGGCGGCGGATCTGGACCAGGACCGTGCCGGCGTAGGTCTCGTCGACCGTGCGGCGCAGGATCGGCTCGACGGCCAGCTCGGTGACCATCGCGCGGACGGTGTCGTCGGGCGCGGCCTCACGGACCCGGACCAGGTACTCCTGGGGGTCCTGGACGCCGTACTCCGCGCCGCCCGCCTCCGCGACGGCCTGGCGGACGGCCGCGTACGGCGGCGCGGTGAACTCGTCCACGCCGTAGGCGTCGAAGGCCGGGGAGACCAGTTCAGGGCGCTGGAGGGCGAGTTTGAGCAGTTCGCGTTCGGCGGCGTAGACCGGGTTGCGCAGGGTGAGGGCCGGGCCGCTGCTGGCCGGGCGCGGTGTGGCGTCGTACGCCGGCATCCTGCTTCGCGCCGGCGTGGGAGCCTGGCCGCCGTGCCCGTTTCTGCGCACCAGGTAGCCGACGCGATCCACGACGAACTCCTGATCCAGGATTCCGACCAGGCCCGCCAGTTGCACCGCGACCTCACGCCGGACGCTGCGGTCTTTGATCTTGGCCACGACTGGCGCGGCTTCGTCCAGTGCAGCCGCGCGCCCCCCCGGCGTGTCCAGGTCGTAGCGCGAGACGATCTGGCGGAGTGCGAACTCGAAGAGCGGCGTGCGGGGTTCGGTCAGGTCCGCCACCGCCTCGTCGCCCTTGGCCAGGCGCAGCTCGCACGGGTCCATGCCGTCGGGCGCGATGGCGATGTAGGTCTCGGCGGCGAACTTCTGGTCGTCCTCGAAGGCGCGCAGGGCGGCCTTCTGGCCCGCCGCGTCGCCGTCGAAGGTGAAGATCACGCGCGCGCTGCCGTTGTCCATCAGCAGCCGGCGGAGGATCTTGATGTGCTCGCCGCCGAAGGCCGTACCGCAGGTCGCGATGGCCGTCGTGACGCCCGCGAGATGGCAGGCCATGACGTCGGTGTAGCCCTCGACCACGACCGCGCGGCTGGCCTTGGCGATCTCCTTCTTCGCCAGGTCGATGCCGTACAGCACCTGGCTCTTCTTGTAGATCGCCGTCTCGGGGGTGTTCAGGTACTTCGGGCCGTTGTCCGCCTCGTACAGCTTGCGGGCGCCGAAGCCGACGACCTCGCCGCCGATGTCCCGGATCGGCCACATCAGACGGCCCCGGAAGCGGTCGATGGGACCCCGGCGGCCGTCCTGCGAGAGCCCGGAGAGGATCAGCTCCTTGTCGCTGAAGCCCTTGCCGCGCAGATAGCGGGTGAGGTGGTCCCAGCCCTGGGGGCTGTAGCCGACACCGAAGTGGACGGCGGCGGCCTGGTCGAAGCCGCGCTCGGCGAGGAAGACCCGGCCGGTCTCGGCCTCGGGGCTGGTGGCGAGCTGCTCGGCGTACCACTGCGCGGCGATCTTGTGCGCCTCGACCAGGCGGATGCGCTCGCCGCGCTGGTGGGTCGGGTTGTACCCGCCCTCCTCGTAACGCAGGGTGATGCCGGCCTGGGCGGCGAGCCGCTCCACCGCCTCCGAGAAGGAGAGGTGGTCCACCTTCATCACGAAGGTGATGGTGTCGCCGCCCTCCTGGCAGCCGAAGCAGTGAAAGAGTCCCTTGCTGGGGCTGACCTGGAAGGACGGAGACTTCTCGTCGTGGAACGGGCACAGCCCCTTGAGGTTGCCGCCGCCCGCGCCCCGCAGCTGGAGGTACTCGGAGACCACGGCGTCGATCGGGACCGCGTCCCGTACCGCCTTCACGTCCTCGTCGTTGATCCGTCCTGCCACGAGGTGATTCTACGGGGCGGGACTGACACACCTGGGGCGCGCTGACCGGCCCCCGGCCGGGGGTCCGGGGGTTGTCCCCCCGGGAATCGCAGCACGGGGGTGCTGTGACAGTCCCGGTCCTCAGGAAGTGAGGCTCTCCAGCGGCACGTGCGGGTCGGCCAGGGCCTCCGTGTCCACCTGGGCCGTGGAACGGATCAGCTTCTGGATCTGCTCTGTGACATCCCACACGTTCACGTTCATCCCGGCCAGCACGCGTCCCTCCTTCACCCAGAACGCGATGAACTCCCGCTTCCCGGCGTCACCCCGGATCACCACCTGGTCGTACGACCCGGCCGGCGCCCATCCGCTGTACTCCATGCCCAGGTCGTACTGGTCGGTGAAGAAGTACGGCACCCGGTCGTGGACGACGTCCTGGCCCAGCATCGCGCGGGCCGCCGCCGGTCCGCCGTTCAGGGCGTTGGCCCAGTGCTCCACCCGCAGCCGGGTGTCGAACCGGGCCAGCGGGAAGGACGCCACGTCACCGGCCGCGTAGATGTCGGGGTCGGACGTGCGCAGCCGCTCGTCGACGGCGATGCCGCCGCCGAGCGCCCGGCCTGCGATCTCCAGGCCCGCCGCCTCCGCGAGGCCGACCCGGGGCGCCGCCCCGATCGCGGCGAGCACGTCGTGCGCCGGGTGCTCCTCGCCGTCGTCGGTGCGGACCGCCAGGACCATGCCGTCCTGGCCGACGATCTCGGTGAGCTGCCGCCCGAAGTGGAAGCGGACGCCGTGCTCGCGGTGCAGCTCGGCGAAGACGCCGCCCAGCTCGGGGCCGAGGACGCCGTGCAGCGGGGTCGGCGCCGGTTCGATCACCGTGACCTCCGCGCCGTACTCGCGGGCCGCCGCCGCGACCTCCAGGCCGATCCAGCCGGCGCCCGCGATCACGATGTGCCCGTTGTCCCGGCCGAGGGCCGCGAGGACGCCCTTGAGGCGCTCGGCGTGGGCGAGGCGGCGCAGGTGGTGCACGCCCGCCAGGTCGGTGCCCGGGATGTCCAGGCGGCGCGGCTCGGCGCCCGTGACCAGCAGCAGCTTGTCGTAGCGGACGAGGGTGCCGTCGTCGCCGAAGCGGACCGTCTTCGCGCCGCGGTCGATGCGGTCCACGAACTGGCCGAGGTGCAGCTCGATGTCGTTCTGCGCGTACCAGGCCGGCTCGTGCACGAAGACGCTGTTGCGTTCCTCCTTGCCGAGCAGATAGCCCTTGGACAGCGGCGGTCGCTCGTAGGGGTGGTCGCGTTCGTCACTGATCAGTATCACCCGGCCGGTGAAGCCCTCCGCCCGGAGCGTCTCGGCCGCCTTCGCGCCGGCGAGTCCGCCCCCGACGATGACGAATGTCTGATCCGCGTCGACCACTTGATGCCTCCTCGTAAGGGTGCCGCCACATGCGAGCGTCCCGCACCGGGCGTGCTGCGGGAAGAGGGAGTGACCCGATCAGGCCACGGACGGTCATGTTCCTCTCACATATGCCCCGTAAGTCTCGCGTGCAGCGAGCGCGCGGAGGCGTCCGTGAGGGAGGCGATCTGGTCGACGATCACCCGCTTGCGTGCGTGGTCGTCGCCTGACCCGTCGAACAGGGCCCGAAACTGTGGATCCAGCCCGTCCGGCGCGCGGGCGGTGAGCGCCTCCGCCAGCTCCGCCACGACGACCCGCTGGTCGGCGCGCAGCCGCTCCTGCTCGGCGCGCTGCATCACATACCGGTCCGCGACCGCCTTGAGCACCGCGCACTCCATGCGGGCCTCGCGGGGTACGACGAGTTCGGCGTCGTAGCGGGTGAGCCGGCCGGTGCCGTACGCGACGCGGGTGGCGCCCTCGGCGGCCAGGCAGAACCGGCCGATGAGCTGGCTGGTGGCGTCCTTCAGGCGGGCCTGGGCGACCGCCGTGCCGTCGTAGCCGTGCGGCCACCACTCCTCGTCCTGGAGCCGGTCGAGGGCGGCGGCCAGTTCGGCCGGGGCGGTGTCCGCGGGAACGTATCTGCCGATGGCGACCTCGAACACCGCCTGCCGCTCGGGCTCGGCGTGCAGGCAGTTGGGGTCGACATGACCGGCGTGCAGGCCGTCCTCGACGTCGTGCACCGAGTACGCCACGTCGTCCGCCCAGTCCATGACCTGGGCCTCGAAGCAGGTGCGGGTGCCTGGGGCGTGGGCCCTGACCCAGTCGAACACCGGGCGGTCGTCCGCGTAGACACCGAACTTCCTCGACGCCGGGTCGGTGGGGTGGGCGCCGCGCGGCCAGGGGTACTTGGTGGCGGCGTCGAGGGTGGCGCGGGTGAGGTTGAGGCCGACCGAACGGGTGCCTCCGGCGGTGAACCGTTTGGGCTCGATACGGGTGAGGAGCCTGAGGGACTGGGCGTTGCCCTCGAAGCCGCCGCAGTCGTCCGCGAAGGCGTTCAGCGCCTGTTCGCCGTTGTGGCCGAAGGGCGGGTGGCCGAGGTCGTGGGCCAGGCAGGCGGCCTCCACCAGGTCGGGGTCACAGCCGAGGGCCGCGCCGAGCTCCCGGCCCACCTGGGCGCATTCCAGGGAGTGGGTGAGCCGTGTCCGGGGGCTGGCGTCCCATGCCTGGCTCCGGGTGCCTGGCGTGACGACCTGGGTCTTGCCTGCCAGTCTTCTGAGCGCGGCGGAGTGCAGGATGCGGGCGCGGTCGCGTTGGAAGGCGGTGCGGCCGGGGCGTTTGTCGGGCTCGGGGACCCAACGCTCCGCTGCGGTGGGGTCGTAGGTGCCGTTGTCGAGTGCGGTGCCTTCCATTCTTCGACAGTATGCCTACTCATCTGCCCTGTTCTGTTTTGAGGCGGGTGCGGGTCGTGTGTGGCTCGTCGCGCCCACGCGGCGGAGCCGCATAGCGATACAGCCCCGCGCCCCTTCTTTCGCAGCCCCTTCTTTCAAGCCGAAGCCAGTTCCGCCTGCCTCGTCACCCGTGCCTGGTCGTACCGGTGCAGGATCAGGCGGGCCATCGCCGGATGCGCGCCCAGGGGGGCCGACGCCATCCACGGCGCCGCGTCCGCGCACTGCGTCGCGAAACGCCCCGGAGCCGTGAAGTACGAGGCGATGGCCACCCGGTGCCGGCCGCGCGCCGCCAGTGCCCGTACCGCCGTCGGGACCGTCGGGGTCGCCGCCGAGGCGTAGGCCGGGACCACCGGGACGCCCAGCCGGTCCGCGAGGAGGCGGGCCGTGCGGCGGGTGTCGCGGGCCGAGTCGGGGTCGCGGGAGCCGGCGGCGGCCAGGACGACCGCGCTCGCACGACGGGCGGCCGCGTCCATGGCCGGGGGCCAGCCGGACTCGACCAGGCGGTCGTAGAGGGTCTCCGCCAGGAGCGGGTGCGGGCCGAGCGGGGCGGCCAGGCGGGTCGGTGCCGGTGCGGCGGCGGCCATCTCGGGGATGTCCTGTTTGACGTGGTAGCCGCGCGAGAGGAGCAGCGGGACCAGGACGGCGGGGGTGTCGCCCAGGGCGGCGAGGGTGTCCGGGAGCAGGGGCTCGTTCAGCTCGATGTGGCCCAGGTGGACGGCGAGGACGGGGCGCAGTTCGCGCACCCGGTCCGCGAGCGTCCGCACGGTTTCCAGCGCGCGCGGGTCGCGGCTGCCGTGGGCGACCAGGACGAGGGCGGGCGGGGCCGTGCGGCGGTGGCCGAGCGGGGAGACGAGCCGGAGCCGGCCGGCGAGCCGGCTGCTGATGCTGTCCATGAGCTGCGCCGTGCTGTCGAGGTGGATGCGGGACTCGGAGCGGGGAGGGTGCGACGCCGTCATGAAAGGATCCTGACGGGGCCAGGTTGCGTGGCCGTTGCCGGGCCGTCACGAGCCTTTTCCGCTGCTTCACGTCGTACGGATGCTCGATGTGAGGCGAACCGGACGGCTGCCGGTGACGTCCTCCATGGTCGGAACCGGTTGGCACCGAGCCCTGGGGGGCCGTATGAAGATCCGTCGACCGCGGCTGCCGCGCACCCGCACGGGGCAGCGGCGGCTGGTGCAGGCCGTGATGGCCGGGTGTGTGCTGGCGCTGCTGCCGGCGACCTGGCTGTTCGTGTCCACGGCGGACCGGCTGCGCACGACGGCCGACGCCCCGTCGGCACCCGTCGCGGTCGTCTTCGGTGCGGGGCTGTGGAACGGGGAGCCGTCGCCGTATCTGGCGCACCGGCTGGACGCGGCGGCTCGGCTGTACCGGGCGGGGCGGATCAAGGTCGTGCTCGTCACCGGGGACAACAGCCGCAAGGACTACGACGAGCCCGACGCCATGCGCGCCTACCTGCAGAAGCACGGGGTGCCGGGCCGGCGGATCGTCAGCGACTACGCCGGGTTCGACACCTGGGACTCCTGTGTGCGGGCCAAGAAGATCTTCGGTGTGGACCGGGCCGTGCTGATCAGCCAGGGTTTCCACATCCGGCGTGCGGTGGCGCTGTGCGAGGCGGCGGGGGTGGACTCGTACGGGGTCGGGGTGGCCGACAAGCACGACGTGACCTGGTACTACGGCGGGACCCGCGAGGTGTTCGCGGCGGGCAAGGCGGTGCTGGACGCGGTGTTCCGTCCGGATCCGACCTTCCTCGGGCCGCGGGAGCACGGGGTCACCGAGGCGCTCGCCCAGGCGCGGGGCTGACGTGGAGATCACGGACCTGACGCCCGCCGAGCGCCGCGTCCGGGAGGCCTTCCCGCTCGGCGAAGGGGTCGACTTCCGGGAGGGCGAGGACGAGGACCCCGCGCAGGGCGCGTCATGGGGTCCGGAGCGGACGTTGCGGGCGGAGGTGCTGCGGGAGCTGTTGCTGGACGGGCCGGTGCGGGACGGGCGGATCGCCGGGCTGAAGGTGTGGGGGGCGCGCGTCACCGGGCGGCTGGACCTCAAGTACGGCACCGTCGGCCATCCGGTGCGGCTGCGTTGCTGCCACTTCGAGGAGGCGCCCGATCTGTACGGGGCGCGGGTCGTCGTGCTGGTCCTGAGCGACTCGGTGCTGCCGGGGCTGACGGCCGGGAACCTGCGCGCCGAAGGCGTCGTGCGGATCAGCTGCTGCCGGATCACGGGGCCGGTACGGCTCCAGGGAGCGAAGCTGTCCGGAGCGTTGTTCGCCGGCGGTGCGCGGCTCGGCAGTCCCGGCGAGGTCCCCGAGGAGCCCGTCCTCCAGCTCAACCACGCCGAGGTGGCCACCGACGTGTGGGCCCCCGGGCTGGTCGCGCACGGAAAGGTGCACCTGAACGGGGCGGTCGTCGGCGGACAGGTCAATCTCAACGACGCCGAGCTGAACGCCCCCGGCGGCTCCGCCCTGCACGCCGAGGTCCTGACGGTCGGCACCGACCTGCACGCCATGCGGCTGCGGACGCACGGCCGGGTCAATCTGGCCGGTGCCAGGATTCCCCGTCAGCTCAACCTCGCCCACGCCCGTCTGTCCAATCCCGGCGGTCAGGCCCTGCGCGCCAGCAGCAGTGTCATCGGCGAACTGTGGCTGCGCGACGCCGCGCCCGTCGAGGGTGCCGTCAATCTGCGCCGCGCCCAGCTCGACCTGCTGCACGTGCCGCCCGAGGTGTGGCCCGAGCGCGTGCAGCTCGACGGGCTCGGCTATCGCGTCCTGACCCCGCACCTCCCGCCCGAGCAACGTCTTCCGCTGCTGGAACGCGAGCCGGACGGCTATCTCCCCCACCCCTACGAGCAGCTCACCACCGCATACCGCACGGTCGGCGACGATGCCGCCGCGCGCACCGTCCAGCTGGCCAAGCTCCGTCGCCACCGCCGTACCCTGCCGCCGTACGCCCGGCTGTGGGGCTTCCTCCAGGACGCGGCCGTCGGCTACGGCTTCCGCCCGATGCGGGCCGCGGGCTGGCTGCTGCTCCTGCTGTGCACCGGCACGCTCGCCTTCGCCCTGCACCATCCGCCCGCGCTCAAGCCGTCCGAGGCACCCGCGTTCAACCCGCTCTTCTACACCCTCGACCTGTTGCTGCCGATCATCGACTTCGGCCAGGAGGGGGCGTACGCGCCGCGCGGGTGGTACCAGTGGCTGTCGTATCTGCTGATCGTCACCGGCTGGGTGCTGGCGACGACGATCGCGGCGGGCGTCAGCCGCTCGCTGAGCCGGCAGTAGGGACCTCACGGCGTCACCGGCCCGGCGGGGAGGTCGCCGTGCCGGGCGTGTAACGGGAGGCGGTCGGGGCCGTAACACGCCCGCCGCACGCTGGCGGCATGGAACCGATCGCCTCGACGCCCACCCACTGCCCGTACTGCGCCTTGCAGTGCGGGATGAACGTCACGCCCCTGCCGCAGGGGGGCGTCGAGGTGACCGAGCGGACGGACTTCCCGGTGAACCGGGGCGCGCTGTGCGGCAAGGGCCGTACGGCGGCCGAGGTGCTCTCGCCCGCGGTACGGCTGACCTCGCCGCTGGTGCGGTCCGGGGGCCGGCTGGTCGAGGCGGGCTGGGACGAGGCCCTGGACCGGATCGCCGAGCGGCTCGGGAACACGCGGGAGGAGTACGGCGCGGACGCGCTGGGCGTGTTCGGCGGGGGCGGGCTGACGAACGAGAAGGCGTACGCGCTGGGGAAGTTCGCCCGGGTGGTGCTGGGCACCTCGCAGATCGACTACAACGGCCGGTTCTGCATGTCGTCGGCGGCGGCTGCGGGCACGAAGGCGTTCGGGCTCGACCGGGGCCTCCCCTTCCCCCTGGAGGACATACCGAAGACCGGGTGCGTGATCCTCGTCGGGTCGAACCTCGCGGAGACCATGCCGCCCTCCCTGCGCTTCTTCAGCGAACTGCGGGAGAACGGCGGCACGTTGATCGTCGTCGACCCGCGCCGGACGAGGACGGCCGAGCAGGCGGACCTGCACCTGGCCCCCCGGCCGGGCACCGATCTCGCCCTGGCGCTCGGCCTGCTGCACCTGGTGGTGGCGGAGGGGCGGACGGACGAGGAGTACATCCGGGAGCGGACGACGGGCTGGGAGCAGGCGCGCGCGGTGGCGATGGCGCACTGGCCGGAACAGGTGGAGCGGATCACGGGGGTGTCCGTTCCACAGCTCCGGGAGGCGGTACGGCTGTTCTGCGAGCCGGAGTCGGCGATGGTGCTCACCGCACGCGGGCCGGAGCAGCAGTCCAAGGGCACGGACACGGTCGGCGCGTGGATCAACCTGTGCCTGGCGACGGGGCGCGCGGGGCGGCCGTTGAGCGGTTACGGCTGTCTGACCGGGCAGGGCAACGGGCAGGGCGGCCGCGAACACGGCCAGAAGGCCGACCAGTTGCCCGGCTACCGCAAGCTGGACGACCCGGCGGCGCGGGCGCATGTGGCCGGGGTGTGGGGCGTGGACCCGGATGCGCTGCCCGGCCCCGGGCGCAGCGCGTACGAGCTGCTCGACGCCCTCGGCACGGACATCCGGGCGCTGTTGCTGATGGGCTCCAACCCGGTGGTGTCGGCGCCGCACGCGGCGCATGTCGAGGAGCGTCTCAAGTCCCTTGATTTCCTGGCGGTTTGTGACATCGTGCGGTCGGAGACGGCCGAGCTGGCGGACGTGGTCCTGCCGGTGACGCAGTGGGCGGAGGAGACGGGCACGACGACCAGCCTGGAGGGCAGGGTCCTGCTGCGCCGCCAGGCGGTCACCCCGCCGCCCGGGGTCCGCAGCGACCTGTACGTCCTGCACCAGCTGGCGGCCCGGCTGGGGGTGGAGAAGGGCTTCCCGACAGACGCGGAGGAGGTCTTCCAGGAGCTGCGCCGGGCGAGCGCGGGCGGTCCGGCGGACTACTCGGGGATCAGCTACGGGCGGCTGGCGGAGGAGAACGGGGTGTTCTGGCCGTGCCCGCAGAACGCGGACGCGGATCCGGAAGGCGAGGTGGCTCACCCGGGCACCCCGCGCCTCTTCCTGGACCGTTTCGCCACGCCGGACGGCCGGGCCCGGTTCGCCCCCGTGACCCACCGCCCGACGGCGGAGGAACCGGATGCCGAGTATCCGCTGCTGCTGACCACCGGCCGGGTGGTGTCGCAGTACCAGTCGGGGGCGCAGACCCGGCGGGTCACCGAGCTGAACGCCGCCGCTCCCGGCCCCTTCGTGGAGCTCCACCCCCGCCTCGCGTCCCGGATCGGCGCGGCCGAGGGGGATCCGGTGACCGTGACCTCCCGCCGGGGCCGGGCGACCGCCCCCGCCCGGATCACCTCCGCCATCCGCCCGGACACCGTCTTCATGCCCTTCCACTGGCCCGGCGAGGGCCGCGCCAACACCCTGACCAATCCGGCCCTCGACCCGACGTCCCGGATGCCGGAGTTCAAGTCGTGCGCGGTGCGGGTGGAGGTCGGTGACGATCAGCGAGGACTCGGCCGGCCAGTACCTCGCCTCTGATCAGCGCCCGCGCCAGTCCCCGCCGTCGATCGGCCTGCCCTGGTTTCGCAGCCGGGCCGCCACGCGCGGGGCGGCCAGGTAGACCCAGGCGGGGATGGTGGTGCCGTCGGCGCGTACGACCTCGCGGGCGGCGCGTTCGTAGAGGTTGCGGGGGTCTCCCGGGGTGTACTCCTCCAGGCGGTCCAGGGCGGCGAGCAGCTCGGTGTACGACTCCGGGCGGGCGGTGACCAGTTCGCCCCGGATCTCGCCGCCCGGCCGGTCCACGGCGTAGGGGTAGCCGGGGCCGTCGTACAGCGCGGCGTCCCGCAGGCGGGCCGGTTCCTCCGACACGGTGCGGCCCCGCAGGAACAGGTCGTGGTTGGCCTCGCCGGGACGCAGGGTGCCGTAGACGAAGAAGGGCAGGGGGGTGCCGGGCTCCTCAGGGGCCTTCTCGTTCTCCTCGGTGATCACGGAAACGATTCTCTACCCCCCTCGGCTCCTCACACATCTCCATGAAGGGGCTATGGACATGACATGTCAGGGCCCCTTAAATCACTGGGGACATCAGCGCCGCCCCCACGCCTTGACGGGCGCTTCCCCGAGGAGATCCATGAGCCGGATACGCCAGCACGTCCGAGGATCCCGTCGTCTCGCCGCCACCGCCGGCGTCGCCGTCACCACCGCGACCCTGCTGTCCCTGGCCCTCTCCCCCGCCGCACACGCCGACGCCAGACCGACCAGGGCCACCGCGATCCAGAACGCCGCGTCGGCGCTCCTGGCCCACGCCGCGAGCCTCGGCCTGACCCCCGCCGAGGGCACCACCGTCCGCGATGTGATCGTGGACAAGGACGGCACCCAGCACGTCCGCTACGACCGCAGCTACCACGGACTGCCCGTGCTGGGCGGCGACTTCGTGGTCCACCTGACCCCGGACGGCGCCTACCGCAGTGCGAACCGGGCCACCCGCGGCACGATATCCCTCACCTCGATCCTCCCGAAGATCTCCGCGCCCAAGGCCGCCGACCTCGCCGTGAACGCCCTGCGCGCCGTCCACCTCGGCAACACCCTGAAGCAGGTCAAGGCCAAGCCCGAGTTGATCGTCGACGCCCTGCACGGCACCCCGAGGCTCGCCTGGCGCACCAACGCGGCCGGCCTGGACTCGCTCGGCAACCCGGTCGCCCGGACCGTGCTGACCGACGCCCGCACGGGCCGGCAGATCGACGCCTGGGACAGCATCGAGACCGCCGCCGGCGACGGCAAGTCGCTGTACAGCGGGACGGTGCCGCTGGAGACGACCCAGTCGGGATCGTCGTACCAGCTCAAGGACCCGACGCGCGGCAACACCTACACCGGCGACGCCGAGGGCAAGACGGACCTGTGCTTCTTCGGCATCTGCTTCAGCCGGGCGCCCGCGGACCTGTTCACGGACGCCGACAACCACTGGGGCACCGGCACCACCTCCGACCGCGCCTCGGCCGCCGTCGACGCCCAGTACGGCACGAACATGACCTGGGACTACTACAAGAACGTCCAGGGGCGCAGCGGCATCGCGGGCGACGGCAAGGGCTCGTACAACCGCGTCCACTACGGCAGCAACTACAACAACGCCTTCTGGGACGACAGTTGCTTCTGCATGACGTACGGCGACGGTGACGGGACCACGTTCGGGCCGCTGGTCGCCCTCGACGTGGCCGGGCACGAGATGACCCACGGGGTGACGTCGAAGACCGCCGCGCTGACCTACTCCGGCGAGTCCGGCGGGCTCAACGAGGCCACCTCGGACATCCTCGGCACGATGGTGGAGTGGTACGCCAACAACCCCTCCGACCCCGGTGACTACCTCATCGGCGAGAAGATCGTGAAGTCCGGCTTCGGCCACACCGCCCTGCGCTACATGGACAAGCCGTCCAAGGACGGCAACTCGGCGGACTACTGGAGTTCGTCGGTCGGGAATCTCGACGTCCACTACTCCTCCGGTGTCGCCAACCACTTCGCCTATCTGCTGGCGGAGGGCAGCGGCCCGAAGACCATCAACGGCGTCAGCTACGACTCGCCGACGTACAACGGCTCCACGGTCACCGGCATCGGCCGGGACAAGGTCGGCAAGATCTGGTACCGGGCGCTGACGGTCTACATGACCTCCTCGACGAACTACGCGGGGGCCCGCACGGCGACCCTGAACGCCGCCAAGGACCTGTACGGCGCGGGCAGCACCGAGTACAACGCGGTGGCCGCGGCCTGGAGCGCCGTCAACGTGAACTGAGCCCCGCATCGAGTACGCCAGGCCGCGGCCGCCCCGGTGACGATGCCGGGGCGGCCGCGGTCCGCTCGTCACGCCTCGACGTCGACCACGGCCCAGTCGCTGATCCCCCGCCACTGGCGGATGGCCAGCTGGTGGAAGGGGTGGACCAGATAGCGGTCGACCATGTCCATGTCGTCCAGGAGGCCCTCGACGAGGAAGTCGTAGGCGATGTCTCGCGGGGACACGTTGCGGCCGTAGCGCCACTCCCGCAGTTCCGGCACCTCACGCCCGACCTGGGCGGCAGTGCGTTCCGCCGCCTGGTCAGCTTGGCCCGCTCGCGCACGGCCGGGTCCAGGGCGTCGTAGTCGGGCAGGAAACCGTTCTCCCGCAGGAGCGGGAGCGGGTGCATCCGGGCGCGGGCCCGGGGTTCAGGAAGCACTGGCTGATCTCCACCAGGCCTGCCTTCGCGCCGAACAGGATCGCGACCCCGGTCTCGGGGTCCAGCTCGACGCCGTGGTGCGTCGCGTACCACTGGGCGACCACGGCCTGGAGCTCGACGAGCCCGGCGAAGGACGGGTACTGCCGTCGCCCGTTCAACGGCAGACGCCGCTCCATTCGTGTTCTTTTCATACTTGTTGCTCTTCTGGTCGCGGGGTGCGCCTGTGACCTGCCAGAACGCGGCGAGGGTAGACCATGTGGGGGTCGGGGGCGACACCCGTTCATCGCATTTCTGACGAATCATCAGGGAGCGGAACTCCCGGACTGCGGCTTACCTCGGAGACAGGAGACCGAGACGAGAGCCCTGGGAGCCACCATGCGACGCACCGCTCGCCTGCTGTCGGGTGCCGCGCTCGTCATGGCGGCCGCCGCACCCGCCTGGGCCGGCACCGGCAGCCTGGACGTGTACCCCTCCAACGTGGTGCCCGGCGGTCAGGTCACGGTCAACACGGCCGCGTGCGGCGACAAGGGCGCGGCGATCGGGGACGCCGGCGCGGTCGGCGCCGGCACCTTCGCGCTGGCGCCCAGCTCGCACAAGGGCGAGGCGATCGGGCAGTTCCAGGTGCCCGAGAGCGCGCAGCCGGGGACGTACGAGATCGTCGCCAAGTGTTCCGAGGGCACCCGGCAGGTCACCGGCGACCTGGTGGTGGCGTTGAGCGCGGCGCACGAGCAGGTGCAGCCGCGGGGAAGTGTGAAGACGGGGGTCGGCGGCGCACTCGGCGCCGGCCCCGTGCAGACCGCGGCGGGTGTGGCGGCGCTGGCCGTCGCCGCCGCGGGCGGTACCTGGCTCCTGCATCGCCGGGCGAGAGGCGACGGGATCTGACGGACACCCTCCGCTGTCCGTCAGCCGGTACCGCACAGCCCGCCCCCTCCGGGTCCGACGCCCCTCGCGGCCCGGAGGGGGAGGGGGCCGATGGGGCCTCCAACCCACGGAGGCCAGGCCGCCCGGCCCTTCCGGGGTCCAGCCTCCGACCCACGGAGATCCGGACTCCCGGTCCTCGGGGTTCCGGCCTCCGGCCCACGGAGGCCCGGCCCCCAGGTCCTTCCGGGGACCAACCTCCAGCCCACGGAGGCCAGACTCCGGGCCTTCCGGGGTCCAGCCACGGCGCACGGCCAGGCCTCCGCTCCATGGAGGTCCTAGCCTCCAGGCCCACGCAGGGTCCGCCCACCGGCCCACCGAGGTCCGGCCTCCAAGCCCACGGAGGTCCGCCCACCGGCCCACGGAGGCCCCCGCCTCCGGGAGAGGTGTTCGTATGTGCACCAGAACCACGCGCGACAGGCTCGGCGACACCGCGATAGCCGCGGTCACCGTCGTGGCCCTCGGCTCCGGGGTGTGGCTGCTCGGAGGTGGCTCCGGGACGCACGCGCCGCCGCAGCCCGCCGCGGTCGAGGGGCGCCCGGAACCGGGGGGTGACCGGCTCGCGGCACCCGCCCTCGCCCCGTCCCCGCCGACCCGCATCCGCATACCCGAGATACGCGTGAACGCCCCGCTGATGGGCCTCGCCCTCACCCGGTCCGGCAGCCTGGACGTCCCCCCGGCCCAGAACAAGAACCTGGCCGGCTGGTACGAGGCCGGCACCATACCCGGCGAGACGGGCACCGCGATCGTCGCCGGCCATGTCGACAACACCGAGGGTCCCGCCGTCTTCTACGACCTGGGCGCGCTGAAACGGGGCGCCCGCATCGAGGTGGATCGCCGGGACCGCTCCGTGGCCGTGTTCACCGTGGACGCGGTGGAGGTCTACGCGGCGAGCAACTTCCCCGACGAGAAGGTCTACAGCGCGGCGCCCCGCCCCGAACTCCGCGTCATCACCTGCGGCGGCGGCTACTCCAGGACCACCGGCTACCAGGGCAACGTGGTGGTCTTCGCACACCTGACCGGGAGCCGCGCCCCTTCGGCACACTAGTGTGCCGGTTCACCGCCGAGGACATGCTCCCTCCCCCGCGCCCCGAGCGGCGCCGGCACCTCGTTCAGCAGCGCGCCCCGGCGAGCGGCGACCGCCGGACACCACCGGCCTGGTGGACCCGCTGCCCCGCCGAGAACCGGCCCGCGCCTCCTCACAGCCCTGCTGCCCCGCCGAGAACCGGCCCGCGCCTCCTCACAGCCCTGCTGCCCCGCCGAGAACCGTCCGCGCCTCCTCACAGCCCTCCCCCGCCCGCGCACGGACCCCTCACACCCCCCGGCCGCCCCCGCTGAGGGCAGCGTTCCTCACGGGAAACAGGCGTGATGCGACCGGGTAACGTCCGGACCGCACGCTCAAGGGCATGACCTCGAATACGCGTGTGGTGGTGATCGGCGCCGGCCTCGCGGGCGTACGGCTCGCCCGGCGGCTCGGCGAGCTGGGCACGCCCGCGCTGCTCGTCGGCGAGGAGGAGCACCCGCCGTACAACCGGGTGCTGCTCGCCGAGGTGCTGGCCGGCCGGTACGCCCCCGAGGTGATCGGCCTGCCGGCGCCCGAGGGCCTGCTGCGCGCCCGGGTCACCGGTATCGACCGGGCCGCCCGGAGCGTCGAGTGCGCCGACGGCTCCTCGATCGCATACGACACGCTGGTTCTCGCCACCGGATCCAATCCGGTGCTGCCGCCGCTGCGCGGTCTGTTCACCCCGGATCACCAACTCCCCGAGGGCGTCCACGCGTTCCGGACGATGGACGACTGCCTGGGGCTGGCCAAGGCGGTCCGGCCGGGTGTGCGCGCGGTCGTCATCGGGGGCGGGCTGCTCGGCGTGTCCGCCGCCCGCGCGCTCGCCGTGCGCGGCGCGCAGGTCGTCCTCGCCCAGCAGGCCGAGCGGCTCATGGAGCGCCAGCTCGACCCGGACGCCTCGCGGCTGGTGCTGCAGCATCTCACCGACCTGGGCGTCGAGGTGCACACCGAGTGCCGGGTGCGGGACGTGCGCTCGGTCGCGGGGGCGGTCCGCTCGGTGGAGATGGCCGACGGATACGCCCTGGACGCCGACCTCGTCGTGGTCGCCTGCGGGGTGCGCCCGCGCGCCTCACTCGCCGAACAGGCCGGTCTCGCCGTGCACAAGGGCATCCTCGTCGACGACGAACTGCGCACCTCCGACCCGCACATCCACGCGGTCGGCGACTGCGTCCAGCACGACGGCACGGTCTACGGCCTGGCGGTCCCGGCGCTGGAACAGGCGGACGCTCTCGCCGAGTTGCTCGCCGGAGACCCGGGCGCGCGCTATTGCGGCACCCGCTCCCTGACCCGGCTGACCCTCACCGGACCGGGCTCCCCCTTCGACCTGGCCGCGTTCGGCGAGACCGAGGCGCGCCCCGGCGACGACGTCGTACGGCTCGCCGACGCCACCCGCGGCACGTACCGCAAGGTCGTCGTCCGCGACGACCGGCTGGTCGGCGGGGTCCTCGTCGGCGAACTCGGCACCGTCGGCGCGCTCGCCCGCGCCTGGGAGGGAGCAGAGCCGCTCCCGACCGACGGCGGCCCGCTGCTCCACCTGCTCACCAACGACGGAGGCTCCTGATGTCCACGGACACCACCCCCACGATCGTGCTCGTCGGCCACGGCATGGTCGGCCAGCGCTTCCTCGAAGCGCTGGCCGAGCGCGGCCTGACCGCCACGCACCGCGTGGTCGTGCTGTGCGAGGAGCCGCGACCGGCGTACGACCGCGTGCAGCTCACCTCGTACTTCTCGGGCAAGACCCCCGAGGACCTCTCCATGACCGACATGGGGTTCATCAAGGACCACGGCATCGAGCTGTACGTCGGCGACCCGGCTCAGACGATCGACCGCGAGGCGAGGACGGTCACGGCCGGGTCCGGCCGGGTCTTCGGGTACGACACCCTCGTCCTGGCCACCGGCTCGTACCCGTTCGTGCCGCCGGTCCCGAACAAGGACGCCGAGGGCTGTTTCGTCTACCGCACGATCGAGGACCTGCTCGCCATCGAGGAGTACGCGAGGACGCGGGCGACGACCGGCGCCGTGGTCGGCGGCGGACTGCTCGGCCTTGAGGCGGCCGGCGCGCTGAAGGGGCTCGGACTGGCCACGCACATCGTGGAGTTCGCGCCGCGGCTGATGCCCGTACAGGTCGACGAGGGCGGTGGCGCGGCGCTGCTGCGGACCATCGAGGGCATGGGCCTGACCGTGCACACGGGTGTGGGCACGCAGGAGATCCTCACCGGTGCGGACGGCTCGGTCAGCGGCATGAAGCTGTCCGACGGTTCCGAACTCGCCGCCGACATGGTGGTGTTCAGCGCGGGCGTTCGGCCCCGCGACCAGCTGGCCCGCGACTGCGGCCTCGCGGTCGGCGAGCGCGGCGGCATCACGGTCGACGAGCAGTGCCGTACGGTCAGCGATCCGCACGTCTTCGCGATCGGCGAGTGCGCACTGGCGGCGGACGGGCGGGTGTACGGCCTGGTGGCCCCCGGCTACGAGCAGGCGCAGACGGCCGCGGCGACGATCGCCTCCGACGAAGCCGCTTTCGCCGGCGCCGACCTGTCCACCAAGCTGAAGCTGCTCGGCGTGGACGTGGCGTCCTTCGGCGACGCGCACGGCACCACCGAGGACTGCCTGGACGTCGTTTACTCCGACTCCCGCGCCGGCCTGTACAAGAAGCTGGTCATCGGCCCGGACGGCACACTGCTCGGCGGCATCCTGGTCGGTGACGCGGAGGCGTACGGCACCCTGCGCGCGCTGACCGGTTCGGTGCCCCCTGTCTCCCCCGAGTCGCTCGTCCTGCCCGCCGGAGCGGGCTCGGGGGCCCAGCTCGGCCCGTCCGCCCTGCCGGACGAGGCGGTCATCTGCTCCTGCCACAACGTCAGCAAGGGCACGATCCGCGGCGCGGTCACGGAGCACAGGTGCACCACCGTGCCCGAGGTGAAGAAGTGCACCAAGGCCGGTACCGGCTGCGGAAGTTGCGTCAAGGTGCTCGGCCAGCTCGTCAACGCCGAGCTGGAGGCGTCCGGCGTCGAGGTCGACAAGGGCCTGTGCGGCTGCTTCGCCCAGACCCGCGAGGAGCTGTACGAGATCGTCCTCGCGCTGCGCATCACGTCGTACCAGGACCTGCTGGACCGGTACGGCCGTGCGGGCGCCCGGGGCGGCGACGGCTGCGAGGTCTGCAAGCCGGCGGTCGGCTCGATCATCGCCTCCCTCGCCCCGACGATCGGCGCGAGCGGCTATGTCCTGGACGGCGAGCAGGCGGCCCTGCAGGACACCAACGACCACTTCCTCGCCAACCTGCAGAAGAACGGTTCGTACTCGGTCGTGCCGCGCATCCCCGGTGGCGAGATCGCACCCGAGAAGCTGATCGTGATCGGCGAGATCGCCCGGGACTTCGGCCTCTACACGAAGATCACCGGCGGCCAGCGCATCGACATGTTCGGCGCGCGGGTGGAGCAACTCCCGCTGATCTGGGCCCGCTTGGTGGACGCCGGCTTCGAGTCGGGCCACGCGTACGGCAAGGCGCTGCGCACGGTGAAGTCCTGCGTCGGCTCCAGCTGGTGCCGTTACGGCGTCCAGGACTCGGTCCGGATGGCGATCGACCTGGAGCTGCGCTACCGGGGCCTGCGCTCCCCGCACAAGCTGAAGTCGGCGGTCTCCGGCTGCCAGCGCGAGTGCGCCGAGGCCCAGTCGAAGGACTTCGGTGTGATCGCCACGGCCAACGGCTGGAACCTGTACGTCGGCGGCAACGGCGGTGCCACCCCGCGCCACGCGGACCTGCTGGCCCAGGACCTGTCCGACGCCGAACTGGTCCGCCTGATCGACCGTTTCCTGATGTTCTACATCCGCACGGCCGACCGCCTGGAGCGCACCTCGACCTGGCTGGAGCGGATCCCGGGCGGCCTGGACCACGTACGGGACGTGGTGGTGCACGACTCGCTCGACATCTGCGACGAGCTGGAGCGGCTGATGCGGGCGCATGTCGCCCACTACCGCGACGAGTGGGCGGAGACCATCAACGACCCCGAGAAGCTAGCCCGGTTCGTGTCCTTCGTGAACGCCCCGGACACCCCGGACCCGGTCGTCGCCTTCGTCCCCGAGCGCGACCAGATCAAGCCCGACCTGCCGCTGCTGAACATCGGCCTGCGGCCCGCCGACGACATCCTGGAAGGAAGCGCCCGATGACCCTGGCTGTCGAGACCACCGACCTGAAGGTCCAACTCCGGCTCGCCGACGGCTGGTTCACGGCCTGCGACCTGAGCGCGCTCACCCCGGGCCGCGGGGTGGCCGCCCTGCTGCCGGACGGCCGCCAGGTGGCCCTGTTCCGCGACCGCGCCGACCGCCTGTACGCCGTCGACAACCGTGACCCCTTCACCGGCGCGGCGGTCCTCTCCCGCGGCCTGACCGGCACCCACCGGGACCGCCCGTTCGTCGCCTCCCCCCTGCTCAAGCAGCGCTTCGACCTGGCCAGCGGGGAGTGCCTGGACGACGAGGAGGTGCGGGTGGCCGCGTACGAGGTGCGGGCCGCCTGACACGGGCCTCGACCTCTCTGGATCTCGGCCGTTTCAGTAAGCCTTAGGCTGCCCGCATGGCCAGGACGAAGGAATTCGATCCCGACGCCGCCCTGCAGGCAGCCCTGGAGCTGTTCTGGCAGCGCGGCTACGAGGCGACGTCGATGGCCGAGCTGGTCGAGCACCTCGGCATCGGCAGGGCGAGCCTGTACGCGACCTTCGGGAGCAAGCACGAGCTGTACCTCAAGGCGCTGGAGCGCTACGAGCGGTCGGGGCTCACCCGGATCGTGCAGGAGCTGTCCCAGCCGGGGGCTGCCCTGCCGGCCGTGCGGGCGGTCGTACGGCGGTACGCGGCGGAGGCGGCCGACGAGCGGCTGAGGCTGAACGGCTGCCTGATCACCAACACGGCCGCCGAACTGGCCCCGCACGACCCGGCCGCAGCCCGGCGCGTCGAGCGCAACTGGGACCATCTGGAGACACTGCTGCACTCCGCGCTGGCCCGCGCCCAGAGCCAGGGCGAGTTGCCGGCCGGCCGCGATCCGCTCGCGCTGGCCCGCACCCTGCTGGTGCTGATGCAGGGCCTGCGGGTCGTCGGCAAGGCGTCCGCGGACCCGGCCCGCGTCCGGGAGGCGGCGGAGCAGGCACTGGCACTGCTCGACTAGACGGACACCCTCCCCGCGGAGGGCGTCTTTCCTGGCCTCATACTGAACCGATCGTTCCGCAAAATTCGGTCCTCATGCCTCGCTTCTCCGGCCGGACGGCCCTCGTCACCGGCGCGGGATCCGGCATCGGCCGGACCCTTGCCCTCGCGCTCGCCGCCGAGGGAGCCCGGGTCGTCGTCGCCGGACGGCGGCCCGAGCCGCCGGCGGAGACCGTCCGGCTGATCGAGGAACAGGGCGGCAAGGCCCTCGCCGTGGGGGAAGGGCAGGACGCCGAAGCGTGTTGCGGCCGTGTGCCAGCGGGGGTGGGGGGCACCCGGAACACATGTGCTGGCCGCGGGCACCTGGAACGCATGTCCGACCGCAGGCGGCGGGCCGCAGGCGGCGGGCGGCGGGCCGTCTCGGGGCGGCGATGCACAACTTTTCCGCCCCATGGTGCATCCAACCCAGTGACCTGCATCCACCCGTTCGCCCGATGGAGGCGGATGTGTCATGTTTCCGTATCTGAATTTCCCGGATCATCCGAACCCTCGCCCTCAGAGAGCCTTCCGGACGCTCCGGACGCTCCCCAGGCGCAGCCCGGCGGCCGCACTGACCGCCGCGCTCCTCGGCCTCACGGCCGCGGGAGCCGCGTGGAGCGCGACCCCGGCGGCGGCACGGACCTCGGCCACCGTCCGGACCTGCGCCGTCAGCGACCTCTACCTCTCCATGGGCCGCAAGGAAGGCGCGGCGGGCTCGCTGTACTGGCCCATCCGGTTCACCAACACCAGCACGACCAGCTGCGCCCTGCGCGGCTACCCGGGCGTCAGCGTCCTGGACACCGCGCACCACCAGATTGGCCCGGCCGCCACCCGCAGCGGCCGCTCGTACGGCACGGTCACCCTCACCCCCGCCCATTCGGCGTCGGCGATAGCCCGCACCACCAACGGCCCGGTGGGCGGCCCCTGCCTGCGCGCCGGCGCCTACCTGCGGGTCTACCCACCGGCCTCTCACACCGCGATCCTGGTCCCGGCCTCCTGGACGACCTGTTCGGGCGTCTTCCAGATCGGGCCGGTGAACGTCGCGGGCACCTTCTGAGAGGGGGCGGAAGAGCCGAAGGGGCGGCACCCACACCAGGTACCGCCCCGAGCGACTCCCCCCTCTCAGTCCCGCCGGATCAGCACCGGGCCGCATGTCAAGCAGCGACTCGCCGGTGCTTCCCGGCGACCCACCACCATTGCGGGTGACTAGATGTCAGAAGATCACCCGCAAGGGCTAACTGCCGCTCAACTCCGCCTATCGGCACGGAGGTTGCTGGCTCATCAGCTCTGCTTCGGAGCGGGATGGAGGGCCTCCGTATACCCGATCAGTCCCACGAAACCGAGATCCCGATTTGCTCGATATGACAGCAATAAGAGGTGTTAGTACGTTCAATCACGCACCGTCTGCCACAGCGGGCGCTTCCCTCTCGGTCTCAGAAGGAGAACAAGCGGCATGTCCATGAACCGTTCCCACGCGATCGCCACGGCCGTCGCAGCCGCCGCGGCCCTGACCGCGACTGGTATCACCTACGCCTCGGCCGCCTCACCGCCGGTTCCCCAGTCCGCCCCGGCGGCTGCCATGGCGGCACCGCTCGGCGGCCCCAGCACCCCCAACACCGAAGGCAAGGGCAACGAAGGAAGAGGAGGAAGGGAGTTCCGCCCCCACTTCGAGGGCAGGGTCTTCATCAACGAGCGCGAATACTCCGGCCGCCCCGACGGCTGCATCACCGTCGTCAGCGGCCTGGGTGCCAAGACTCTCAACATCCGCAACGACAGCCGCAACGTGGTCGAGGTCTTCCGCGGGGCCGTCTGCGACAACGGCGCCCCCATCGCCATCGTCGGCCCCCACAGCGACGCCAACGGTGTCTGCCCGAAGTTCAGGGACGAGGACGAGCGCGAGCGCGAGCACGAGAACGAGAACTGCGAGGAGCGCGAGCACCACGAGAAGGGCGAGCACCACGAGAAGGGTGAACACCGCGAGAAGGGCGAGCACGACGAGAAGGGCGAACGCCACGAGAAGGGCGAACACCGCGAGAAGGGTGAACACCACGAGGACGAGGACGGACTGAAGGTAAAGAACGGAGTCATCGCCAGCTTCCGCGTCATCTGCCGCCATGGCGAGGGCGGCGGATTCGGCGAAGGCGGTGGATTCGGCGAGGGCGGCGGATTCGGCAAATAATGCCAGCAGCTGCCTAATGCACATGCTGGAGAACGCCGGCCCACCGGAATCGGGCCGGCGCCCTCCGGCTAGGCGCACAATACAGGATCCCGGCCCGCCGTAATCGGGCCGGGATCCTGTTGTGCAATGGCTGACGGGCCGTAAGCCTTGGCCTGGTATGCGGTGACGCGCCTTTAAAGCCATAAGCGCCCCGCACGTAGCGGCTACCCATTCCCGCGAATAGCGACCTACCTTGCCTCTCGCTGCTCCGATAGAAACGTCGCCTCTGCTTGCATTCCCTTTGACAACCGCCAAAGGTCACCGGGCTTTTCGGGCTTGCGGGCCAGCAGGCAGGCGTGCGGTCTGCTCACCCGTCCGCCAGGCTCCTGCTCCAGCCTCGCGGTGACGACGAGTCCGGCCTGCTCCAGCAGGCCGATCACGCGGTTCAGGGGCACGAGATACGACTCGTAGGACACCGGACGGCCATAGCCCTGGGTGGGCTGCAGCCGTTCATCGCCGACATAGTCTCCCCAGAGCAGGTAGCCGCCGGGCGCGAGCGTGCGGTGGAACTCGGCGAACACCGCCGGCAGCCACTGCGGGGGCGTGTGGTGGGTGGAGTACCAGGCCAGGATGCCGCCGAGTTCGTCGTCCCTCATCTCCAGCGCGGTCATCGAGCCCGCGGTGAACCGCAGGTTCGGATAGGCGTGCCGGGCCAGCCCGATCATCTTCGGTGACAGATCGACGCCGAAGGCGGACACTCCCAGCCCGGCCAGGTGCGCCGTCACGCGTCCGGGGCCGCACCCCAGGTCCGCGACCGGCCCCAGACCGGCCGTCCGCACGAGTTCGGCGAACCCCGCCAGCATCGCGCGGGACAGCGGGTCCATCTCGGCTGGAGGCGGGACCCGTTCGACGTAATCGGCGGCAACCGTGTCGTACGACTCCCGGACGGCGGTCAGGAAGGAGGGCTCAGCCATGCGGGCGACCCTAGACCAGAGGACCGACTGGAGGGCACGACGAGGGCACCACGGCTTCGGACCACAGACGATGCACGGAGAGGCGGCACCCCCGCACAGGGTGTCGCCTCTCCTCTTTCGTGCGCCGGAGCCGCCGCCGATCGGTGAGGGTCGGGGACCAGCGGCTGCTCCGGGGTTCACGGGGCCCCTGAGGGCCTAGCGGTGGTCGCTGCCCACCGACTGGGTTGCCGCGCGGCCTGCCTCGAGGCGGGCCACGGGGATGCGGAAGGGGGAGCAGGAGACGTAGTCCAGGCCGACCTCGTGGAAGAAGTGGACGGACTCGGGGTCACCGCCGTGCTCGCCGCAGACGCCGAGCTTCAGGTCGGGGCGGGTACGCCGGCCCGCCTCCGCCGCCGACTTCACCAGGGAGCCGACGCCGTCCCTGTCGATCGTCTCGAAGGGGCTGACGCCGAAGATGCCCTTCTCCAGGTACGCGGTGAAGAAGGAGGCTTCGACGTCGTCGCGGCTGAAGCCCCACACCGTCTGCGTCAGGTCGTTCGTGCCGAAGCTGAAGAACTCCGCCGCCTCGGCGATCTGGCCCGCCGTCAGGGCGGCTCGCGGGAGTTCGATCATCGTGCCGATCGCCAGCTTCAGAGCCGTACCCGTCGCCGCCTCGACCTCCGCGATGACCTTGTCGGCCTCCTCGCGGACGATCTCCAGCTCCTGGACCGTGCCGACGAGCGGGATCATGATTTCCGCGCGCGGGTCGCCCTTCGCGGACTTGCGTTCCGCCGCCGCCTCGGCGATCGCGCGGACCTGCATCGTGAACAGGCCGGGGATGACCAGGCCGAGGCGGACGCCGCGCAGGCCGAGCATCGGGTTCTGCTCGTGCAGGCGGTGTACCGCCTGGAGCAGGCGGAGCTCGTTCTCGTGCGGCTCCTGGCGGGACTCGGCCAGGGCCACGCGGACCGACAGCTCGGTGATGTCGGGGAGGAACTCGTGCAGCGGCGGGTCCAGGAGACGGATCGTCACCGGGAGGCCGTCCATCGCCTCGAAGAGCTCGACGAAGTCCGACTTCTGGAGGGGGAGCAGGTCCGACAGGGCCGCCTCGCGCTCCTCCTCCGTGTCCGCGAGGATCAGCTTCTCGACCATCTCGCGGCGCTCGCCGAGGAACATGTGCTCCGTGCGGCACAGGCCGATGCCCTGGGCGCCGAAGCGGCGGGCGCGCAGCGCGTCCTCCGCGTTGTCCGCGTTGGCGCGCACCCGCAGGCGGCGCTTGCGGTCGGCGAAGGCCATCATGCGGTGGACCGCCTCGACCAGCTCGTCCGCGTCGTCGGCGCCCGGGTGCATCCGGCCCTCGAAGTACTCGACCACGGGGGACGGGACCACCGGGACCTCGCCCAGGTAGACCTTGCCGGAGGAGCCGTCGATGGAGATCACGTCGCCTTCCTCGACGACGTGGCCGCCGGGGACCGTCATGCGACGGCGCTTGGTGTCGACCTCCAGCTCCTCCGCGCCGCACACACACGTCTTGCCCATGCCACGGGCCACCACGGCGGCGTGGGAGGTCTTGCCGCCGCGCGACGTCAGGATGCCCTCCGCCGCGATCATGCCGTCCAGGTCGTCCGGGTTCGTCTCGCGGCGGACCAGGATGACCTTCTCGCCCGAGCGGGACCACTTGACGGCCGTGTAGGAGTCGAAGACCGCCCGGCCCACCGCGGCGCCGGGAGATGCGGCGATGCCGCGCGCCACCTTGTCGACCTTCGCCTGCTCGTCGAAGCGCGGGAACATCAGCTGGGCCAGCTGGGCGCCGGTGACGCGCTGGAGCGCCTCCGTCTCGTCGATCAGGCCCTGGTCGACCAGCTGGGTCGCGATGCGGAAGGCGGCGCCCGCCGTGCGCTTGCCCACGCGGGTCTGGAGCATCCACAGCTGACCGCGCTCGATCGTGAATTCGATGTCGCACAGGTCCTTGTAGTGGTTCTCCAGCGTCTCCATGATCTGCATGAGCTGGTCGTACGACTTCTTGTCGATCGACTCCAGCTCCGCGAGCGGGACGGTGTTGCGGATGCCGGCGACGACGTCCTCGCCCTGGGCGTTCTGCAGGTAGTCGCCGTAGACGCCCTGGTGGCCGGAGGCGGGGTCACGGGTGAAGGCGACGCCCGTGCCGGAGTCGGGGCCGAGGTTGCCGAAGACCATGGAGCAGACGTTGACGGCCGTACCGAGGTCGTGCGGGATGCGCTCCTGGCGGCGGTAGAGCTTGGCGCGGTCGCCGTTCCAGGAGTCGAAGACCGCCTTGATGGCGAGGTCCATCTGCTCGCGCGGGTCCTGCGGGAAGTCCCGGCCGGCCTCCGCCTTGACGATCTTCTTGAACTTGGTGACCAGCTTCTTCAGGTCGGCGGCCTCCAGGTCGGTGTCGACCGTGACCTTCTTGGCCTCCTTGGCCGCCTCGAGGGCCTCCTCGAAGAGGTCGCCGTCGACGCCGAGGACGGTCTTGCCGAACATCTGGATCAGGCGCCGGTAGGAGTCCCAGGCGAACCGGTCGTCGCCGGCCTGCTTGGCCAGGCCCTGCACCGACTTGTCGGACAGGCCGATGTTCAGGACCGTGTCCATCATGCCGGGCATGGAGAACTTCGCGCCGGAACGGACCGACACCAGAAGAGGGTTGTCGGGCTGGCCGAGCTTCTTGCCCATGCGGGACTCGAGGGCGTCGAGGTGCGCACTCACCTCGTCACGCAGCGCCGCGGGCTCCTCACCGCTGTCCAGGTAGACCTTGCAGGCCTCGGTGGTGATGGTGAAGCCGGGAGGCACCGGCAGACCGAGGTTGGTCATCTCGGCGAGGTTGGCGCCCTTGCCGCCGAGGAGGTCCTTGAGGTCCTTGTTGCCCTCGGTGAAGTCGTAAACGAACTTCACTACGTGGGGTTCTTTGTTTTCCGACACGGGTCTCGACTCCTTGAGGCCACGGTGGCTGCCCTGACGGCGAGGAACATACCCAGATCGAAGGCGCATGGGTACGTCCACTTGCGCGTCATGAGCCCGTAACCACTCGTCCGCCAGCGGATCGAAAGTCAAGGCTTGGCAAGCAAGCACCGCCAGATGCCTTCACTTCTTGAACGCAAGCATGCCCAGAGGCTGGGTTTTTCGCTCAGATGAGCGGGCATCCCGCACGTCTGATTTCGATCGATGAACGATCAGGGGGTGGCACCCAGTGCCACCCTTTGGAGAAGTGCAGTCGCTCATGATCCGCTCATCTGAGCGCAACCCTTATCAAGGGTGGCGAGAATCACGCTGCCACAGCCCGCCGGATTTCACCATGCGGACCGGTTGCCGATACCCGGAAACACCCACGTCACACGCCCGCCTCAGACACCCAGTGCCCGCAGCCGCTCCTCCGCCCGCTCCGGCGCGTAGAGGTGTTCCACGACCAGCGCCCCCGCTCCGATGAGCGCGGCCCGCTCCCCCAGCCGGGAGGTCACGACCTGGAGGTGCGCCGTGGAACGCGGCAGCGCCCGCTGGTAGAGGAGTTCCCGGACGCCGGTGAGGAAGGGGGTCCCGGCCAGGTCGCCCGCGATCATCAGCACCCCGGGGTTCAGCAGGGTCACCACCGTCGCCAGTACGTCACCGACCCGCCGCCCCGCCTCCCGGGCCAGCGCCGCCGCCTCCGGATGCCCGGCGGCCAGCAGATCCCGTACGTCCGCGCCGGAGGCGGCCGGCACCCCGCTCTCGGCCAGCCGCCGGGCCACGGCGCCCCCGCTCGCGACGGCGGCGAGACAGCCGTGCGAACCGCAGCGGCACAGCGCGTCCGCGCCGACCCGGATGTGCCCGATGTCGCCGGCGCCGCCGTCGATGCCCCGGTAGATCGAGCCGTCCACGACCACCCCGGCGCCGATGCCGGTGGACACCTTGACCAGGACGAAGGCCGCGCAGTCGGGGTGGCCGGCGCGCTGTTCGCCGTACGCCATGAGGTTCGCGTCGTTGTCGACCAGGACGGGGACCACCGGGGCACCGGTGTGTTCGGTGAAGGCACGGGAGAGACGGCCCGCCAGGTCGTAGCCGTCCCAGCCCGGCATCATCGGCGGCTGCGCCACCCGGCCGGTCCCGGTGTCCACCGGGCCGGGCACGGCGAGCCCGATGCCGCAGACCTCCGCCGCCGGACGCCCGCTCTTCTTCAGCAACTCGCCGAACCAGCGGCCCAGTTCGGGCAGTACGGCTTCCGGGCCGTCCCCGATCACGAGCGTCCCCGAGTGCTCGGCGAGGATCTCGCCGGTCAGGGAGAGTACGGCCGCGCGGGCGTGCCGGGTGTCCAGGTCGGCGGCGAGGACGACGGCGTGGGAGTCGTCGAACTCCAGGGTGATGGAGGGACGGCCGCCGAGCGGCGAGTCGACCGGGCCGCCGGCGCCCTCGCGCAGCCAGCCGGCCCGGAAGAGGCGGTCCAGGCGCTGCCCGACGGTCGCGCGGGACAGTCCGGTCGCCTGCTGGAGCGCACCGCGCGTCACCGCCCGTCCGCTGCGGACGAGTTCGAGCAGCTCGCCGGCGCCGGCCGGAGCGCCGGTCTTCCCGCTTCTTCCCGGACGTTCGGTCATGCGCACCCCCTTGTGTTTCCCAAGCCTGCATTACATATTGAGTTTTGCGTGTTAAATAGACGTAACTCTACGACGGTTACCACCAAACCCGGTCGGCCCGGCCGGGTGTCTTCGTCTTCGGGGAGCCCCGAGTGGATCTCAGCACGCAGCTCACCGTCCGTCCCGCGGAGCCCGCGAAGCACGAGACCGCGGGTGATCCCCCGCTCTCCGGCTGTTCCCTGCCCGTCCGGGCGGCCCGGGTGCTCGACGCGAACTGGACGGGCGCCTCGACGGTCCCCTCCCGCAGCCTCTATCCGCACCAGTGGTCCTGGGACTCGGCTTTCATCGCAATCGGCCTGCGGCATGTCTCGCCCCTGCGGGCCCAGACCGAGCTGGAGACACTGCTGGCCGCGCAGTGGGCCGACGGGCGCGTCCCGCACATCGTCTTCAACCCCTCCGTACCGCTCGACGCCTACTTCCCCAGCCCCGACTTCTGGCGCTCCTCCACCGCAGGTCGCGCGGCGGGCGCTCCGCGCACCGTACAGACGTCGGGGATCGTGCAGCCACCGGTGCACGCGCTCGCGGCCTGGCTGGTGCACCGCGCCGACCCCGGGCTGTCGCGCGCCCGCGGCTTCCTGGCCCGGGTGTACCCGCGGCTGGCCGCCTGGCACCGCTATCTGCTGCACCGTCGGGACCTGGGCGGCGCGGGGCTGGTGTCCGTGGTCCACCCCTGGGAGCAGGGCATGGACAACAGCCCCTGCTGGGACGCCCCGCTCGCCCGGATCACCCCCGCCCCGGCCCGCTCCTTCCGCCGCGCCGACCTCGCCCACGGGTCGCCCGAGGACCGGCCGACGGATCTGGACTACGGACGGTACGTGCGGCTGGCCGCCGACTACCGGGACGCGGGGTACAGGGACGGGGCGAGCGGAAGGCACGGGGACGGGGCGAGCGGAAGGCACGGGGCCGCGAGGAACAGGGGCGGCGGCGGTGAATTCGCCGTGGAGGACCCGGCGTTCAACGCCCTGCTCATCGCCTCCGAACACGCGCTGGCGAGGATCGCCGAGGAACTCGGTGCCTCCGGCACCGCCCGGCACGCACGCGCCGAACGGCTGACCGAGGTGCTGGCGGAGCGGCTGTGGGACCCGGCGGCCGCGATGTTCCTGTGCCGGGACCTGCACGCCGACGGACCGATCCGTGAGCGGAGTGTCTCCGGGCTGGTGCCGTTGCTCCTCCCCGGGCTGCCGCGCGAGGTCGTCGACGCGCTCGTGCGCACCCTGTGCGGGCCGCACTTCGGGCTCGGCGGGCGCACCCGGCTCGTGCCCAGCTACGACCTGCTCGGCGAGGCGTTCGATCCGCACCGGTACTGGCGCGGGCCGGCCTGGTTCAACACGAGCTGGCTGCTGGAGCGGGGCCTGCGCGTGCACGGCGAGCGGGAGCGGGCCGACGCGCTGCGCGCGGCCGTGCTGCAGCTCGCCGAAGCCACCGGTTTCGCGGAGTACGTCGACCCGTACACCGGCGAGGCCTGCGGCGCGACCGGCTTCGGCTGGACCGCCGCGCTCGCCCTCGACCTGCACCACGAACTGCACAAAGACCTTCCCAAGGGCACCCGCGAGGGCGTGTCCGAGGCGGCCACCGGCACGTTCGACAGAAGTGAAGAAGGAGGCGACCGGGCATGACGGACCGGCATCATCTGCTCGTGCACGGGGCGACGTTCGCCGCCGTGGGCGACCGGGGCGACATCAGCGGGGTCCGGGGCAGCGGCTCCCCGGACGGGTTGTTCGTACGGGACGCCCGGCACCTCAGCCGCTGGCAGCTCACCGTCGACGGCGCCGTGCCCGAGGTGCTGACCCCGGTGACCGACGGTGACGCGGCCCGCTGCGTCCTGGTCCCGCGCGGCGGCCGGCAGGAGCCTCCCGCGCACACCCTCTTCCGCCGACAGGCCGTCGGCGACAGCTCGTTCGTCGAATCGCTGCGGGTGACCAGCAACCGCCCGGTGCCGACCACCGTCCGGCTCGCCCTCACCGCCGACGCGGACTTCACCGACCAGTTCGAACTCCGCTCCGACCACCGCACCTACGCCAAGCCCGGCGCCGTGCGCTCCCGCGAAGTCCTCGACGACGGCATCGAGTTCACCTACCGGCGCGCCGAGTGGCAGTCCCGTACGACCATCACCGCCGACCCGGCTCCCGACGCCGTGGAGGAGACCGGCACGGGTGCCCGCCGCCTGGTGTGGACCCTCGATCTGCCACCGCACGGCACGACCGAGCTGCTGCTCCGCGTGATCGCCCGCCCGCACCGCGAGAAACGCGCCCTGCGCGTACCCCGCGACCCGGACTCCGTGCGTGAACAACTCCGCGTACTGGAAGGGGAGTTCGTGGAGGGCGTGGCCTTCCCGACCGGCTGGCCGGAACTGGCGGCGGCCTGCGCGCGGGGCCTCGCCGACCTGGCGGCGCTCCAGGTGCCGGCGCGCGGGCCCGACGGCGAGGAACTGCGCGTCCCGGCCGGCGGCGCCCCCTGGTTCCTCGCCCTCCTGGCCCGGGACGCCCTGCTCACCTCCCTGTTCGCGCTGCCGTACCGCCCCGAACTGGCCGCCGCCACGCTGCCGGCGCTCGCCGCGACCCAGGCCACCGGCAGCGGCCCGTCCCCGCTCGCCCAGCCCGGCAAGATCGTGCACGAGGTACGGCACGGCGAGCTGGCGCACTTCGGGCAGGTGCCGTTCGGCCGGTACTACGGCTCGGTCGACGCGACCCCGCTGTTCCTGATCCTGCTCGGCGCGTACGTCGAGCAGACCGGGGACACCGGCCCGGCCCGGCGGCTGGAGCCGCACGCGCGTGCCGCCGTCGGCTGGATGCTGGACCACGGCGGCCTGACCTCGCGCGGCTACCTCGTCTACCGCGCCGACGAGGGCGGCCTCGCCAACCAGAACTGGAAGGACTCCCCCGGCGCGATCTGCTGCGCCGACGGCACCCGGCCGACCGGCGCGGTGATGGCGGCGGGCGCGCAGGGCTACGCGTACGACGCGCTGCGCCGCACCGCGTGGCTGGCGCGGACGGCGTGGGGCGACGAGACGTACGGCGCCCTGCTGGAGCAGGCCGCCGCCGACCTGCGGGACCGGTTCCAGCGGGACTTCTGGATGCGGGAGCAGTCCTTCCCGGCGCTCGCGCTGGACGGCGAGGGCCACCGGATCGACGCGCTGGCGTCCGACGCCGGGCATCTGCTGTGGTCCGGGCTGCTGGACAAGGAGTACGGGGAGGTGGTGGGCCGGCGGCTGCTGGAGCCGGACTTCTTCTCCGGGTGGGGTGTGCGGACGCTGGCCGCGGGGCAGGCGGCGTACCACCCGCTGTCCTATCACCGGGGTTCTGTGTGGCCGCATGACAACGCGCTGATCACGTTGGGGCTCGCGCGGTACGGACTGCATGACGAGGCCCGGGCGGTGGCGCGTGCGCTGATGGACGCGGCGTCGGTTGCGGGGCATCGGCTGCCGGAGGTGCTGGCGGGGTACGGGAGGGACACGCATCCGGAGCCGGTGCCGTATCCGCATGCGTGTGTGCGGGAGTCACGGTCGGCTGCGGTGCCGCTCGCGCTGTTGACAGCGGTCGGGGGTGCCTAGCGCCGTTGTCGACCGCGGGTTCGTTGTGGCTTGTCGCGCCCGCGCGGCGAAGCCGCATATCGACACAGCCCCGCGCCCCTCGGACTGGCGCACCGACCGTTTGCCAGGTGTTTGCCCGGTGCTTGTGAACAGGCGTGGCGGAGTGGCCGTACGGGACGGCAGATCGGGTCTCGCAGGGAAGGACGCCGGGTTGTCCCAGGACATGAGCACGCGCGAATCAGCCGCCGCAGAAGCCGAGGAGGCCGAGCCGGAGGCGTCGCCCGAACCCATACCCGGCCCGCAGCCCGCCCGGCGCCCGTGGACTGCCCGGCTCCGGCGTCCCTGGACCGCCTGGTCCACGTGGACGGGAAGGTGGCGGGCGGAGCATCCGGCCGGTGCTCAGGCGCTGTCCGCCACGGTCACCGTGGTCGCCGCCATGCTCGTCGTCGCCGCGCTGGTGATGCCCAGCTCCGTGGCCGACCTGCACCCTTCCAGGTTTTTGCGGATACCGGCGGAGGCCGTGATCGGGGCCGCGGTGATGATCGCGCTGCCCCGGCGGCCGCGGGTGGCGCTGGCCGTGGTGTCCGGGGTGGCGCTGGCCGCGATGGCCATGCTGGACCTGCTCGATGCGGGGTTCAACCAGTACCTCGGCCGTGGCTTCAACGTCGTGCTCGACTGGAGCCTGTTCGGCGACGCGGAGTCGTATCTGGAGGACTCCTACGGCCGTACGGCCACCCTCGTCGCCGTAGCCGGTGTGATCGTCCTCGTGCTGTCGGTCTTCGTCCTGCTGGCGCTGTCGATGGTCCGGCTGAGCAATCTGCTCGCCCGGCACCCCGCCACCGCGACCCGGGGCACGCTGGTCGCCGGGGTCGTGTGGATCACCTGCTCCTCCCTCGGCCTCCAGCTGTCCGGCGTGCCGCTCGCCGCCGACAGCACCGCCAACGCCCTGAAGGACCAGGTCCACCGGATCTCGAACACGCTCAAGGACGAGGCGGAGTTCCGGAAGGTGGCCAGGGTCGACGCCTTCGGGAACACACCGGGCAGCCAGCTGGTCCCGGATTTGCGGGGCAAGGACATGGTCTTCACGTTCATCGAGAGCTACGGGCGCAGCGCCGTCGAGGACCCGATCATGGCGCCCGGTGTCGACGCCACCCTCGACGCCCGCACCAAGGCCCTGGCCAAGGCGGGCTTCCACGCCAAGAGCGGCTGGCTGACCTCGGCGACCTACGGCGGCAGCAGCTGGCTCGGGCACTCCACCACCATGTCGGGCCTGTGGATCAGCAACCAGCAGCGCTACCGCACGGTCATGGCGAGCGACCACATGAGCCTGACCGACGCGTTCAAGAAGACGGGCGCCTTCGACACGGTCGGGGTGATGCCGGGTGTGCAGAAGGCGTGGCCGGAGCAGAAGTGGTACGGCCTCGACAAGGTCTACAACGCCTTCCAACTCGGCTACAAGGGACCGAAGTTCAGCTGGTCGACCATGCCGGACCAGTACACGCTCCAGCAGTTCCAGGACCGGGTGCACAGCAAGCAGCCCGCCGCCGGCAAGTCACGGATGTCGCTGCTCATCCTGACCTCCAGCCACACGCCCTGGGCGCCGATCCCGAAGATGGTCGGCTGGGACCAGCTGGGCGACGGCTCCATCTTCAACGGCATCGAGAAGGCGGGCCACCCGTCCTCCTACACGCTCACCGACGACACGCACACCAAGGAGGAGTACGGCAAGTCCGTCCAGTACACGGTGACGGCGCTGACCGAGTGGCTGGAGCGGTACGGCACGAAGGACACCGTGCTGGTCTTCCTCGGCGACCACCAGCCGAACGCCCACGCCAGCGGCAACCATGCCAGCCGTGACGTGCCGGTCTCGATCGTCGCCAAGGACCCCACGGTCCTCGACAAGATCGCCGGCTGGGGCTGGACCGACGGCCTCCGCCCCGCGCACACCGCACCGGTCTGGAAGATGAGCGCCTTCCGCGACCGCTTCCTGTCGGCCTTCGGCTCGACACCGCATCCGAAGAAGAACTGATCAGCCGCCCGACGTGTCCAGCTCCGCGTCCTCGCCGACCCCCGCGCAGTCGTACGGGTCCTTCAGCCAGCCGTCCGGCAGCACCACGCGGTTGTTGCCGGACGTACGGCCGCGCGGCCCGTCCGCGCCGGTGGGCCACGGCTGGTCGAGGTCCAGCTCGTCCAGCCCGGCGCGCAGTTCGTGCAGCGAGGACGTGATCGCGAGCCGCCCCCGCATCTCGGAGCCGACCGCGAAGCCCTTCAGGTACCAGGCGACGTGCTTGCGGAAGTCCACCACGCCCTTGGACTCGTCGCCGATCCACTCCCCGAGCAGGGTGGCGTGCCGGACCATGACGTCGGCGACTTCCCGGAGCGTCGGCCGCGCGAAGGACGTACGCCCCTCGAAGGCGGCGACCAGGTCGGCGAACAGCCACGGCCGCCCCAGGCAGCCGCGCCCGACCACGACCCCGTCGCAGCCCGTCTCCCGCACCATCCGCAGCGCGTCCTCGGCCGACCAGATGTCGCCGTTGCCGAGCACGGGGATCTCCGGGACGTGCTCCTTCAGCCGGGCGATGGCGTCCCAGTCGGCCGTGCCGCCGTAGTGCTGGGCGGCCGTGCGGCCGTGCAGGGCGATCGCCGTGACGCCCTCCTCGACGGCGATGCGGCCGGCGTCGAGGAAGGTGATGTGGTCGTCGTCGATGCCCTTGCGCATCTTCATCGTGACCGGGAGGTCCCCGGCGCCGCTGACCGCCTCGCGCAGGATGGCCCGCAGCAGGTTCCGCTTGTACGGCAGGGCCGAGCCGCCGCCCTTGCGGGTCACCTTGGGAACCGGGCAGCCGAAGTTCAGGTCGATGTGGTCGGCCAGGTCCTCCTCCGCGATCATGCGGACGGCCTTGCCGACGGTCGCCGGGTCGACGCCGTACAGCTGGATCGAACGCGGCGTCTCGCTCGCGTCGAACCTGATCAGCTGCATGGTCTTCTCGTTGCGCTCGACCAGCGCCCGGGTCGTGATCATCTCGCTGACGAACAGGCCCTTGCCGCCGCTGTACTCCCTGCACAGGGTGCGGAAGGGCGCGTTGGTGATCCCCGCCATGGGCGCGAGCACGACGGGCGGCGTCACGGCGTGCGGGCCGATGGAGAGCGGGTGGGTGGTCATCAGACGACTCCGGGACGGATGTACAGCACAGGGCAAGCACCCATTGTCCCTCACCCCGCGGGCAGCTCGGTCTACGGCCGACCGTGGGGCTGGGCGTGCTTGGCCTTCGGCTGCCGCGGGTACCGGGGCAGCCGCTGGGAGGGGCGCTCGAATGATCGTGTAGTGCCCATCAGTTAGCCACACTATTAGTTAGACGCACTATCGAAATACGCGTACGCTTGAAGCCATGCCTGAGCTGAGCCACCGCCGTCGCCTCCTCGTGCTCGCGATCTGCTGCATGAGCCTGCTGATCGTGAGCCTGGACAACACCGTGCTGAACGTGGCGCTGCCGTCCATGCAGCGCGATCTGCATGCCACCACCTCCGGCCTGCAGTGGACGATCGACGCCTACACCCTGGTGCTCGCCTCGCTGCTGATGCTCGCGGGCTCGACGGCCGACCGGATCGGCCGCAAGCGGGTCTTCATGTCCGGCCTGGTGATCTTCTCCATCGGCTCGCTGCTGTGCTCGCTCGCGCCGAGCCTGTCGCTGCTGGTGGTGTTCCGGATGGTCCAGGCGATCGGCGGCTCGATGCTCAACCCGGTCGCCATGTCGATCATCACCAACACCTTCACCGACTCCCGGGAGCGGGCCCGTGCGATCGGCGTCTGGGGCGCGGTGGTCGGCATCTCCATGGCGGCCGGCCCGCTGGTGGGCGGTCTGCTGGTGCAGTCGGTGAGCTGGCGCGCGATCTTCTGGATCAACCTCCCGGTCGGCCTCGCGGCGCTCCTGCTCACCCTCCGCTTCGTCCCCGAGTCCCGCGCGCCCAAGGCCCGCCGTCCCGATCCGGTGGGCCAGCTGCTGGTCATCGCCCTGTTCGGCGCGCTGACGTACGGCATCATCGAGGCCCCGGACTCGGGCCTGACCGCGGTGGCCCCGTTCATGGCGATCGCCTTCGTGGCCCTGCTCGGCCTGCTCTGGTACGAGCCCCGGCGCACCGAACCCCTCATCGACCTGCGCTTCTTCCGCTCGGCGCCGTTCAGTGGCGCCACGGTGATAGCGATCAGCGCGTTCGCGGCGCTGGGCGGCTTCCTCTTCCTGTCCACGCTCTATCTGCAGAACGTCCGCGGTCTCGACGCCCTGCACGCGGGCCTGTGGATGCTGCCGATGGCAGCGCCGACGTTCCTGTGCGCGCCGCTGTCCGGCCGCCTGGTGGGCAGCCGCGGGCCCCGCCTGCCCCTGCTGATCGCCGGTACGGCGATGACGGCGAGCGGCATCCTCTTCGCGGCCTTCGAGGCGGAGACCTCGAACACCACCCTCCTCGTCGGCTACGTCCTGTTCGGCATCGGCTTCGGCTTCGTGAACGCGCCGATCACCAACACGGCCGTCTCCGGCATGCCGCGCGCCCAGGCCGGGGTCGCCGCCGCGGTCGCCTCCACGAGCCGGCAGCTGGGCCAGACGCTCGGCGTCGCGGTGGTCGGCGCGGTCCTGGCCTCCGGTATCGGCTCGTCGCCCATGAAGCAGGCCTTCGTCTCGGCGGCCCGCCCCGGCTGGTGGATCCTCACTGTCTGTGGCCTGGCCGTGCTCGTCCTCGGCCTCCTCACCAGCGGTCACTGGGCCCACCGCACCGCGGAACGCACGGCCGAGACCCTGGAGTCCGCGGAGATCCGCCAGACGGTCGGAGCCTGAGCGCTCCGCTGGAAGGGCCGCGCTGTGCCGTCGTTCGGGTGCGGCGCCGTTATGGCTGGTCGCGCAGTTCCCCGCGCCCCTTCGGGGCGCAGGAGGGCCGCCTCCTCAGGATGCTCTGGCGGCCCCGGCAACGGCCCCGCGGGCGATGTCGTGGAGCCTCTCCAGGCGCTCGCGGGTCTGCTCGTCGGCGGGGGTGTACGTCACCATGCGGGCGCCCTGTTCGGGGCCGAGCCACAGGTCCGTGTGCTCCAACTTGAGGTGGCCCACATGGGCGTTGAGGAACTCCTTGGTCTTGGTGCGGGCGGCGACGACCTCGTAACGCTCCCAGTTCTCACGGAAGTCGGGGGACTCCGTCTGCAGGCGCTTCAGCAGCATCTTCCAGGCCGGCTCGCCGAGATGGCCGGCCATGGACGCGCGCAGGCGGGCGGCCATCAGGCGCTGGGTCTGCTCCAGGTGGACGACCGAGGACTGCCAGTCCTTGTTCGTGTACGTGAGGAGGATGCAGTTGCGGTCCTCCGCCGGTATCGCGTCCAGGTCGCCGAGGAGGCGGCCGTAGGTGAGGTTGTAGGCGAGGATGTCGTACCGGCTGTTCTGGACGCAGGCCGGGATCGGCTCCAGTTGGCGCAGCATCGCGCGCAGGGCCGGGGTGACGCTCGGGCAGCTCGCGGCGGGCGTCGGATCGATGGCGCCGGCCAGCTGGAAGAGATGGGCGCGTTCGCCGGCGTCCAGCATCAGGGTGCGGGCCAGGGCATCCAGGACCTGCACGGAGACCTGGATGTCACGGGCCTGTTCGAGCCACGTGTACCAGGTGACGCCGACCGCGGAGAGCTGGGCGACCTCCTCCCGGCGCAGTCCCGGGGTACGGCGCCGGGCCCCGCGCGGCAGGCCCACCTGCTCGGGGCCGATGCGCTCGCGGCGGCTGCGCAGGAAGGCGGCCAGCTCGTGCCGCCGGATCTCCGAGCCGCGGAGCGTCGGCTGAGTGGCGGGCGTCTTGCGGTCCGTGGCCATGGTGGTCATGGTTCCAGGGTGCCTGCCCCGTCATCCTGTTTCCAGGTACTTCTTGTACCAGGATGAGGACACTCTGGTACCAGTCTGTGCGGCGGCGCAGGCTCGGGGGCATGAGTGAAACCGTCACCATCCCGGCCGTCCGAACGACGGCCGCACCACCCGCACTCGGCGGGCCCGGGTTGTTCACCGTACTGCTGGCCGCGGCACTGCCACTCGTCGATTTCTTCATCGTCAACGTCGCCCTGCCGACCATCGGCACCGACCTCGCCGCGAGCGAGGCCGTGCTGGAGCTGGTGGTGGCCGGGTACGGCGTCGCGTACGCCGTGCTGCTGGTGCTCGGCGGGCGGCTCGGCGACCTGTTCGGGCGGCGCCGGCTGTTCCTCGGCGGAATGGCCGCGTTCGGACTGACCTCGCTGGCCTGCGGGCTGGCGCCCGACGCCTGGAGCCTGGTCGCGGCGCGGGTCGCGCAGGGCGCCTCGGCCGCCGCGATGCTGCCGCAGGTGCTCGCCACCATCCAGGCCACCACGCGCGGCGCGCGCCGCGCCAGGGCCATGAGCCTGTACGGCGCGACCGCCGGACTGTCGATGGTCGCCGGGCAGATACTCGGCGGGGTGCTCGTCGCCGCCGATGTCGCCGGCGCCGGCTGGCGCGCGGTGTTCCTCGTCAACGTGCCCGTGGTCGCCCTCGGCCTGCTCCTCGCCGTGCGAGTCGTACCCGAGACCCGGTCGCAGCACCCCGAGCCCGTCGACGGGCCCGGCACGGTCCTGCTGGCGGCGTCGCTGCTGACGCTGCTCGCCCCGCTCACCGAGGGCCGCGCCGCGGGCTGGCCGCTGTGGACGTGGCTGTCGCTGGCCGCGTTCCCGTTCGCCGCCGGCGCCTTCTGGGCCGTGGAACGGCGGGCCGACCGGGCGGGGCGGACCCCGCTGGTGCCGCCGAGCCTGCTGGCGCTGGCCTCGCTGCGGCGCGGTCTGATCCTGATCCTGCCGTTCTCGATCGGCTTCAGCGGGTTCATGTTCGTCATCGCGCTGGCCCTGCAGAAGGGCGCGGGACTCGGTCCGGTGGCGGCCGGGCTCGCGCTCGCGCCGATGGCCGTGGTGTTCCTGTTCGTCTCCCTCGCCGGGCCGCGACTGACGGCCCGTCACGGCACCCGGGTCGTCACCGCCGGCTCGGTGATCCAGGGGGTGGGCGTGCTGCTGATCGTGCTGGCCGCCTGGCGGGACTGGCCGCACCTGGACTTCGGCTCGCTGCTGCCGGGCGCCGCCGTGGCCGGTGCCGGGCAGGCGCTCCAACTGCCCAATGTCTTCCGGATCGTGATGTCCGAGGTGCCGCCGGCCCGGGCCGGTGTCGGCAGCGGTGTGATGGTCACCACGCAGCAGTCCGCGCTCGCCCTCGGCGTGGCCACGCTCGGCACCCTGTTCCTCACCCTCACGTCGAGCATGGGCATGCGGGACGCGCTGGTCATCACGCTGCTGGTGCAGTTGGCCGGGGTCGTGCTGACCGGGCTGCTCAGCCTGCGGCTGCCGCGCGAGGTCGGCTGAGTCGGGGCCGGGCCGGGACGACTCCGGCCACGGCTTGGACAACTCCACGTGAAGCTCCCCCTGTTGATGTTCGTCTTGCTGCACACTCCTGTCCCGGCCGGGGTGTGCCACAGGAGCCGAGGAGACGTGAGGCGTCATGCCGCAGGGCAACAGCACGAGCAAGGTCAGCCGCTGGGACCAGCACGGCCGGGAGCACGTCGTCCGGGTCCAGCGCACGGGGGTGCAGCGCACGATCAGATGCGACACGTGCGGCTGGCGCAGGGGCGCCCAGTTCCTGCCGTGGCTGAAGGCGGAGGAGCATCTGGCCGAGGCCCATCAGGCGACGGTCGATCCGGCGGCGGACCGGCAGCCCTCCCGTTGAGCACGGGGGTCGGCGAAGTCTCCGCATATCCGCACTGACCTGCGCATATGCCCGCCCCGGCGGCCGGTTACACAGCGTCTCGAGTGGCCGACGGAGCGAAGTCGGGTCAGCCTGGGATACGTCCGATCGAGCGATCGACAGGAGATGAACATGACCTCCGTACTCCGCCACCACCGCTACGGCCGCACGCTGGGAGCCGGCGTTCTTTCCGTGGCGCTGCTCTCCGGCGGTACGACCGGAGCCTTCGCCGCGACCCACGCGCCGAGCCCCACCCCCTCCCCCACCATGACCCGCAGCGGCATGCCGACCGCCAGACCCTCGATGACCCGCAGCGGCATGCCGACCATGCGGCCGTCGCGGATGCCGAACGCGATGGGTTCGATCACCGTCGCGGCCAACCACCGGGCCGTCAAGGTCGGCAACACCGTGGTGTTCACCGGCCGGGTCAGGGGCGTGAAGTCCGGCTCCACACTGGTGCTGCAGCACCTGCGCAACGGCAAGTGGATCTCGCTCAAGTACACGGGGGTCGTCAACAAGAACGGCACCTACATGATCAAGCGGACGTTCACCGACAAGGGCACCCACCATGTGCGGGTGGCGACCAAGTCCGGCACGCTCCACTCCTCGCCGGTCACCGTGAGGGTGAGCTGAGTCCCCGTATCAGCAGGTCCACGACGGCCGTGAACTCCTCGTCGACACCGGGAGCGGTCCATTCCCGGGCGTGACAGGGGTCGTGGAAACGGCCGGTGGCCTGGAAGACGGCTCGTGCCGCGGCGGGGGGGGGGGGGGGGGGGGGGGGGGGGGGGGGGGGGGGGGTGGAGGGGGGGGGGGGGGGGGGGGGGAGGGGGGGGGGGGGGGGGGGGGGGGGCGGTTTGGGTGGGCCCCCCCCCCCCCCCCCCCCCCCGGCCCCGTCCGCGATGATCCGGGTCAGCTGTCCGGTCAGGTCGGCGATGTGCTCGCCGACCGCCGTGCCGTTCTCGTCGACGAGCACCGTGTAGGTGGCGAAGAGTTCGGGGTCGTCGCCCGCCTTGTGCCGCTTGGCCTCGAACAGCGCCGAGAGCCAGGCCCGCAGCCGCTCCTCGGGAGCGCCGTCCGCCACGGCGATCCCGGCGAGCTTCACCGACGTCCGGTCCAGCCAGCGCTTGGTGACGGCCTCGCGCAGGGCCGCCTTGGTGCGGAAGTGCCGGTAGACACTGCCATGGCTGACGCCGAGCGCGCGGGCCACGTCGACCACGGTGGCCTTGGCCGGGCCGTGGCGGCGCAGCACCTCCTCGGTCGCTTCGAGGATGCGCTCTGCGGTCAGGGTCTCGGTGGGCGGTGCCATGCCCTAGACCGTACCTGGAGCCATGGTCAGCGCTCGCTGTCGAGGTGTGCCATCTGCGCGGTCGGGTAGCGGTCGCCGGCCGCCGCGTCCGCCGGCACGGCCTCCTCGATCGCCGCCAGGTCGGCCGCGTCCAGGGTGACGTCCAGCGCGCCCAGCGACTCGCCCAGCCGCTCGCGGGTGCGGGCGCCGACCAGCGGCACGATGTCGTCACCGCGGGAGAGCACCCAGGCGATGGCGATCTGCGCGACCGTGACGCCCTTCTGCTCGGCGATCTTGCGCAGGGCCTCGACCAGGTTCAGGTTGTGCCGGAGGTTCTCGCCCTGGAAGCGGGGCGAGTGGGCGCGGAAGTCGTTCGCGGCCAGCTGCCGGTCGCGGGTGAAGTGACCGGAGATCAGGCCGCGGGACAGCACGCCGTACGCCGTGATGCCGATGCCCAGTTCACGGGTGGTCGGCAGGATGTCACGCTCGACGCCCCGGCTGATCAGCGAGTACTCGATCTGCAGGTCGGCGATCGGGGCGGTGGCGGCGGCCCGGCGGACGGTCTCGGCGCCGACCTCGCTCAGGCCGACGTGCCGGACGTACCCCTTCTCGATCAGTTCGGCGATCGCGCCGACGGTCTCCTCGATCGGCACGTCGGGGTCGATGCGGGCGATCCGGTAGACGTCGATGTGGTCGACGCCGAGGCGCTGCAGGGAGTAGGCCGCGAAGTTCTTCACGGCGGCGGGGCGGCCGTCGTAGCCGCTCCAGTTGCCCTCCGGGTCGCGCAGGGCGCCGAACTTCACGCTGGTCAGGGCCTGCTCGCGCAGGGCGGCCGGGGCGGTGCGCAGAGCCTCGCCGATCAGCATCTCGTTGTGCCCCATGGCGTAGAAGTCGCCGGTGTCCAGCAGGGTGACGCCCGCTTCCAGGGCGGCGTGGACCGTCGCGATGGACTCGGCGCGGTCGGCGTCGCCGTAGAGGGCGGACATGCCCATGCAGCCGAGGCCGAGGGCGGAAGTGTGGGGGCCGGTGGTTCCGAGGGTCCGGGTGCGCATCGTCATGGCTTCACTGTTGCATGACAGCTGACAGATTTCAATATCTGTCAGCTCAACTTTGTCATTCGAGTAGATCGCGGCCTGCCAGTCCGGCGGTGCCTGAACGCAAAAGGCCCACCCACCCGGCCGATGGTTTCGGGCGGGTGGGTGGGCAAAACAGCCGAAGCGCCGCAGGCCTCAGCAGCCAAGGAGGCGCTGGGCCAGGTACCCCTCGATCTGGTCCAGCGACACGCGCTCCTGCTTCATCGAGTCGCGCTCACGCACCGTAACGGCATTGTCGTCAAGCGTGTCGAAGTCGACGGTCACGCAGTACGGCGTACCGATCTCGTCCTGACGCCGGTACCGGCGACCGATCGCGCCGGCGTCGTCGAACTCGATGTTCCAGTGCTGGCGCAGCGCCTGGGCGAGGCCCTTGGCCTTCGGGGACAGCTCGGGGTTGCGGGACAGCGGCAGCACGGCGGCCTTCACCGGCGCCAGCCGGTGGTCCAGGCGCAGTACCGTCCGCTTCTCCATCTTGCCCTTGGCGTTCGGCGCCTCGTCCTCGACGTAGGCGTCGAGCAGGAAGGCCAGCATGGTGCGGCCGACACCCGCCGCCGGCTCGATGACGTACGGGGTCCAGCGCTCCTGGGCCTCCTGGTCGTAGTAGGCGAGGTCCTGGCCGGAGGCCTTGGAGTGGGCACCGAGGTCGTAGTCGGTCCGGTTGGCGACACCCTCCAGCTCGCCCCACTCGCTGCCGCCGAACTGGAAGCGGTACTCGATGTCGGCGGTGCGCTTGGAGTAGTGGGAGAGCTTCTCCTTCGGGTGCTCGTACCAGCGCATGTTCTCAGTCCGCAGCCCCAGGCCGGTGTACCAGTTCCAGCGCTGCTCCATCCAGTACTCTTGCCACTGCTCGTCCTCGCCCGGCTTGACGAAGAACTCCATCTCCATCTGCTCGAACTCGCGGGTGCGGAAGATGAAGTTGCCGGGCGTGATCTCGTTGCGGAAGGACTTGCCCATCTGGGCGATGCCGAACGGCGGCTTCTTGCGCGAAGCGACCTGCACCTGGGCGAAGTTGGTGAAGATGCCCTGGGCGGTCTCGGGGCGCAGGTAGGCGACCGAGCCGCTGTCCTGGGTCGGGCCGAGGTGCGTCGACAGCAGGCCGGAGAACTGCTTGGGCTCGGTGAACTGGCCCTTGTTGCCGCAGTTCGGGCAGTTGATGTCGGCCAGGCCGTTCGCCGGGGCGTGGCCCTTCTTCTCCTCGTACGCCTCTTCCAGGTGGTCGGCGCGGAACCGCTTGTGGCACGAGGTGCACTCGGTCAGCGGGTCCGTGAAGGTGGCGACGTGGCCGGAGGCGACCCAGACCTCGGGGGCCAGGATGACGGACGAGTCGATACCGACCACGTCCTCGCGCGACGTCACCATGTAGCGCCACCACTGGCGCTTGATGTTCTCCTTGAGCTCGACACCCAGCGGTCCGTAGTCCCAGGCGGCACGCTGTCCGCCGTAGATCTCACTGCACGGGAAAACGAAGCCACGGCGCTTGCTCAGGCTGACGATGGTGTCGATCTTGTCGGCGGCCACGGTGCTCTCTTCATTACGACGACGGGCGTTGAAGCGAGATGCTTCCAGCGAATGATTCAGGTTACCGGCGCAGGCTCCCCCCGGACCAAATCGGCCCCCTCCCCGAGCCACTCCCCCCGGCTCTCACCGGCCGCTTACCGGTACTTATTGACAACGGTTTCCATGTTTGTTGAAAATGACTGTCATGAACGTACGACGACGCCTGATACCCGCCGCCGCGATCACCGCCGTGACCGCCCTCGGCCTCGGTAGCCTCACGGCCTGCTCCGGCGACAGGGCGGAGGCTGCGAACACCGGCAAGTTCGACGTCGTCGCGTCCTTCTACCCCATGGCCTTCCTCGCCGACCGGATCGGCGGGGACCACGTCCACGTCACCAGTCTCACCTCCCCCGGCCAGGAGCCGCACGACCTGGAGCTCAGCGCCCAGCAGATCGCCTCGCTCCAGGACTCCGACGCGGTCCTGTACCTGAAGAAGCTCCAGCCCTCCGTCGACGACGCGGTGGCCCAGTCCCCGGTCGGGACGAAGATCGACGCGGCCTCCCTGACCACGCTGGAGGAGCACGGCAACGAGGTCGGCGGCCACGCCGCCGCGCACGACACCCACCAGGGCGAGGAGAAAGGCGCCAAGGACCCGCACATCTGGCTCGACCCGGTGCGCTACGCCCAGGTCGCCGAGGGCGTCGGCAAGGCATTCGAGAAGGCCGACCCGAAACACGCGGCCGACTACCGGAAGAACACCGCGGCCCTCGTCAAGCAGCTGACCGGCCTGGACCAGCAGTTCAAGAGCGGCCTCGCGCACACGAGGACCAAGGTCTTCATCACCACCCACGCCGCCTTCGGCTATCTCGCCGAGCGCTACGGCCTGACCGAGGAGGCCATCAACGGCCTGGACCCCGAGTCCGAGCCCAGCGCCGCACGAGTGAAGGACCTGGAGACGATGGCCAAGGCCGACGGCGTCTCCACCGTCTTCTACGAGACGCTCGTCAGCGACAAGACCGCGAAGACCATCGCGCACGACGCGGGCCTGAAGACCGACGTGCTGGACCCGATCGAGGGCATCACGGCCAAGTCCCGCGGCAAGGACTACTTCTCCGTCCAGGAGGCCAACCTCAAGGCGCTCCAGCAGGCCCTCGGGTCGAAGTGAGGGGACACGAGATGACCAGCGAACCCGTCATATCCCTGCGCGGGGTCACCGCCGAACTCGGCGCCCGCCCCGTGCTCCGGGGCATCGACCTCACGGTCCACCGCGGCGAGGTCGTCGCGCTGCTCGGCGCCAACGGCTCCGGCAAGTCCACGGCGATCCGCACGATCATCGGCCAGGTCCCGCTCAGCGGCGGCGCGATCGAGCTGTTCGGCACCCCGCGCCGCGCCTTCCGCGACTGGGCGCGCGTGGGCTACGTACCGCAGCGGACGACGGCCGCGGGCGGCGTACCCGCGACCGTGACCGAGATCGTGTCGTCCGGGCGCCTCTCCCGCACCCGCTTCGGCGTCTTCCGCCGGAGCGACCGGGAAGCCGTGCACCGGGCCCTGGACCTGGTCGGGATGGCCGACCGCGCCAAGGACTCGGTGAACGCCCTGTCCGGCGGCCAGCACCAGCGCGTCCTGATCGCCCGCGCCCTCGTCGCCGAGCCCGAACTGCTGATCATGGACGAGCCGATGGCCGGCGTCGACCTGGCCAGCCAGGAAGTGCTCGCCCGCACACTGAGGCAACAGGTCGACGCCGGTACGACGGTCCTGCTCGTGCTGCACGAACTGGGCCCCCTGGAGCCCCTGATCGACCGGGCGGTCGTACTCAGGGACGGCTGTGTCCTCCATGACGGCCCGCCACCGCCGGCCGTGGGCCAGCATGCGCTGCCCGGCCACGACCACGTACACCCGCACGCACCGGCGGGTTCCGAATCTCCGCGGACGGGGCTGCTGAGCTGATGGACTTCCTGAACTACGACTTCATGCAGCGGGCGCTGCTCGCCGCCGTCCTGGTGGGCGTCACCGCGCCCGCGATCGGCATCTACCTGGTCCAGCGCCGCCAGGCCCTGCTGGGCGACGGCATCGGCCATGTGGCCATGACCGGCGTCGGCCTCGGCTTCCTTCTCTCCACGTCCCCCATATGGATGGCGACGGCCGTCTCGGTCCTCGGCGCGGTCCTGATGGAACTGATCCGCTGGTACGGCCGCACCCGCGGTGACATCGCCCTCGCGATGCTCTTCTACGGCGGTATGGCCGGCGGTGTGCTGCTGATCAACCTCGCGCCGGGCGGCTCCACCGCGAACCTGACGTCGTACCTGTTCGGCTCCCTCTCCACGGTGTCGCCGTCCGACGTGACCGCGATCTGCGCACTCGCCGCCCTCGTGCTGCTGGTCACCCTCGGCCTGCGCCGTCAGCTGTTCGCGGTCAGCCAGGACGAGGAGTTCGCCCGGGTGACGGGCCTGCCGGTGCGCGCGCTCAACCTCCTGACGGCGGTGACGGCGGCGGTCACGGTCACGGTGGCCATGCGCGTGGTCGGCCTGCTGCTGGTGTCCGCGCTGATGGTGGTGCCGGTGGCGGCGGCGCAGCAGCTCAGTCGCAGCTTCACCGCCACGTTCGTGATCGCCGTGGCCATCGGGGTCGCCGTGACCGTCAGCGGCACGGTCACCTCGTACTACCAGGACGTTCCGCCCGGCGCGACGATCGTGCTGCTGACCATCGCCGCGTTCGTCGCGCTGACGGTCCTGGCCACACCGCTGGCCCGCCGACGCGCCCGCGCAGCGGCCGCCGCACAGCCCGCCGGGGATCCGGCAGAGTGCACGATTCCGGCCACCCGGCCGGCCGGGGACGAGATCATCGTCTGACCGCCCGACAGCCCGGGCTGGCACAATGGCCGCCCGGGCAGAAGCGAGACGTGAGGAGACGACGGTGACGACCGCTGGACCGCCCGTGAAGGGCCGCGCGACCCGCCAGCGTGCAGCCGTGGCGGCGGCCCTGGACGAGGTCGAGGAGTTCCGCAGCGCGCAGGAACTGCACGACATGCTCAAGCACAAGGGCGACTCGGTCGGCCTGACCACGGTCTACCGCACCCTCCAGTCCCTCGCCGACGCCGGCGAGGTCGACGTCCTGCGCACGTCCGACGGCGAGTCCGTCTACCGCCGCTGCTCGACCGGTGAACACCATCACCACCTCGTGTGCCGCGCCTGCGGCAAGGCGGTGGAGGTGGAGGGGCCGGCCGTGGAGAAGTGGGCGGAGGCCATCGCCGCGGAGCATGGTTACGTCAACGTGGCGCACACGGTGGAGATCTTCGGTACGTGTGCGGACTGCGCCACGCAGGCCGACTGAGGTTCCTATACCCGGCGGATGTTCCGGTCCAGGATCGCCCGCAGCCGGTCGATGTCCGCCGGGTCGGCCAGGCCGCTCTTCGGCAGCATGGTGAAGGTGAGGGCGTTCTTGTCGTCGCTGAGGAGCACGAACACGCGCGGCGTCTCCCGGTAACGGGGCTGTACGGCCCAGGCGACCGACGCCGTGGTGTGGTCGGTCGTCACCGTCACGCCCTGCCCCGTCACCGTCACCCGGAACAGGCCCCGCCCCACGGCGACCCGTTGGAAAGCACGCGCCTGCAACCAGGGAGACAGCGCCATCACCACGGCGGCCATGACGAAGCCCGCCAGCAGGCCGGGCGAGGAGTTACGGCTCCCGGTCACGAGTGACCCGATCTCCACGAGGGCGCCGAACCCCCAGAGGAACGGCAACCACCGGTAGATCCACCCCACCCGGCTCACCCGCTGCCGCGCACGCAGCGCCGAGGTGACGTCCTTGACCTCCGGCCGGTATCTCAGTTCCACGACGTCCTGCACGGCACCCCGCCCCATGTCCATGACCATGAGGCGGGATCGTACAGGCCCGTGCCGTCGGTCAGTTCCGCCCGAAGCAGCGCTCCAGTTCGTCCAGGTCGTAGAAGGCGCTGCCCTCGGCGATCGGGCGGCAGCCCGCCCTGAACGGCGTCTCCCGCTCGTCGTAGAGCATGCGGACGAGGTAACGGCCGTCCTTCTCGTACACGTCCCACTGGATGTTCGCACCCAGAGGCGCCACCGACGCCCCCCGCCAGGGATTGCCGACGTAGGTGTACGGCTCCCCCGGCGTCGCCGGCCTCGTGCTGCCCGGCAGGCCCATCAGCGCGGCCAAGGGGATGATCTCCTCGGCGTGGGTGAAGCGCAGCTCTGCGCCGAGGTCGCTGGTGCCGGCGCGCTTGGCCTCGACCTGCTGGAAGAAGTCGTCCAGGAGGACGCCGGCCATCTTGTAGGTGATGTCGCTGTCGGAGAACCCCGGGCCCTTCTCGTAGAAGTCCTCCGCGTCGGAGAGGTAGCCGAACCACGCCACGTCCGCGTTCGAGAGGTAGCGGTCCATGTCCCAGCCCCTGCCGTCCGGGTCGGGGCTCTCCTCGGTCATCGCCGGTGCGATGGCGTACAGGTCGTAGACGGCCTGTGCGGCGCCCACCTGGTCGGTGAGGCCGGCGATGAAGGGTTCCTTGAAGATCCGGCGCAGGACACCGTGCGCGGCCTCGTGCGTCCTCGGCTGGTCGGCGATCGCGTTCAGCGTGTCCTTGAGGCGCCGGTCGTTCGCGATGTAGTCGCGGTAGGCGGCCCCGCCCGCCGCCTTGTGGAAGTACAGCAGGTCCTTGTCGGTGCGGGTGGGACCGATCAGCGGCTTCAGCGCGGGGTCGGCGGCGGCCAGGGCCCCGGTGTACTCGCCCGCGCTGTCCACCGCCCGCGCCTGCCCGGAGCTGACCACGTCGATCTTCTCGCCCCGGTCGGCGATGTCCTCGAACAAGCTGGGCAGCCGCTGTGCCATGCGCGTCGCGGTGTCCCGCATCTCCTGCCGGCCGCGCCCGCTGAGGTTGCCGTACCCCACCTTCTCCATGGCGGCCGTGAGCGCCCGCACCGTCGGCCCGAACTCCTCACCCGTACCGGTGAGTTGTCCCTCGGCCTGCGCCTTGTCCCACAGCCCGAGGATCAGCTCGCCGTCCTGGCTGCCGGTCGCCGCACGGGAGCCGTGCCGGGAGACGTTCTCGGTGAAGACGGCGGTGTAACCGGCCGGGGGCCGCTGGTAGGTGTGCGCGCTCTGCTCGGGCTCGTACGGCGCCTTGGTGCCGTAACTCTCGCGGTGCGCGGGGCCGTCGGCGGCGTGCGCGGGTAACGCGGTGAGCAGGAGGGCGCCGAGGGCGAGGACAGGCGTGAGACGTCTCATGAACCCCGCATCCTCGGCGACCCGCGTGAACCGCCGGTGGCTACGAGATGGACTCGTCGCCCTTCATGGCGGCCTCCATGGCGAGGAGTTCCTCGTTCGGGACGGCGCCGCCGAACCGCCGGTCGCGGGAGGCGAATTCGACACAGGCCCGCCACAGGTCGCGGCGGTCGAAGTCGGGCCACAGCACGTCCTGGAAGACCATCTCGGCGTACGCGCTCTGCCAGAGCAGGTAGTTGGAGGTGCGCTGCTCCCCGCTGGGCCGCAGGAAGAGGTCCACGTCCGGCATGTCCGGGTAGTAAAGGTACTTCTGGATGGTCTTCTCGCTGACCTTCGCCGGGTCCAGCCGCCCCGCCGCGACATCCTCGGCCAGCGCCTTCGCCGCGTCGGCGAGCTCGGCCCGGCCGCCGTAGTTCATGCAGAAGTACAGCGTGAGCAGGTCGTTGCCCTTGGTCTGCTCCTGGGCGACCTGCAGCTCCTTGGCGACCGACTTCCACAGCCTGGGCATACGGCCCACCCAGCGCACCCGGATGCCCAGCTCGTCGAGCTGGTCCCGCGTCTTGCGGATGAAGTCGCGGTTGAAGTTCATCAGGAAGCGGACCTCGTCGGGGGAACGCTTCCAGTTCTCGGTGGAGAAGGCGTAGAGGGAGATGTTGCGGACGCCGATCTCGATCGAACCCTGGAGGACGTCGAGGACGCGCTCGGCACCGACCTTGTGCCCCTCGGTCCGCGGCAGCCCCCGCTCCTTCGCCCACCTCCCGTTGCCGTCCATGACGATGGCCACGTGGTTCGGGACCAGCTCGCCGGGGAGCTTGGGCGCGCGGGCACCGGACGGGTGCGGCTCCGGCGCCTTGTACTCGCGCCGCTGGCGCCCCAGGATCCCGCGTACGACCATGTGCTTCTCGTCTCCCTCTTACTTCTCGACGTACCTGAGCGAACGCAGCCCGCGCTCCAGATGCCAGTGCAGGTAGGCGGACACCAGCCCGCTGCCCTCGCGGACGTAGCGCGCCTCGCACGCGTCCGCCGTCTCCCAGTCTCCCGTAAGCAGCGCCCCGAGGAGTACCAGGGTCTGGGGCGACGGTACGACACTCCCGGGCACCCGGCAGTCGGCGCAGACGGAACCGCCCGAGGCCACGGAGAAGAAACGGTTCGGGCCGGGCATCCCGCACTTCGCGCAGTCACCGAAACTCGGGGCGTACCCGTTGACGGCGAGGGAGCGGAGCAGGAAGGCGTCGAGGACGAGGTGGGGCGCGTGCTCACCCCGGGCGAGCGTCCGCAGCGCGCCGACCAGCAGCAGATACTGCTGGACGGCCGGCTCCCCCTCGTGATCGGTGAACCGCTCGGCGGTCTCCAGCATCGCCGTCCCGGCGGTGTAGCGGGCGTAGTCGGTCACGATCCCGCCGCCGTACGGCGCGATGGTCTCACTCTGCGTACACAGCGGGAGCCCGCGCCCGACCAGCTCGCTCCCGCGCGCGAAGAACTGCACGTCGACATGGGAGAACGGCTCCAGCCGGGCCCCGAACTTCGACTTCGTCCGCCGCACGCCCCGGGCCACGGCCCGGACCCGCCCGTGACCGCGCGTGAGCAAAGTGATGATCCGGTCCGCCTCACCCAGCTTCTGGGTGCGCAGCACGATGCCGTCGTCGCGGAACAGACTCATGGACACCATTCTCGCCCAAGCGCTCCCCCGCCGATGCCGTTAAACAATATGTTGAAGGTGGGCAGCGACACGATGTGGGAAGAAGGTGCAGACCGTGCCGCTCGACGGCTTCACTCCATGGCCCGAGGACGCCTCCCTCGCCTACCGCCGCGCCGGCCTACTGGCAGGGCCGTCCCCTGCCCGAGCTGCTGCACGACTGGGCGCGCGACCACGGGGCCGCGCACCGCGCTCGCGCACGGCGCGACCCGCCTGACGTACTTCCAGCTGGACCGCCGGGTGAGCCGGATGGCGGCCGGCCTGCGGCTGCGCGGCGTCGAGCCCGGCAAGCGCGCGGTGGTCCAGCCGCCGAACACTCCCGAGTTCGTCGTCGCGGGTGTTCGGGCCCGGCACCGGTCGACCGCCAATGGTGCAACCTCTGGCGGCTCGCCCATTCGTGTGCGCCGTCTTGACCGCCCCCACGCCCGCTCCTATGGTCGCGCTACCGATCGGACGTAGGACGTAGGACGTCGTATCTCCCAGCCCCGCCCCTCCTCCTCCCCCTCCCCCAACGACTTGCTGGAGGACCCGTGCGCGACGACGTGAACCCCGACGTACCGGCACCGCGCCGCCGGTCGTTCCTCAAGTACTCGGGTGCGCTGGGCGCGGCCGCCGTTCTTCCGCCCGTGCTGGCGGGTTGCTCCGCGGGACCGCAGTCCACGAACGACACCGGGAGCGGCGGCAGCGGCAAGAACCGGACGCTGACCGCCGTGATCGGCTACGGCAACGACGGCAGCTGGGATCCGACGCAGACGGCGTCGGCGTTCTGCATGGCCGCCAACAACCATGTCTACGAGGGACTGCTGGACACCGATCCGATCACCCGGGTGCCCTATCCGGCGCTCGCCACCGAGGTGCCGAAGGACCCGAAGGCCACCGTCTGGCGGTTCACCCTCCGCTCGGGCGCGACCTTCCACGACGGCAAGCCCGTCACCGCCGACGACGTCGTGTTCGTCTTCGACCGGATCCTCGATCCGAAGACCCAGACGCTCGCCAAGGGGTTCTTCGCCGGCTGGCTGAGCGGCGTCCGTAAAGTCGACTCGCGCACCGTCGACCTCGTCCTCAAGTTCCCCTTCCCCGACGGGCTTTCCCGCCTCACCCTCGCCAAGATCATGCCGAAGCACGTCTTCTCCAAGCCCGGCGCCTGGGACGACGCCGTCAAGGGGCTGGCCGTCGGCTCGGGGCCGTACCGGCAGACCGCGCACCACCCGAAGTCCAACACCACCTTCGAGGCCTTCGCCGCCTACAACGGGCCCCGCCCGCCTGCCTTCAAGCGCATGAACTGGCTGACCATCGTGGATGCCGCTCCGCGCGTCGCGAAGATCTCGGGGAGCGATGCGGGGGCGCAGATCGCCGACAACATCCCCTACGCCAACATCGCGCGGCTGCAGGAGGGGGGCCTGAAAGTCGCCGGTGGCGCCGGGATGAACAACCTCTTCCTGATGTTCAACACCCAGCACAAGCCCTTCGACGACGTACGGGTGCGGCAGGCGCTGCACTACGCCATCGACACCGAGAAGATGGTGCGGGTCGCCCTCAAGGGGCACGGCAGGCCGGCCTCCTCGTTCCTCAACGAGGGCAACCCGGCCTACCGGCGGGCCAAGACCGTCTACGACTACGACCCCGGCAAGGCGAAGGCCCTGCTGAAAGCCGCCGGGGTCAGCGGACTCAAGGTCAACATCCTTGCCGTGAACGTCAGTTGGATCGTGGACTGCCTGCCGACCATCAAGTCCTCCTGGGACGCGATCGGCGTGGAGACCACCCTGGCGCCGCAGGAGACCACGGCCGTGTTCACCAAGATGGACCAGAAGCAGGACTATCAGGTCGTCGCCGCGGCCTCCAATCCCAATCAGTTCGGGCTCGACGCCGATCTGATCATGCACTACAACTACGGGCCGCAGAACCTGTGGATGGGGTACACCCGGTGGGCCGACAACCCCGTCGCCAGGCAGCTCTTCAAGGACATGGACCGGGCGACCCGGGAGCCGGATCCGGAGAGGAAGAAGGCGATCATCCAGGACTACATCGACGTCGTCGCCGAGCAGGCCGTGCTGTACCCGGTCGTCCACAACGAGCTGATGACCGCCTGGGATCCCCGGAAGCTCACGGGTATAAGGGCGCAGCCCTACCCCGGCATCAACGTCCTCCAGGCCAAGTGGGTCTGACGGCATGACGGCCGTCGTGCGGATCCTGCTCCGCCGTATCGCGCTGCTCGTGCCGCTGATGCTCGGGATCGTGCTGTTCGTGTTCCTGGTGATGCGGTTCTCCGACGTCGATCCCGCGTCCGCGTTCTTCCAGGGCGCCAATCCGACCCCGCAGCAGTTGCATGACTTCCGGGAGCGGAACGGCCTGCTCGATCCGCTGCCCGTCCGGTACGTCCACTTCGTCGGCGATCTGCTCCACGGCGACCTCGGCACCAGCGCCCTGACCCGGGCGCCGGTGGTCGACCAGGTCACCACCGCGCTGCCGCTCACCCTCCAGCTGACCTTCCTCGGGCTCGCCCTCGCGGTGGTGCTGGCGCTGGCGGGTGGGGTGACGGCGGCCGTGTACCGGGACCGGATCCCGGACCAGGTCATCCGGGTGGTCTCGCTCGTCGGGGTGGCCGCACCCGGCTTCTGGCTGGCGCTGCTGATGATCCAGTACCTGGCGGTGGACCGGGGCTGGTTCCCGACCGGCGGCTACATCAACCCGGCCGACTCGGTCACCGGCTGGCTGAGGACCATGGCGCTGCCCGCCTGCGCCCTCTCCCTGCCGGTGGCCGCGCAGCTGACGCGGATCGTGCGGACCTCGATGGTGGAGGAGCTGGACAAGGACTATGTGCGGACGGCGATCGGGAGCGGGCTGCCGCCGTGGGTCGTCGTCGGGCGGAACGTCCTGCGCAACGCCCTGGTCAATCCGCTGACCGTGCTCGGGCTGCGGGTCGGCTATCTCCTCGGCGGTGCCGTGGTCATCGAGACGATCTTCTCGCTGCCCGGCATGGGCAAGCTGATGATCGACGCCGTGCAGAACGGCGACCCCGCGGTGGTGCAGGGGGTGGTGCTGACGACCGCCACCGGGTTCGTCGTCGTCAACCTCGTGATCGACATTCTGTATCTGCTGGTCAACCCACGTCTGAGGGCCGGCTGATGGTCACGCGCGCGAGTCTTGCCGAGCGGCTCTCCCGGCCCGGCGGCGTGCGGCTGCGGGGCTGGCGCCGGCTGCCGCTGCTGTCGAAGGTCGCCGTCTGTTTCCTGACCCTGGTCATCCTCGTCGCCGTACTCGCCCCGCTCCTCGCCCCCGACGATCCGCTCGACCAGCAGGACCCGGTCGGCGGCAGCGGGCATCCGTCCGCCGCGCACTGCCTGGGGCAGGACAGCCTCGGCCGGGACATCCTGAGCCGGCTGATGTACGGCGCCCGCTGGTCGCTGGCGATCGGGCTGGGGGCCACCGCGCTCGCCCTGGTCGTGGGTGCCGTCATCGGGGCGGTCGCGGCCACCTCCCGCAAGGCGGTCGACGAGACGCTGATGCGCTGCCTGGACGTGGTGATGGCGTTCCCCGGGATCGCGCTCGCCGCAGTCCTGGTCGCGGTCTTCGGCGGCGGGATCGGCGTGCTGATCTGTGCCATCGCCTTCCTGTTCACGCCGCCCGTGGCCAGGGTCGTACGGGCCAACGTCCTCGATCAGTACGGCGAGGACTACGTCACCGCGGAACGGGTGATCGGCGCCCGTACGCCCCATATCGTGGCGCGGCACGTGGCCGTCAACTGTGCCGCCCCGGTGCTGGTGTTCTGCACGGTGCAGGTCGCCGAGGCGATCGTGTTCGAGGCGTCACTGTCCTTCATCGGCGCCGGGGTGCGGCCGCCGGACCCGTCCTGGGGCAGTGTCATCGCCGACGGCAAGAACATGGTGCTGACCGGGGGCTGGTGGGCGACCGTCTTCCCCGGGCTGCTGATCCTGCTGACCGTGCTGTCGTTGAACATCCTCGCCGAGGGTGTGTCCGACGCGTGGGCGGCGCCGGCCGCCCGCGACATGGAAACCGCCGAGGACCGGTTGGAGAAGGCGGCGCCCGGTGAGGTGCCGCACCTGCCCGGGCTGACCGAGGCCGCCCGGCGGCTGCGGTCCCGGGCCCGGCCGCTGCCCGACCGGGGCGGGCAGCCGGTGCTCGCCGTGGAGAACCTCACCATCGGCTTCCCGTACCGGCACCGGGGCGTGGACATCGTCGCCGGGGTCAGCTTCGAGGTGTACCCGGGTGAAGTGCTCGGTCTGGTGGGCGAGTCGGGCTGCGGGAAGTCGCTGACCGCGCTGACCGTCATGGGACTCCAGCCGAGGGACACGCGGATCGGCGGCCAGGTGCGGTTCCGGCAGCGGGACCTGCTCGCCGAGCCGATGCGGGCCAGGCGACGACTGCTGGGGCACGAGATGGCGATGGTCCACCAGGACGCCCTGTCCTCGCTGAACCCGGCGATGACCATCCGCGCGCAGCTGAAACAGCTCGTCCGGCGCGGGGGCCGGCGTAGTCCGCGCGAGCTGCTGGAGCTGGTCGGCCTTGACCCCGAGCGGACCCTGCGCAGCTACCCGCACGAGCTGTCCGGCGGGCAGCGGCAGCGCGTGCTGATCGCCATGGCGCTGTCCCGCGAGCCGCGGCTGATCGTCGCCGACGAGCCGACGACCGCCCTGGACGTCACCGTGCAGGCCCAGGTGATGGAGCTGCTGCTGCGGCTGCGCGAGGAGCTGGGGTTCGCGCTGATCCTGGTCTCGCACGATCTGGCGCTGGTCGCCGACGTCACCGACCGGGTGGTGGTGATGTACGGCGGGCAGATCGTGGAGAGCGGGGTGACCGCCGACCTGGTGGCGGCGCCGGCCCACCACTACACACGCGGGCTGCTGGGCAGCGTGCTGTCGCTGGAGTCGGCCGAGGAACGGATGACGCAGATCAGGGGGGTCGTACCGTCCCCTGCCGACTTCCCGGCGGGCTGCCGCTTCGCCGACCGCTGCCCGCTGGCGAGCGAGGTGTGCCACGCGCACGCCCCCGTCCTCGCCGGTACGGCCACCCACACGGCCGCCTGCCATCACCCGGCGGTGGACCTCACGTCGGCGGAGAGCGAGGAGGCGCTGCAGTGACCGCTGTGGTCGAGGTGCAGGACGCCCACGTGGTGCACAAGGCCCGCAGCGGCGGGCTGCTGCGCCGGGACCGGGTGTACGCGCTGACCGGCGCCGGCCTCACCGTGGCCGCCGGGGAGACGGTGGGCGTGGTCGGCGAGTCGGGGTGCGGGAAGTCGACGCTGGCGCGGGTACTGGTCGGCATCCAGCGGCCGGCCTCCGGCACGGTGGCGTTCCGGGGCCGTGACCTGTGGACGATGCCGCCCGCCGAGCGCCGGGCCACGGTCGGTGCGGGCGTCGGGATGGTCTTCCAGGACCCGTCGACCGCGCTCAACCGGCGGCTGACCGTACAGCGGATCCTGCGCGACCCGCTGGACGTCCACGACCGCGGCACCAGGGTTGAACGGGAGGACCGGGTAAAGGAGTTGATGACACTGGTGGGGCTCCCCCGGGCGCTGGCCGACGCGCTGCCCGGGCAGCTCTCCGGCGGGCAGCGGCAGCGCGTCGCCATCGCCCGCGCGCTCGCCCTGGACCCGGCGCTGGTCGTCGCCGACGAGCCGACCAGCGCCCTGGACGTCTCGGTGCGCGCCCAGATCCTGAACCTCCTGCTGGACCTGAAGGAGCGCCTCGGCCTGGCCCTGGTGTTCGTCTCGCACGACATCCAGACGGTACGGCGGATGAGCGACCGGGTGATCACCATGTACCTGGGCCGGATCGTGGAGGAGACCCCGGCCGACCGGGTCACCGACGGTGCCCGGCACCCGTACACCCGCGCCCTGTTCTCCGCCACGCCCGGCCTGCTGGACCCCATCGACCCGATCCCGCTGACCGGTCCGGTGCCCTCGGCGACCCGGCCGCCCAGCGGCTGTCCGTTCCGCACCCGCTGCTGGAAGGCGGACGGGTTGTGTGCCGAGGCGATGCCGGACTTCTCGGCCGCGTCACGCCCCGGACACCGCTATCGGTGCCACCATCCTGTCGAGGAGGAGGAACCGATCCGCGACCCAGCACGCCAGGAGCCCTGACATGCCCTTCCCCACCCCGCTCACCGGTGTCGTCCCGCCCGTCTGCACGCCCCTGACGCCGGAGCGCGAGGTGGACGTGCCCTCGCTGCTCGGTCTGGTCGACCATCTGGTGGAGGGCGGGGTGCACGGACTGTTCCTGCTCGGGTCCACCTCCGAGGCGGCGTTCCTCACGGACCGGCAGCGCAGGCAGGTCGTGGAGGCGGTCGTGGCCCATGTGGGCGGTCAGCTGCCGGTCCTGGCCGGCGCCATCGACATGACCACGCCGCGCGTCCTGGACCACGTCTCGGCGGTGACGGCGGCCGGAGCGGAGGCGGTGGTCGTCACCGCGCCCTTCTACGCCCGCACCCACCGCTCCGAGATCGTCCACCACTACCGCAGGATCGCCGCCGCGTCCGAGGTGCCGGTCATCGCCTACGACATTCCCGGCGCCGTGCACACCAAGCTCCCCGCCGACGTGGTGCTGGGTCTCGCCGCCGACCGGGTGCTGGCCGGGATCAAGGACTCCAGCGGGGACCTGGCCGCCTTCCGCGAGATCACCACGGGCGCCCGTGTGCACCCCGGGTTCAGCGTGCTGACCGGCTCGGAGCTGATCGTGGACTCCGCGCTGGCGCTGGGTGCCGACGGCGCGGTGCCCGGGCTGGCCAACGTCGACCCGCACGGGTACGTCCGGCTGTACCGGATGTGCCGTGCCGGGGACTGGGAGGGGGCGCGGGTGGAGCAGGAGCGGCTGTGCGCGCTGTTCGGGATGGTCACGGTCGGGGACCCGGCGCGGATGGGCGGCAGCTCGTCGGCCCTGGGCGCGTTCAAGGCCGCACTGCATCTGCGGGGCGTCATCGACTGCCCGGTGACGGCCGAGCCGCAGGTGCCGCTGTCGGGCGAGGAGGCCGAGCGGGTCGGGAAGTTCTTGGCGGCGGCCGGACTTCTCTAGGGCCTCAGGGCAGGGTCAGTCTGCGGAACTCCACGGTGTCGTAGCTGTGGGTGGTGCCCGTTTCATACAGGACGCCGACCGTGTCGCGCCCGAGCTGGACCAGGTCGGAGTAGGCGGCCGGGCGGTCCGCGAGGGTGAGGAGCCTGGTGAAGGTGCGGCCGCTGTCCGTGCTGGACCAGAGTGCCAGGGCGCGGCGGGCGGTCGGTACGGACGGGGCCGAGAACAGCAACGGGGCTTGACGGCCTTGGAGCTGGAGGACGCTGCCCTGGACGACCGGGACGTCGGTCAGGGTGGGCTGGGCGGCGTAGGGGCGGTCCAGGGTGGTGCCGCCGTCGCCGGAGTAGGTGTCGAGGCGGTTGCCGGGGGCGGTGCCGTACTGGTCGCGGGCGTTGAAGTAGAGCCTGCCGTCCAGGAGTTGGGTGGCAGTCGTCTCGTTGACGTTGGTCACGCCGTCGTGGGCTTCGGTCACGAAGCCGAGCCGCCAGGTGCGGCCGCCGTCGTCGCTGTAGAGCGCGTGCCCGCCGTCGTACCGGGAGCCGGGGCCCAAGGACGTGGCGGGCGCGGCGACGGTGTGGTTGGCGGGGACGAGCAGACGGCCGGCGTGCGGGCCCCGGGTGAGGGCGACGGCGTGGCCGGGACCGGTGGCGTACCAACGCCAGCCGGGCCGCTTCACCTGGGCCGTGATGTCCGCCGGAGGTGTGAAGTGCCGGCCGTCGTCCCAGCTGTGCTGCACGAACACCCGGCGTTCCCCCACCCCGCGCCGGATCTGCTCCTCCGCCGCCTTCCCGCTGTTGGCGCAGGTCACCAGGACGACGGCGCCGGTGAGCGGATCCACGACCGGCGCCGGGTTGCCCCGGGTGTCCCCGTGTCCGGCGGTCACGACCGTCAGCGGGCCCCAGGTGCAGCCGCCGTCGGTGGAGCGGCGCAGGACGACATCGATGTCACCGGTGTCGCCGACGCCGTCCCGCCGCCCCTCGGCGAAGGCCAGCACGGTGCCATGCCCGGTCTGCACGACCGCGGGAATCCGGTAGGCGGCGTAGCCGCCGCGGCCGGCGACGTACGGCACCGAGGAGACGCAGCCGGGCAGCGCCCGCGCCGCTGCGGGGTGGGCGGGCAGGGCGGCGGTGAGCGAGGTGAGGAGCGCCAGGGCGGTGAACAGGGCGCGGCTCTTCGGTGTCACCCACCCATGCTCCCCGGAATCACCAGCCCTGACTCGTAGCCGACGATCACCAGCTGGGCCCGGTCCCGGGCGCCGAGCTTGCCCATGATCCGGCTGACATGGGTCTTGGCGGTGAGCGGGCTGAGGCCCAATACCTCGGCGACCTCGGCATTGTTGAGGCCGCGCGCGACCAGGGTCAGCACCTCCCGCTCCCGGTCCGAAAGGCACTCGGGGCCACCGGTCACGGGCGCCGAAGGGCTGCGCAGGAACCGCTCGATCAGGCGTGCCGTGGGCCCCGGCGAGAGCAGTGCCTCGCCCGCCGCGACCGTGCGGATCGCGTCGAGGAGGTCGGCCGGACGGGTGTCCTTCACCAGGAATCCGGAGGCACCGGCGCGCAGCGCCTCCACCACGTGCTCGTCGGTGTCGTAGGTGGTGAGCACCAGGACCCTGACCCCGGCGAGGTCCTCGTCGGCGGCGATCAGCCGGGTCGCCTCGATGCCGTCCAGACCGGGCATGCGGATGTCCATCAGGACGACGTCGGCGCGCTCGGCGCGGGCCAGGTCGACGGCCTCGCGCCCGGTGCCGGCCTGCCCGACGACCGCCATGTCCGGCGCCGACTCCACGAGCATCGCGAACGCGGCCCGCACCAGGGTCTGGTCGTCGGCGAGCAGTACCCGGATCATCTCCGCTCCTCCGGCCCCAGCGGCAGTACGGCGCTCACCTCGAAGCCCCGGCCGTCGGCGCGCGGTCCGGCGTCGACCGTGCCGCCGACGCTGCGGGCCCGCTCCCGCATCCCGACGAGCCCGAACCCGGGCGGACCGTCACCGGCGTCGCCCAGCCCGTCGTCGGTGACCCGCACGCGCAGGCCGCCCTCCTCCTGGTGCACGCCCACGCGCACGGTCAGGTCGGCCCGGCCGCCGTGCCGTACCGCGTTGGTGAGCGCCTCCTGCACGATCCGGTAGGCGGCGGCGCCGACGGCGGGCGGCACCCCGTCGGCGCGCACGGCCAGCTCCACCCGGGCGCCCGCCGACTTCGCCAGTTCGGCGAGGCCGTCGAGGCCGGGCAGCGGGCCGCGGGCGTCCGGGGCGCCGGGGTCGCGCAGCACCTCCAGGGTCGTACGGAGTTCTCCGCGGGCCGTGCGGCAGGTCTCGGCGATGTCGTCGAGGGCCTTCGCGACGGCCGTGCGGTCCAGGCGCTCGGGGTCGGCCTCCAGGACGTGTGCGGCGACCGAGGTCTGCACTCCGATGAGGGTGATGGTGTGGGCGAGCAGGTCGTGCAGGTCGCGGGCGATGCGCAGGCGTTCCTCGGCGACCCGGCGGCGGGCCTCCTCCTCGCGGGTGCGTTCGGCGCGTTCGGCGCGCTCCACGGCCGCGGCGGCGTTCTCCCGGTGGACGCGGAGGTAGCCGCCGAGGACGAGCATGGAGACGATCCAGCCGGTGATCTGGAAGCTCACCTGGACCCCGGCCATGCCGTGACGGATCTTCAGGAGCAGCATCAGCGCGACGACGGCGGCGCCGATGAAGGCCGTGCGCCGGGGGCCGTGGGTCACCGCCACCGTGTAGAGGACGACCATCGAGGCGGCGGTGGGCGCCGAGTGGTTGTAGTCCAGCTGGTGGTAGGTCGCGATCAGCGTGATCATGACCGCCAGCACGGTGAGCGGGGCCCGTCGGCGCCAGGCCAGCGGCACGTGCAGGCCGAGCAGCAGGGCCCAGCCGAGCGCGTCCGGGTGCCGGCCGCTGCCGACGGTGACGGCGATGGCGGAGGCGAGCGCGGCGAGCGCGGCGGCCAGGAGGGCGTCCTGCCGCAGGGGATCCAGGGCCGCGAGGGTCCGGCCGGGCCGGGACGCGGTGATGGTTGCCTGCACGGGGTTCGTGACGGTTGCCTGCACGGGATTCATCTTCCGCTACGCGCTCACCGGCTCCGGCGTGCGGTCGGCGTCCGGCGCCGGGCGGGACAGCCGGCCCGGCCACCACACCCTGCGCCCGAGCGCCACGCTCGCGCTGGTCACCAGGTAGGTGCGGACGAGGAAGGTGTCCAGCAGGACGCCGACGGCGATGACGAAGCCCAGCTCGACCAGCGGCACCAGGCCCATGTTGGTCAGCACCGCGAAGGTGGCCGCGAGCACCAGTCCGGCGGAGGCGATGACCCCGCCGGTGGTGCGCAGGGCGGTGAGGGCGGCTGCCGCCGGTTCGGCGCCCTTGACCGATTCCTCCTGCATCCGGTGCATCAGGAAGATGCCGTAGTCGACGCCGAGGGCGACCAGGAAGACGAAGGACAGCAGGCCGATGCCGGGGTCGGTGCCGGGGAAGCCGAACACGGGCCCGAAGACGAGCCCGCCGAGGCCGAGGGCGGCGCCCCACACGGCGACGACGGCGGCGACGAGAAGCAGCGGTGCGACCAGGGAGCGCAGCAGGACGACCAGGATCAGCAGCACGGACAGGAGCACGATCGGGACGACCACCAGGCGGTCGCGGGCGCTTGTGTCCTTCAGGTCGAGTTGCTGGGCACTGGGCCCGCCGACGTGGGAGCCGGGCAGCCGGTGCCGGAGTGCCTCGATGGTGGCGGTCTCGGCGGCGGACTGGGGCGGGGCGGAGGCGGTCACGGTGATCTCGGTCCAGCCTCCGCCGGTACGGACCTCGCGGGCGTCCGCCACTCCCTCGGTGCCCTTGACGGCGGCGAGGGTGGCGTCGGCCCGCCGGGCCGGGGTCATGATCTCGATGGGCTGCGCGGACCGCTCCGGGTAGGCCTTGGCGACGGTTTCCATGGCGGTCACGGACTCGGGCCGGTCCACGAAGGTGTCCAGTTGCTTGATCGCGCCGGGCAGGTTCAGGGTGCCCAGCGCGAGCGCGCCGAGCAGGACGGCGCCGGAGGCGAGGACTGTCAGCGGGCGGCGCCCGGCGGAGGAGCCCATCGCCGCGAACAGGGACCGGCGGACCTTGGGCTCGCTGCCGTACGCCGGGACGAGCGGCCAGAAGACGCGGCGGCCGAGCAGGACGAGGACGGCGGGGAGGAGGGTGAGCATCGCGGCGAGCGCGCACAGCACGCCGACCGTGCCGAGCGGACCCATGCCCCGGCTGGAGTTGAGGTCGGCGGCGAGCAGGCAGAGCAGACCGGCGGCGACCGTGCCGGAGGAGGCCAGGACGGCGGGCCCACAGCCGCGCAGGGCGGCGCGCATCGCGTCGTACGGGCGCTCGTGGCGCCGTAGCTCCTCGCGGTAGCGGGAGACGAGGAGCAGGGCGTAGTCGGTGCCGGCGCCGAAGACGAGGATGGTCATGATGCCGGCGCTCTGGCCGGAGACGGTGGTGCCGAAGGCCTGGTTGAGGCCGTAGGCGGCGGCGCGGGCGAGGAAGTCGGAGAGGCCGGCGACGACGAGCGGGACCAGCCACAGCAGGGGGCTGCGGTAGATGAGGATGAGCAGGATCGCGACGACGGCGACCGTGGTGTAGAGCAGGGGGCCGCCGAGCGAGGCGTACACGCCGGAGGCGTCGGTGGCGAGGGCGGCGGGACCGCCGACGCGCACGGCCAACCCGCCCTGGCCGTGGGCGACTTGGTGGACGTCGTCGACGAAGGTGTTCCGCTTGTTCTCGTCCGTGCCGGGCTCGTTGCTGGTGACGGGGTACATGAGGGTGGTGCCGTCGGCGGACGGGATGCCGTGCGGGGTGCCCCCGGTCAGCTGGTGCCGCCTGCCGATCTCGGCGACCTGGGCCTGTGCCGTGGTCCGGTCGGCGGCGGTGAGACCGGCCGGCCGGTGGTAGACGAGGACCAGCCCGGTGGTCTCGCCGCCGGGCAGCCGGTCTTCCAGCTTGGCGACCCGGGTGGAGTCGGCGGACGCCGGCAGGTAGTCGGTGGCCCGGTCGTGCTGGACGTCGCCCAGCTTGGCGGCGAACGGTCCGACGACGGCCAGCAGCACCGCCCACAGTCCGAGCACCAGCCAGGGCAGCGCCCGGCTCCTCCGTGTTTTCGCGGCCCCCATGGAAATCGGGCCTCCCCTCCGCAGTGGATGTCTGGACACGGCTTCCAGACTTCCGGCGAAAGGGGCGACGATCGTCGGACGCGGGAGCGAGTTCGGCGGTACTGCACGGGGTGACTGGGCGGCCCGGTTACTCCCCGGGGAGTACCGCCCGCACATCCCAGCGCCGCACGCCCTGCGCCCCGCGCACCCCAACACCGCACGCCGAGGCACCACGGACCCGCACCGCCCGCACACGATGGCCACGCGCGCCTTACGGCCCCGCGTGCAGCGCGCCCCCGGCTTCACGGGCCCCGGGCCCCCGTCAGGACGGTGTGCGCGCCGCTGCCAGGAGGCGGGTCACGTCGGGGGCGCAGATGGTGAGGGCCGCGCCCACCGTGGTGAGGGCGCCGCGTTCGGCTCGGGTGTACGAGCCACGGCGCATCAGGGCCCCCGCTGGCGTCAGGACGGTGTGCGCGCCGCTGCCAGGAGGCGGGTCACGTCGGGGGCGCAGATGGTGAGGGCCGCGCCGACCGTGGTGAGGGCGTCGCGTTCGGCGGGGGTGTAGGGGCCGTCGGCGAGGGCGATGCGGGCGGCCTGGAGGAGGAGGGACTCGCGGCCGGCGGGCGCGAGGTGCGGGGCGAGCGGGTCCAGGGCCTCGTGGAGCTCTATGGTCAGGCTGGTGCCGCACTCGGCGCCGAGGACCCGGCCGGTGTCGGCGGCGAGCGCGTCGACCAGGGCGGCCAGCTGTTCCTCCGTGCAGCCGTCGAAACCGGCCGCGCGCACGGCGCCGGCGGCCGTCTCCAGGGCCGTACGGGAGGAGGTGCCGCCCGCGGCGAGCACGGCGAGGGCGACGGTGTGCACGGCGTCGCGGAGCATCGCGGAGAAGCGGCGGGTGGTGGGATGGTCGAGGACGTCGGTGCCGTAGTGGTGGCGGCAGGCGGCGCACTCCACGACCGGGCCCGCGGTGCCGCGCGGCAGCAGGGGCACACCGAGCAGGGTGAGTCGGCGGCGGCCGGTGAGCCGCTGGTAGTTGCGGTCGCCTCCGCAGCCGGGGCAGTAGAACTCGCCGTCCCCGACCGGTGTCCACGCGGTGCGGACGCGCAGGATGTGCGCAGCCCCGGTGGCACGGCCGTCTCGTCCCCGTACTGGCAGCACGTCGCACCTCCGTAACGACGCGGCAACATCGCCGCGCTGGCGTGATGTTAGCCACATCACCAAGGCTGAGTCAGTACCCCGTAAGAGACCTTTCTGTGACCTCACCGGCCCCATGGCCGATAACAGCCGGGGCCCGGGGGGGGGGGGGGGGGGGGGGGGGGGGGGGGATAGGGGGGGGAGTGGGGGGGGGGGGGGGGGGGGTGGACGAGCCGACGTCGGATGTCGACTGGTCGGCGGGTATGGTGCGACTGCTGACTGGGGCCCGTGAGCGGCCGGAGACCGGT